>JBDTXR010000356.1:0-9717 GCA_040006075.1 Byssovorax sp. | reverse complement strand
AGTCGAGCGTCAGCGCGGCGTGAGGGCGCTCGGCGCGCGCGGGGGACGCGAGCACCAGCACGAGTGTGAACAGCGATGTGCGCAGGAGGGCCAGCACGGGGAGATCACCGACAGTCCACCACGGTGCTCGGGAAAACACGACGGGAAATGTGGAGCCGCGTCAGCGCGGGCGGGTGACGACGCCTTTGCGCAGAACGCCGAACTGGAAGCGGTAGATGTCGGGCATGTCGACTCGACCGTCAGAGCGAATGGTGACCACCCCGAGCCGAACGAGCTCGTCGAGCACGGCGCGCCCATCCCTGGTGAGGCCGGGCGGCTCCCCCTCCACCGGCTCTCCGACTCGCGCGATCACCTGCTCGGGCGGGATCGGGAGCACCATCCCCGCGAGCTGCTTCAGGCGCATGGCCGGGGTGTACTCTTCGCTGATCTCTCCGACGCGGTCCTTCGAGGTCTCGTTCATCGCGACGGACAGGTCCCGCGGCGCGAGCAGCTGAGGCCCCGACTCGAGAGGATGCTGGAGCGCTTCCTTCGCAGCGTAGCCGAAGAGAACGAGGACAGAGCGGGGGACAATCCGGCCCTGGCCATCTCGAAGGTGGTTCGGGATCCACCGATAGGTATAGCCTTTGGTCACGCCCGCGCCCATCACCTCTCCGGCGACGCGGTCAGCAAAGGCCTTCTGCACGGGCTCGGGCATGGGTCCGGGCATCCAGCCGACAGGAGGCTTCGCCTCCAGCACCAGGCCGTGATTGATCTCGTCGAGCCAGGCGCGGAGATCCGGCGACGATCCTGCCATCTGGCGCACGGTGACCCGATACAGAGACTCGATGTCCCAGTCGAGGCTCACCGAGCGAGCCCGGAGCTTGCTTGCGTCCGTGAAGGCCAGGCCCGCCGCGTCGAGCAGATCCTCGCGGAGGAAGATCTTGGCGCGAAGCTTCTGGTAGCGGTTGGAGAGCGAGAGCCAGAGCGCCAGCAACGACGCGACATAGCGACGCCGGATGAGCGGGTTGAACGTGCCAATCCGGTCGAGGTGATCGTAGGTCGCAAACACCATCTGCCCGCGCTTACCCAGCTCACGCTCCACCTGATCAAGCCCGGTCGCGACCGCGCCGAGGCGCTCCTGCGCGAGCGGGACCCACCGCTCCGGATCGCCGCGATGGCTCGTCCACATTGCCTGGAGGTCGGCCGGAGGCTCCACGAGCCCCGGGCGCTCCTCCGCAATGCGCAAGAGCAAGTGGGCCATCCAGAAGGCGCGCAGAGCGTCCTCGCCTCGGCCTTCGGCAAACGTGTCGAGGATCGCCTCGGACGGGTGGTGCATCGACTGCGCGAAGGCCTCCATCCACGTCGCCTCCGGGATGCGCGGATCGTCCAGATAGGCCCGGATGCGATCCGTGGTTCGAAGCTCCCCGAGTAGCTTGAAAAAGGCGCTCTTCCCGGCGCCTCGGCTGCCGCACACCACGACAATCTCGGGGCGGAGCGCGAGGCGGTGCGCGGGCAGCGGCAGGAAGACGCGCTCGATGCCGGCGGCGTTCTCCGCCTCGCGGTGGGCGAGCGCGGTCATGGCCTCCAGGCATCGCCTTCGCTCTTCGAGGTTCATGACTTGCTCTCGGCGTCCGGCGTCGAGCTCTCCGGCAAACACAGCTCCACGATCCGGCGGAGCAATCTGGCATGCTGCTCGGTGCGCAGGTCGGGCAGCACCGAGGCAATGGATCCGAAGCGGTCGAGGTTCGAGTTTCGCTTGAGGGCCCAGGGCCAGTGACCGCCGGTCTGATCGTCTTCCGCGGGAACGTCATTCTGGTCCAGTTGCTTGTAAACATGCTCCGAGAAAATCTTATAGGCCCGATCACGGATCTCGGCGGCCTCCGCCGCGCCCTCCGGCAGCGTCGGATCGGGCGGGGCGAAGCCGTGGACGGTGACACAACGGAGCTTGTCCGCAGGCGTGCGACGGCCGAGCGCCTGCACCGTCAGATTGAGCCCTCGATACGCTTGCTCCGAGGCGCGCGTCACCAGAACATCGACGTGCGCGAGCCCGTGCAGCGACAGGCCGGCGATGTCGTGAAGGCCGGCGCGAGCGTCGAGGAGAATGTAGTCGGGCGACAGATCGTGGCGGATCTTCTTCAGCAGCGCCCGCAGCGCCGTGTGGACCGGCACGGACTCCGCATCACCCCAGGGATCCGCGGCGGAGAAATCGAGCCGCGAAAGCTTCTCCAGGAACCGGTGGTCGAGCGTACCGGCGGGGAAAACGTCGATCAGGTCCGCGACCTCCGGGCCGAGATTCCGAGGCGAGGTATGGAGCTCATCGAGGTCGACTCGCCCGGTCGCGAGATGATCGACGATCGCATCGAGGATCCCACGATTGGTATCGACGCCGAGCAGAGGCCCAAGGCCTGGAGCCTCGAGATCCAGATCCAGAACGGCGACGCGCTTCCCCTGCTCGGCGAGCTGGAGGGCGCAGGAGACGAGCGCGGTGGTGCGGCCCACTCCGCCTTTGAACGAATAAAACGTGACTACCGGCGGCTGGTGGGCACTCAGCGGCCAGGGCGCCTTGGCCTCCCTGGCATCGAGCCAGCCCTGCTTCGTGATCCGGCGTTCCATGAGGAGCCAGCGCCCTTCGGGCGGCCTCACCTCGCCGCCGTGCGCGGCATCCTCGTACGCCGCGTCCGTCCAGGCCTCGGCCTTCTCCAGCAAAGCGCGAGCGACCTTGCCGCCCGGACTCTCGTCCTGCGTTGTGAGAATGGGCGCCGCGAAGAAGCCTTCGAGCTGCGTGGCGAGCGCGGCTTCGAGCCGGGCCTTCAGCTCGTGAACCATCGCCTGGGTTTGCCCATGGCGTGGCGCGAGCACGAGCCGCACCCGCCCATGCGGATCGCGCACCACGCAAGCTCGCTCGACGCCGTGTGCGGGATCGAACGCCGGATCCGCTTCACACAGCCGGAGCAGCTCCGGCAGCACGCGGTCGAAGGTCATCATTGGAGGGCTTCCAGCGCGACGCGGCCGTCGGCCCACATCGCGGCCATGATCTCGGTCGCTGCGAGCCACGCCTCGCGGAGCAAAGGCTCCGTCCGGGAGCGCGACGACGTGCCTGTCGCCTGGTAACGACAGTCGGGCCTCCAGGCGGCCAGAGCGGGATAGACCACCTCCCAGCCGCGCACCTCGTACCGCGAGGCGGACGAATTGAGCGCGACGGCCAGCTCGAGCACGAGCTCGGCGTCGTCCCCCAGATCGTGGCCGAGAGGCTTGTTGGCCCACGACGCCGCGATCGCCGCCTTGCGGGCGCATTCGGGGCCAAATCCGGCGAGGTGATAGGCCTGATCGAGCGAACAGCGCGGGCTCGACGCGTCGGCGAGGTGCTCCGCGTCGCGGAGATGACGAACGGCCGCCGAGAGCAGGGTCAGCTCCGCGTTGAGCCTGGCGAGTTTCTTTCTCATCCAGGCGCGACTCTAGGCGACCGGTGAGGTTCGTGTCTACCGGTGGGCTGCGTGGATGGTCTGGAGCGCCTTCTCCCGCACGGAACCTTCTACAAGGCGCAGGGCCCGGGCCTCCCGGAGGCCAGAACCTTCTACAACCGGAGGGTCGCTTGCCTCCCGGAGGCACCAACCTTCTACAATCCGAGGGGCATCGGACCTCCAGGAGGCTCGAACCTTCTACAAGTCGAGGGGTCGTGCCTCCCGGAACCCTCGCCGCCTCCGGGCGCGGTGGATCCCGCGCCGCGAGCAGGTGGCTTTCGCTTATTTCGTGGGGAGATCGGGGACTTCCGGGATCGGTGTCTCCGGCGTGGCCTCGGGGGTGGGATCCGCCACGACCGCTTTGCTGCCCTTGGCGGAGCGGCGGGCGGCGTTCTCGCGGTAGCGATCCAAGGGCAGGAGCGCGTTCTTCGCGGCCGTGATGGTGGCCGGATCGCTGCGATCGACGGTCGCGACGATCTGGAGGGCATAATCTCCAATCGCGCTGATGACGGCGCGCATGGGCTCGAGCAGCGCGGCGACGTCGTTGGCGACGACATGGGCCTTGGTGATGCCAAGGGCCTCGCCATACGCGATGTGGGCCGCGCGGATCTCGACCAGGTACTCGGGGCCGGCGACGTCGTCGATCTCGGCCGCGAGCTTGTCGTTGTCGATGCGGGTAATCAGCTCGTCGCTGACGGCCCACTCGGCTTCCATCGGGGCCTTGAGGAAGGCCATGCCCGCGGGGAAGAGCTTCTTTTCGAGCACCTCGGCGATCGCGACCCGCGGAGAGGCGGCCTGCGGGAGCATGGCGCAACCGCTGATACGCATCTTGAGCGCGCCCCAGGCCACGTCGATGCGGTTGTCGGCAGCGGCCTTGTCCACCGTCTTGACCGTGGAGAGCGAGCGCTGGCGAGCGCTCCAGAGCTTCTGGAGAATGACGGTGGCGGCGCGAAGGGCCTTGGCGGCGCGGCGGCTGCCGGCGCCGGCATCCCTGGGGACCGCGCTGAGCAGCGCAATCGCGAGCGAGAACGCCTGGAGCAGGTCGAGGCGTGGGACCTGCAAGTACTTGCTTCCGTCGAATGTCTTGGTATCGGCCATGAGTGACCTCCTTGCCGCGATTGAAATCATACGCACCGATTTCAGGTCAAGAAGATTCGGTTCGAGAATGGGGATCGAGAATGGGGATCGAGAAGGATGCACGCGCCGGAGCATCGGGCTGGAGCGGTGCTGACCCTCCGCGGCGCGACGCCTGCATCGGCGGAGCCGCGGCGCTCGCCTGCGGTCGCGAGCGTGAGCGGGTTGGACAAGGTCACCCGCTCACGGATCGTTCACGGGCACTCGTTGCCGCACTGCTGCTGGGCGCAGGCAGCGAGGTCTTTCGTTTCCTGGTCCGGCGGTCCTCCACAGGTCTGGAAACACAGGGCGGGGTTGTTGGGGTTCTGCTGCGAGCACACCACCCAGCAGGTGCAATTCGGCTTGGCGAGGCAGGCATCGATCTCGGCGCAACAATGCTGCTTCGAGCACGTCGCACAGGCCGTATCGTTGGGCGCAGGGTTGCAAAGGTTCCCGCCGGTGCCCGTGGAGGCGCCGGAGCTCGATCCCGAGGAGGTTGCGGAGGACGTTCCGGCGCTCGCACATTCTTGCTGACAGCCACCGTTCACGCAGGTGCCAAAGCTCACCGCGGTGTTGCTCGGGAATCCACACTTCATGCCGCAGGACGTTTGATCCGCGCCCGGTTGCGCGAGGCAGAGCGACCAGCAGACGCAGCTCGGGTCCGCGACACAAGCGTTGTAGTCAGCGCAGCATTTCGTCTTCGCGCAGGCCGCGCACATGGTGTCGTTGGGCGAGGAGGGGCACGCCACACCGCCGCTGGCCGAGCTCGACATCCCGGATCCGCTCGTCATCGACGATCCGCTGCTGGTGGTCAGGCCGCTCGACATCGACGCTCCGGTGGTCATCGGCGCTCCGCCGACTCCCGCGCCGCCCGCGCCGCCGGTCCCGTTGGATCCGGTCGTCATCCCGCCGGTCGCCGTCGAGTCGCCCGACCCCGAGGCGCTGCCGCTCGGGAACGTGGCGACATCGGTCCCGCAGCCGCCGCCCAGCACAATCGCCGTGCTGCAGACGACCGCCGCCAGGCCCCAGCCCATTGCAATTGCCTTCATGAATCCTCCTGCGGGCCGAGCAGTTGCCGGCCAGTAAGCCAATCCGCGCCGCGTCCGGCGATGAGACCAAAAAAATGCCGCTCCCGCGAGGAGTTCCAGCGTCAGCCGGCGTCGTCCACGGCCAGCAGCTTCCCGACGCCCTGGCCGACGGCGACCAAGTTCTCGGCGATCTTGCTGACGAAGAGCTTCTCGATCGTGCCGTTGAGCGATCGGGCGAGGAGCCGGGGGACGCCGGGGACTTTTGAGGCGTCGCAGACCAGGGTGCCGCGGAACTGGATCATGGTGCCGGTGGGGGTCTCGATGAAGCGGTTGACGCCGGAGCTCTCGAGGGCGCCTGGAAAGGCGTGGACCACGGTCTTCCACTCGACGCTGAACGTCGCTTCCTTCCAGGTGGCGTGGTCGGTCCAGCTCAGCATCGACTCGCTGAGGATCGCCCGGGCGACGGCGGGGATGTCGCCGCCGCCGGCCCACTCGTTCACCAGGTAGACGTCGCCCGAGGGGCGCTCTTCCCGCGAAGAAACCTTGATCGCGCGGATGTTCGGGAGGTGCGGGGCAATATCTTCGAGGCGGTCGCGATAAGTTTTGAAGATTCTGGCCCGTGGGAACGAGAGAGAGACGTCGGTCTTGATCTCCATGGCGGCGCGGACATTACGCGGAAACCGCCGCCGTCGGAGCAGGAAAGACGAGGAAAGCGGAGGCTCTCGCGATGCACAATCGAACTGCTGGCCGGGGTCGGTCCACCATCGGAGCCACCATCGGAGCCGCGATCGTCGGGCTCCTGGTCGCGGGCGGGTGCGCGATCGACGACGCGCGGCCAGCGTGCGTCCCCGGAGACTCCGCGTGCCCCGCGGCCGGCGCGACGGCCGATGGGAAGGTCGTCATCGATCCGCGATTCGAAGGCCCGGGCATGCGCGGCGACGCGCTCCCGCACTGGCCGATGTTCCACCACGACGCGCAGCACACCGGGCGCAACGGCGTCGCGGCGCCGGCCGGCGGAGCGCTCCAGTGGACGTTCCGCGCCGAGGGCGAGATCTGGTCGTCGCCGGCCATCGGCCTCGACGGGACGGTGTACTTCGGATCCCTCGATCACAAGCTCTACGCCGTCTCGCCGCGGGGGAAGCTGAAGTGGAGCTTCGAGACCCTGGCGCCGATCTTCGCGTCGCCCGCCGTGGCCGGCGACGGGACCGTGTACATCGGCTCGCTCGACGCGCACCTCTACGCCCTCCGCGACGGGGCGATGAAGTGGAGCGCGCCGATGCACAACTGCGCCTTCTCCTCCCCGGCTCTGGCCAAGGACGGGACCATCTACATCGGCTCGAACGCCTGGGTGCTCTACGCGTTCTCGCCGAACGGGGAAGAGCGATGGCAGTGGAAGACGAAGGCCGGGATCTCGGCGACGCCGGCGATCGCGCCGAACGGGACCATCCTCATCGGCTCGGACGACGCGCAGGTCTACGCCGTGAAGACCGACGGCGAGGTGGCGGGATCGCTGGAGACCGCGGGCCCGGTGCGCTCGTCGGTGGCCTTCGGGCCCGACGGGACCATGTACTTCGGCTCGGACGACGGCCGCCTCTACGCCTTCGCCGCGAACGGGAAGCTGCGCTGGACGTACATGGCCTCGGGCCCGATCCAGTCGTCGCCCGCGCTCGCCCCCGACGGCACGATCGTCGTCGGATCGGCCGACAAGAGCGTCTACGCGTTCACGCCGGATGGCCGCCTGCGCTGGCGTTTTCTCACCGGCGCCGCGGTGGCGTCGTCGCCGGCCATCGCCGCCGACGGCACGGTGTTCGTGGGCTCCGACGACGGCACGCTCTATTCCATCGCGCCCGACGGATCGCAGCGCTGGGCCTACAAAACAGGGGGCGTGGTCTTCTCGTCGCCGGCGATCGCGCCCGATGGAACGGTGTACGTGGGCTCGGCCGACGGCCGGCTCTACGCCTTCCGGTGATCAAACTGGTAGCGGGCGCGCTCGGCGCCCATCACCTCGACCACGATCCGCTTCTTCGAGGCGCGGACGATGGCGTGAGCCGCCGCCGGACGACCCGGAGCGTCGTCGTCGAGGTTCTCGATCAGGCTCTGGAGCGTGACGTACGGGATGCCATTGATCACGTCGAGGTGGTTCCAGTGCAGGTGCCCGTTGAAGACGGCGCGGACGTCGCCGTGGGCTTCGAATAAAGCGCGGAGCGCGCGGCGCTCGCGCACCAGGCAAATGTGCGGGCTGCCCTCGAACCAGCGGTTGCCGGTGAGATCCTGATCGGCGGCGCTGTGGTGCATGAGCACGAGGGTCGGGCCCGGGCTCGCCGCGAGATCGGCCGCGATCCACGCGAGCTGGGCCTCGCCGAGCGAGACGTCGTGATCCTTGCGCTCGCGGGTGTGGAGGACCACGAGGTGAAAGCCGCCGCGATCGATCGCGTAGTAGAGCTCGCCGTCGCGCCCCCAGATCGAGCGGAGATCGGCCTCGGTGAGGTGCACGGTGTCGTGGTTGCCGGCGACGTTGACGAGCTCGGCCGCGGCGCCGCGGAGGATGCTCTGGCACTCGCTGTAGCGGGCGCGATCGGCGTCGGGCGACTCGTCTTCGAGATCGTCGCCGAGGTTGACCACGAGGTCGGGCTTCACCTCGGCGTTGACGCGCGCGACGAAGGCCCGCGCGAGCGGCGCGGCCTGCGCGGTGAGCTTGCGGAGCTTGCCGCCGAACGAGGCCTCGGGGCCGAAGTGGAGATCGGTGATCAGCGCGAGGGTGAGGTCCACCTGGGGGCGCCCGGCTAGGATTTCGATCCGCCGAGGCACGGCGGCGACTGGAAGCCGGCCGCGCCCTCGGCGCTCCACTGCGCGGGCGTGAGCGCGCGGATCGTGAGCGCGTGGAGGCCGCTCCGGAGCTCATCGGCGAGCGCGGCGTTGACGCGACGATGGCGGTCGACGAGGCCGAGCCCCTCGAACGCTTCGCTGACGACGACCACCTTGAAGTGGGTCTCGGAGCCCGCAGGGACGTTGTGCATCCGGCTCTCGTTCTCGACGTCGAGGTGGGTCGGCGCGAGCGCGACCGCGAGCTTGTCCTGGATTGATTGATGGCGCGTCACCCGGCGACCTTACTCCCGCACGCGCCGCGCCGCGAGGGGCAGCGGCCCGCCGCCGATGGCGCTTGACGCGCGACCTCGGGATCGAGAACAAGTTCGTTCCATGCGCCTCGCCTCGCTCGTCGCCTTCGCCTTCGCCTTTCCCGCCGGGCTGCTCGGTTGCTCCGGCGACACGGCGACCACGGCCGGATCCAGCAGCAGCGGCGACGGACCGAGCCCCACCGCGCCCGAGGGCGCGGTGAACGTGGAGATCTACGCGTCGACCGACCAGACGTGCCCGGTCGGCAACGTCCATGTCGACCTCGGCAACTCCAAGCTCACGCCGCCGACGCTCGAGACCGACGGCTGGGAGGGCGCGAGCGTGGTGTGCTCGGTCACGGCGAACGGCAGCGGCTTCTCGGCCTCGGGGACGCTGAAGAAGGGCGCGCAGTCGCTGACGTTCAAGGACGTCTCGTCGAGCGGGATGAGCACCACCGGGACCATCTCGTTCAAGGATCCGGCCGGGGCCGCGACGTACACCAGCCCGGCCGCGGCGCCGTGCGTGTTCCAGTTCGCCCCCGGCACCGCGCAGGGCATCGAGGCCGGCAAGACGTACATGCAGTTCGACTGCACGAGCCTCGTGAACGACGCCGATCCGAAGCTCGCGTGCTCGGCGCGCTACGGCTACGTGCTGGTCGACCGTTGCGCCGGGATGTGATTCTGCCTTTTGCGCCCGGTGCTTCGTGGGCTAGAACGCCCGCAATGAAGACGGCCCGACGCATCTCTCTTGCCGCAGTGCTGGCCGCGTCGGCGGCGTCGGCCCCGTTCGCCGCGTCCGGCTGCAGCAGCGACACCGTGGCGTCGACGCCCGACGCCGGGCCCACGACGGTGGCCTTCGACGCCAGGCTCGTCGTGGTGAGCCCGGCCGACGGCGCGTGCTTCCCGGTGCCCGAGGGCCTCGATCCGAGGATCCCGCTCACCGTGGGCTTCAAGACGTCCTCCGGCGCAGCCGCCGCGGTGTACCTGCGCGCCGCGGGCTTCTGCACCTCGCTCCCCAACGCG
>JBDTXR010000355.1:0-9752 GCA_040006075.1 Byssovorax sp. | reverse complement strand
GAAGCCCGTGGACGCCAACGCGTCCGTCGCCAGATAAGGGAAGGATCTCGCCATGTCCATCGATCACAGCCTCGATAGCAGCAGCAAGAAGCGGAGCCTTCCGCTCGTCTCCAGCAAGAAGATCGCCGACGACGTCGACGTCGAAGCGGAGCTCAAGGCCTTCGAAGAGTCGGAGCGCGCGCGCCTCGGCATCAAGGCGGAGCGTCGGCAATGGGTCGACAGCATGCTCAAGCCGGTGATGAAGAAGAGCGAGCGCGCCAACGTGACGCTGCTGATCAGCGGGCTCACCGCGGCGCAAGACTTCCTCACGGAGGGCGCGCTCCGCGGCCTCGGCTACAACGTCAACTACTTCGGCGTCAGCAACAACGAAGGCCTGCAGACGGGCAAGGAGTTCGGCAACCGCGGGCAGTGCAACCCGACGTATTTCACCGTCGGATCGCTGGTGAAGCACCTGATCGATCTCCGCGACAAGGACGGCATCCCCGCCGCGGACATCATCAAGAACTACGTGTTCGTCACCGCCGGCGCCTGCGGCCCGTGCCGCTTCGGCATGTACGTGACCGAGTACCGCAAGGCCCTCCGCGACGCGGGCTTCGACGGCTTCCGCGTCATGCTCTTCCAGCAGACCGGCGGCCTCTCGCAGGCCACCGGCGACGACGTCGGCCTGGAGATGAACCCGGCGTTCTTCATCGCCATCATCAAGGCCATCGTCTGCGGCGACGTGCTCAACGCCCTCGCGTACCGCGTGCGCCCCTACGAGGTCACGCCCGGCGCGACCAACATCGCGGTCGAGAGCGCGAAGAAGATCCTCTACGCGTCGCTCTTCGAGAAGACCAACGTCTTCCTCGCCCTCTACAAGGCCCGCAAGGTGATCGAAGGCGTCGAGGTCGACAAGCTTCGTCCGCGCGCCAAGACGTCGATCATCGGCGAGTTCTGGGCCATGACCACCGAGGGTGACGGCAACTACGCCCTCCAGCGCTTCCTCGAGAGCGAGGGCGGCGAGAACGACATCCAGCTCACGACGGCGTGGCTCCTCTACAACATCTGGGAGAACGCCCGCGACACGCGCGAGCGCCGGGATCTCCGCGGCGCCGACGACAGCCTCTACGGCCTCGCCGGCCTCGACGAGTTCGGCGTCGCCAAGCGCCTCGCCACGATGCGCCTCGCCGAGGCGGGCCTCCGCGTTGGCTTCCAGGCCTTCGCCGTGCCGCTCGGCCTCTTCGGCTACCACCTCCCCGACATGGACCAGGTCGCCGAGGTCGCGCACGAGTACTACTCGAACGATCTCCGCGGCGGCGAGGGCCACATGGAGGTCGGCAAGCTCATCGTCAACGTCGTCAACAACAAGGCCCACGTCACCGTGAGCGTGAAGCCCTTCGGCTGCATGCCCTCGTCGGGCGTGTCCGACGGCGTGCAGTCGCTGATCACCTCGCGCTACCCCGGCACGATCTTCTGCGCGGTCGAGACCAGCGGCGACGGCGCGACCAACTTCTACTCGCGCGTCCAGATGTACATGTTCAAGGCCCGGATCGCCGCCGAGAACGAGCTCGTGAAGGCCTACGAGAAGACCGGCCTGACCGAGGCGCAGGTCCGCGCGTACATCGCGGCGCACCCGAAGTACGCGAGCCCGCTCCACCACTCGCCCCACACCGTGGCGGGCTCGGCGGCGAACCTCGTGTACGAGCTCGCGCCGATGATCCAGCAGACGGCGACGGAGCGGGCCCAGAAGCGCGCGACGTCGATCGCGAAGTCGACGATCGGCTTCGTTTCGAGCCTCCCGGCGCTCGCGACCAAGGCGGCGAAGACCGCGGCCGATCCCGAGCTGCACGAGCGGCTCCAGCAGGACTGGCTCCTCATTCGCGACCTCGTCCAGGGCAAGGCCAAAGACCGCTTCGGGCCGCTCCTCGGCAAGCTCGCCGGCAAGGCGTACTTCGAGAACAACCCCGAGGTCACCACCACGACCTACGAGCCGATCGCGGCCGAGTAGCTCGCGCGTCCTCGTGGCCGGCGTCGCGTGACGCGTGACGCTGGCCCGGGACTCGACTCGATCCGCAGCTCCTCCTCGCTGCGATCCCCCTCCCCTTCAGAACTATCGACAGAGCGACGCGGTTGGGTTAAGAGCGCGTCGACTTTCCCCGGTCGTCTCGCTCCCCTCCCCGGCCATCGCGTATTTTCAGCGCTGCGACCCGGTGAGCGAAGCGGGAAGACGGGCGCCTCCTCCTTGCTGGAGGGGGCTCCTTCTGCCGAAGGTTGGGCCACCGAATCGGAATCCAGTACGGTCCGGCGAGCCATTGCGAAGCCCACGGGCGTCTAGGTAGGGCGCGAACGTGTCGACCCCGACGTCGCCAGCAAAGTCCGCCATCGAGCCACCGAGGCTCGGAGCGGGCGAAATTACCCCACGGAGAGTTTACGCATGAACAACAGGCGCTTGTCGTACGGACTTCTGCTCGCCCTCTCGACCGCCCTGATGGCGGGCTGCGGTGACCCCGTCACCCCCGAGGTGCCGCCCCAGCCGACGTCGGCTCCGTCGGACGCCCCCACGGCGCCCCCGGCCGCGTCCATGGACGCCCCCGCCCCCACGACCGCCGCCACGACGGAGCCCGCGACCCCGCCGGCGCCCGCGGCGAAGCCTGCCAAGGAGAAGTTCATGGGCAAGTTCGCTCAGGACTTCCAGGGCGACGTGAAGGATGCCTTCGAGACCACCGCGAAGACCAAGTACGCGAAGGAGAAGGACAGCAAGAAGCACGACGCGGCCATGAAGACGATCATGGACTCGCTCGCGACGGTCACGATCGAGAACACGGCTGACACCCACACCTTCGCGGTGAAGGGCAAGCCCGTTCACGTGATCAAGTTCGAGGTCTCGTCCAAGGACGACCCGAACAACCTCACGATCAAGCTCGGCAAGGACGCCACCACCAAGAAGGATCTCAAGGGCGCCGAGATCACCATCACCTTCACGGACGACAACACCTTCAGCCTGAAGGACCCGTTCGCGAAGGACCCGAAGAAGGCGCAGACCCTCTTCTTCAAGCGCATGTAATTCCGAAGAGCTTCACCGCAGAAGGGGCTCGGGGTGGGACCCGGGACAGCGCTCGAAGCGCTCCTTCCGCAAGAGGCTCTCTCTCGTGACGCGGCGCTCTCGCCTCGCTCACGGTTCCATGCTGGCACTCGACGCGGGGGAGTGGGCGACATGCTCCCCGCGTCATCGCGCGACTCTCCAAGACCGAAGGCCGGTGGAGCCCTGGCAGGCCGTTCCCACCGGCCTTTCGCGTCTCCATCCGTGACCTCCCCTCCCCAGAACCCATCGATTCGCCGCGTTTCAGCGCGATCCGTGCCTTGACCGGCAGGGGTATCCCTGCAACGGTACGCGCGTGGTCGGCTCCAGCCATCCGCCGCAGCGTGGCGCTCGGGTGCGCGTCGGAGTGGCGCTCACCAACGGCTCGACGCGCGAGCACGTCGACACCTTCTGTCGCGCCCTCGCGGCGGCCACGGGCCTCGACGTCACCGGCATCGCCCTCTGGCACTACCACCGTCTCATCGAGTCGATGGAGATGGGCGACGTCGATCTGGCCTGGCTGCCACCGATCCTCGCGGCGCAAGCGGCCTGTGACGGGCGGGCGATCCCGCTCGCGGTGCCGGTGCGCGGCGGCGTGTCGTCGTACTCGACAGCGCTCTTCGTGGCCGAGCGATCGCCGGTGCGCGCCCCGGAGGAGCTCGACGGCGCCCGCGCGGCCTGGGTCGATCGGCAGAGCGTCTCCGGGTATCTGCTGATCCGCGCGCACCTGCGGTCGCTGGGCGTCGATCCGGAGCGCGCCTTTGCGAGCGATCGCTTCCTGGGCTCGCACGAGATGGTGGTGCGCGCGGTGATCGACGGCTCGGCCGACGTGGGGGCGACGTTCATCCATTTCGACGAGCGGCCCGGGCGGCGGAGCCCGCGGATCTTGCGAGCCGGGTGGGGTGACGCGAGCGTGCGCGTGATCGCGCACGCGGGGCCGATCCCTTCGGATGTGGTGGCGGCGAGCGCGCGGCTCGGGACGGCCGAGAGGCGGTTGGTGCAAGAGGCTTTGCTGGGAGGGCGCTTTGGCGAGCTTCGGGCGGCTTCCGTTGCTTTGCTGGGGGCCGAGGCGTTTGTGGCTCCTGTGGCTGCGCATTTGCGGGGGCTTGGGTTGTTGCTTCCTCGGCTCGATGAGCATGCTCAGCCTCGCGGAGGGATTTGGCCCAAGGGGTGATTGCTTTTTCTTTTTTTATTTTTCTGCTTTCAGGGGTCGGGGGTGATTGTGATTGTTGATTGTTGATTGCGGTTTCACCGCGGGAATGTGGGACACTTGCCAGTGTGGGGGCATTTTCGACCCCACCTCCCCCACCCCTCCCCCCAACCCCCTCTCCTCAAGGAGAGGGGGCTAAACGACCTACCCCCCGACTGCCCCCCTCCTTACTCAGGAGGGGGGAGGATCGGGTGAGAGGCAATGGCTTCGGGGGGGCGGGTTTGATTTGACCGGAGTGGGATAGGGGGTTTGGCTGGGGGGCGCGGCGGGTTAACGATAGCCGGGGAGCTGGGCGGTGATGCTGGCGAAGAGGTCGGGGAGATCGCTCGTTGCTTGGCCCTTGCCCATCCAGGCGGGGAACGAGCCAGCGAGGTCGATGTAGCAGCGATAGACGGCGTGCGTGGCCGAGCCCCCGTCCGCGGGCTCGAGGCGCCAGCCGCCCTCTTGCTGGGTCACGCGGACGACTCCGCTCACCGGCGCGGGGCCGCGCTCGTTGGCGATGAGGAAGTGAGTCCAGAGGACGTCGGCGTCGCTTCCCCACGTGACGTGAAGGGTGAAATCGCGATCGTCGAGAACCGGGAGCGAGAGGCGCTGGTAGACGTCGAGGGAGCCTTCACCGAAGGCGAGGACGCGGTTCTCCTTCAGATGCTTTTGCCAGCGCGGGTGGCTCGGATAATCGACGAGCACGCGGCGCACGCGCTCGGGCGCCCCGCCGATCTTGCCCTCCGCCGCGAGCTCTATGCCAGGGCGCTTCTCGCGGCGATAGACCTTCACGCCCTTCTCTTCTCCGAGGAAGGCAAAGCCCTCTCCGATCAGGCTGCTCGCCGGCGGCGGCGCGCTGAGCCGCTCCGGAGAGGGCGGCGCAGCGGCGGCGTGCGACGCGATCCCCGCGAGAGACACCGCGAGGACGAGCGCAACCAGGGGACGTGAATGGCGCATGACCGAGTATGCAGCAAAGCGCGCGCCACGCGAGCGACGCGCGCTGACGCCAGATATGCACGAGGGGCGCAAAGCACGCGTCCCGTCGCGCGACCTCCGGGCTCGTGGGCTGGCATTCTTCTCGCACGCTTCTCTCTCCAGAAAAGGGAATCGAGCTCATGAAGAAAGCTTACGCGGTGACGCTTTGCAACGGAGAGGGCTACTTGCCCGGCGTCGAGGCCCTGGGAAGCTCGCTCGCCTCGAGCGGGACGACCGAGCCCAAGGTGCTGATGGTGACTCCCGAGGTCCGGATGGTCACCCGTGATCGGCTGGCCGCTCAAGGCTGGATCATTCGCGAGATCGCCCCGATCCCCAACCCCAACCCGGCCACGCAGCGCATGCTCCCGCGCTTCAGCGCCGCCTATACCAAGCTCCGCGCCTGGCAGCTCACCGACTTCGACAAGGTCGTGCTCCTCGACGCCGACACCCTCGTGATGAAGAACGTCGACGATCTCTTCGATCGCCCCGAGCTGGCCGCCGCCCCCGATTTCTTCCTCCCCGACCGCTTCAACTCCGGGGTGATGGTGATCGAGCCCTCGGAGTCCATCTTCGATCGCATGATCCACGCGCTCGGCCACGAGCAGAGCTACGACGGCGGCGATCAAGGCTTCTTGAACCTCTTCTTCGCGGGATGGTACGCGAGCTCGATCGAGCACCGGCTCCCGACGGGCTACAACATCGCTCACTTCATCTACCAGTTCATGCACTCCCACGCGAGCGCGTGGAAGACCCTGCAGCACGAGATCAAGATCGTGCACTACCTGGTGCAAAAGCCCTGGAAATCCCACCCCACCCTCACCGGAGCCTCGGACATCTGGTGGAGCGCCTATTTCAAGGTCCACCCCGAGAAGGCAGAGTCGTTGAAGCATCGCCTGCACGAGGCCGAGGATTGGTCGTTCGACGCCTTGACGCACCTGTTCGTGGGGTGATTTTTCAGCCGGGCTCGAGATCGGGATCGGGATCGGAATCGAGCACGAGCACCCCCTCGTACGGGGCCAGCAGATACTCTGCCTCGGGCGAGATCAGCGCGGCGCGTCGGGTGGAGAAGAGAGCGCGCCCTCGCTCGCGGGCGCCGCGCAGATCGAGCGGGCGCGCCCGGCTCGAGAAGTTGAGGTACACCTCGACTCGGTCCGCCTCGTGCACGCGCCGATAGGCCACCACCGAGCGAGAGAGGCCCGGCGAATCGAGCCATTCGAGCCGCCCGGCGTGGAGGGCCGGTCGCGCGCGCCGGAGCGCGAAGAGGCGGCGATAGTGGCCAAGGAGCGAGTCGGGATCGGCCTCCTGCGCCGCCACGTTCACCTCCGCGTGCCCCGGGTGAACAGGCAGCCAGGGAGCCACTCCCTCGCTCGAGAAGCCGGCGTTGGGCCCGCTGGTCCATTGCATCGGGGTCCGGCACTCGTCCCGGTTCATCAGGATGCCATACCGCCGCACGAAGCTCGCCAGCCATTGCGGGACGAAGCCAAAGCGCGCCGCCACCGGATCGAGGCCCAGCTCGAGCGGGATGTCGTGGTGCCCCATCCCGATCTCTTCCCCGTAGTAGATGAACGGGACGGCCCGCACGGTGAGCTGCAAGGTCGCCAGCAGCCGGGCTCGCTCGGGGGAGTCGTCGAGGCGGTGCATGGAGCGCGGCCGGTCGTGATTGCCAAAGACGTAGGTGGGCATGAACGGCTCCGGAAAGGCCCGCTCCAGCTCCTCGACCAGCCCTCGCACCCTGGCGCCGGTGAAGGGGATCTGCAGCGTCTGGAAGAGAAAGACCAGGTGCAGGCCGTCGGCGTCGTCGCCGCAATAGCGACGCAGCGTCGCGGCGTCGCCGAAGACCTCTCCGACCAGGAAGCGCGGCGGGTCCGAGAAGGTGTCGACCACGGCGCGCAGCTCGCGCGCGAACGCCAGCGTATCGGGGTGATCGAGGGTGTGAACGTTGCGCTGAAAGAACCCGTCCGGGTTGCCCTCGCTCGGGAAGGGGCGGAACGAGAACGGGTTATCGGCGAACGAGGCATCCTTGTAAATGGCGTTGAAGATATCGAGTCGAAGCCCGTCGACGCCGGCGGCGAGCCAGTGGCGCACCACGTCGAGCATGGCCGTCTTGACCTCGGGGTTGCGGTAGTTCAAGTCGGGCTGGAAGGGCAGAAAGCTCGCCCAGTACCACTCTCCCGAAGCCTCATCGTAGTGCCATCCGCTGCCGCCCAGCATCGATCGCCAGTTGTTGGGTGGCGCCTTGCCTCCCGGCCGGCGCCCCTCGCGCCACAGATAATGAGCGCGCATCGGGCTGGTCCTGGAGCTCCGCGAGGCCAGGAACCACGGGTGCTGATCCGAGGTGTGGTTCAGCACCATGTCGAAGACGATCTTCATCCCGCGCGCGTGCACCTCGCGGATGAGCCGCGCGACGTCGGCGAGCGAGCCATACTCCGGCGAGATCTCGAAATGATCGCTGATGTCGTAGCCAAAATCGGCCTGAGGGCTGGCATAGAAGGGCGAGAGCCACAGGGTCTCCACGCCGAGGGCCTTCAGGTAGTCGAGCCGCGAGAGGACGCCCCCGAGATCTCCGATGCCGTCACCGTTCGAGTCGGCGAACGAGCGCGGGTAGATCTGGTACACGGTGGTCTGTTTCCACCAGGGGATTTCGTTCGCGGTCGTCATTCAGCGTCGGCGCGAGCGCGTCGCCCGTGAGGTGCAGGAAGCCCGCCACGGCGGGGCGGCCCGCGAGATATCTCGCAGGGTACGCGACCTGGCACGAGAGGTGTTTACGTAACGATACGTATCACGTGAGAAATCCCGGCCTGGGCGTCCTCGCCAAATGCTCGGTGCGCCGATCCGGAGCTGCCCTCGCGGCGCCTGGCCCGTGCCCGCATCGTGACAATTCAAGACAGCTGTGGCTCCATTGCGCCTCACGGGTCGAATGTTCGCCCTGCGTCGAGCGGTCGCCGCCGTCGCGACTCCAGGTGGCCCGGTCAATGCTCGGAACCTCGCTCGTGCGGTCCTTCTACCGACACCCGCACCGACGCGAAAGCCCGAGGCGCAATCATGGGGAACGAGACCAATATCGAGTTGAATCACGCCCCTGACAGCGCGCTCCCGAGGCGCGCGGAGATTGACGCCGATCGTCCTTTCGCCACGACCGACCGGCACATCGCCGTGGCCGCGCGTGACGCGGTGAGACGAGACATCTGGGTACCCAAGGTGGTGGCGGTGACTGTCGACCAGGGCCGGATCACGCTCGAAGGGAAGGTCGAGTGGGACTTCCAGCGCGAGTCGGCCGAGCGCGCGGTGAAGGACCTGGCGGGGGTGGTGAGCGTGAACAACGCGATCAGCGTCGTCACCGGAGCTTTCCCCACGAGGTGAGGTCGAACGCTCGGCGCGGTGCGGTGCCTCACGAGACCTGGGCCAACATCTGCTCGAAGCTCGGGTGAGCCCGCGAGCGCGATCGAAGCAGAGGAGACGAGATCATGAAGAAGCGAGTCAAGAAGCTGAAGAAGAAGCTCAAGAAGGGCCTCGTGCTCCTCCAGAGCCTGCGTGACGCGGTCAGCGACAAGCCGCGCGCCGACGACAAGGCCGGCAAGGTGGCCTGGAGAGAGCTCCAGGCGCAGCACGCCACCGCCGACGCCGTGACCGAGGGTATGCGCGGGACGCTCGACGAGACAATCCGGACGCTCACGAGCTTCCGGGCGTCGCTGCACCGCGCCTCTCCCTCCAACTGAGCGCTCCCGGCTCCGCCGGACCTCTCGCTGCACTCCCCACCACGATGCGCGTCGGATGGTACTTTGGCACCGGCCGCTTCGACTCCGAAGGAGAGCTCTTCCGCGTCACCCTCGACCACGCCGAGTTCCGGTGAGAGGTTGGCCGATTAACGACCCTACTCTCAGCGCGCCTGCTGCGATATCAGCTCTTCACGGTAGGAGTGCACCATGATGGCCAGCTCGAGGTCGAGGATCTTCCCGACGGCGGCCCTGGTCTCGGGCACCCCGAGGTAGGTCTTGTCGATGACCACGCCGAGCTGCTCGCGCAGCACGCTCATGGAGGCGAACATGTAATGCTGAGGCAGCGCGACCTCGACGTGCTTGCGCCCGATGCGCGCCCGCCTCTCGTAATAGCCAGCATCCCACGGCCCCGTGAACAGGGTGTCCATCCACGCCACCAGCGAGTGCCGGAGCCGGCCCACCATGCTCTCGCGCTCCATCAGCACCTTGCGGGCGGCCTCGTGCTGGAGGATCCGGGCGTAGAAGACCTCGCTGATCCGCTCGAAGTGCGGGCGTACCACGGGGTGGAGGGCCCGCAGCGCGGCTTCATCCGCTGGGCCGAACCCCACGTAACGCTTGAGCTCATCGAACAAAGTCTCGGGCATGGCGAAAGCTTCGTGAAGGTTACTCCAGCGGACAGCCTTCACACGGTTTGCGCCGGGTTGGCGGCCGAACCTTACCGCGTCAGGGCCACCGGCGAGGGCGATTCGCGCCGGGAAGCACGAAACTGCCTTCGTACGCCGTCTCGCACCCGATCCGCGAGCGACGTCGG
>JBDTXR010000354.1:0-9815 GCA_040006075.1 Byssovorax sp. | reverse complement strand
CTCAAGAACGTGGGCACGGCGACGTGGAAGGCGGGCGTGACCAAGCTCGCTCCGACGCCGCGTGACAAGCCCTCTGTCCTCGGTGGGGCCGACTGGCTCTCTCCGACGCGGGTCTCGACGCTGGCCGCCGACGTGGCGCCGGGGGCCGTCGGCCACTTCCCGGTGAAGATCACCGCGACCAAGGAGGGCGAGGTCCAGCAGACGTTCGGGCTGGTCGAGGAGGCCGTGACCTGGTTCCAGGACGCGCCCAAGGGTGGGGGGCCGCCCGACAAGTTCCTCGCAATTCACGTACAGGTCGGGCCGGCGCAGCCGACTACCAGTGTAGGCGTCGGCGGTGCCGGCGGCGCAGGAGCCGGCGGAAGCGATGGATACGGCGGGTCGATCGGCGGCGCGGGCCCCGGTGAAGGCCAGGGCGGCGACGGCCTCGCCGGGGTTGGCGGCGGCAACAGCGGCACCACCGGCGGCGGCGGTCAGGCCGACACGACCCCCCCGGGAGCGAGCGGGAGCTGCTCGCTCGGCGCGGATCCGCGCGATCCCTCACCGCTGCCGGCCCTGATCGGTCTGACACTCCTCGGGCTCGGGATGCGTCGACGACGATCGCGATGAGGCGATTGCCGTGAACGTGCTCACCCGGGCAAGCATCGTATCCGGGTGGAAACATGAAGCATCCCTCGTCCGCGCAGGCTCTCCTGATCTTTGTTTTTGCTCTGGTTTCGCCGGCCCTCACGGGCTGCGGGGCCGGGGCCACCTCGGGCGAGCCGGCCGTCGCCCGGCCCGCCGAGGTGAGCCGCGAGAGCGCGGTCAACACCGCGCGATCCGACGCCGCCACCCATTTTCTCGCCACGTCACTGGCCTCGACGGAAGCGCACCTGACCGGCCCGTACTGGGTGGTCGATCTGCGCACCGCGAGCGGCGTGGGGCTGCGTTACGCCATCTCCCGTCAAGATGGCTCGATCCGGCAGCGCGGCAACGTGCAATAGGCTCCGGGCTGGCTCGCTCCGCCCGCCGTCAACGCGCAGGCAGCCTGGCCACCAGCAGGTCGGTGAGGCCGGCGCTGGGCACGACGCCCTGACCAAGATCGATGGCGCCCTCGTGCGTCGACGCCAGGATCACGTCGCGCGCGCCCTGGCGGGCCACCGCGAGATCGACAGGCCAGCTCGAGCAGCCAAAGGCCTGGGCTCGAACGAGCAGGCCGTCGCGATCGATCTCGGTGAAGAACGAGGACCCGATTGCTCCCGCTGCTGCGGAGAGGGCGGTGATCTCGTGGGGATCGAGGGCGTGGCCGGCGAGCAGGGCGTGCCCGGCGCTGTCGATGACCAGGCTCGTGACCGAGGCGGCGGGCGCGGCGGCGATCGGGAGCCAGGAGCGGAGCGCGCCTTGGGGATCGAAGCGCGCCAGGCCGAGCGTGCCTGTCGGTCCGCCGGACATCTGTTTACCGCCGATGAGGACCGATGGGCCGAAGGTCATGGCGGCGACGACGTCGCCCTGATCGAGGCCGACGGCGAGCACCACCGCGCCATCGATCGCGGTGGACCACACGAGGGAGCCATCGGCCGCGAGCTTCTCGAGGAACGCGGTCTCGGCCGGCTTCTCGACGATCGGATCGGCGCCGAGCCAGGCCTTGCCCGTGAACGCGCCGCCGAAGACCACCGCGCCGTCGGCCGCGGCCGCCGCGACGAGCTGCGTCGGGACGGTGATCGCCAGGGGGATCCGCGCGTAGATCGGCGCGCCCGCGGCGGGGAGGCGCGCGCTGAAGTAGCTGGTGAAGCTGGGATCGAGGATCGGCGCGACGAGGCTGTCGGCCCCGAAATCGATCGCGCCCGCGGTGCCGCCGACCACGATGACGTTGCCCGCGGCGTCGACGTCGATCGCGAGCAGCGTCTGCCGGAGCCCGTCGCCGAGGCGGCGGGTCTCGAGGTGCTTTCCCGCGGCGTCGAAGCGCGCGAAGAACACGTCGGTGTCGCCCGCGGCGGTGATGGATCCGCCGCCGAGATCGAGCGTGCCGTCGAGGAGGCCGGCGACGACAGCGCCTCCGTCGGGCGCCGCCGCGACACGGTGGACGCCCTGCACCCGGACCTGCGGATCGATGTAGCTCGAGGTGAAGTAGCGGCTCCACAGCGGCTGGCCCGCGGGATCGAGCTTGACGAGGAAGGGCGACGTGGCCTGCGGCACCGCGAGCTTTTTCCCCGAGAAATCGAGCGTTCCTGACGTTGATCCGACCATCACCGAGGATCCGTCGGCGAAGGCCGCGACGTCGCCCTCGAGATCGAGCCCGGCGTCGCCGAGGCTCTCGCTCCAGGTGGCTCCGGTGAGCGGCGCGGGGGCGACCCACGCCGGTGCGGAGCGGACCGGGAAGAACGCGCTCGCGCTCTCGTCGAAGTACGCGCCGGTGAGGGAGAACGCGCTGGGCGTCGCGCAGGCGTTGCTGGAGTCGCCCGAGTCGCCGTTGGAGTGATTGAGCTCGAACCCGATCGTGCTCACGACGTCGTCGCCCGGCGCGACCTCGCCCGGAGGCTCGCCCGAGAGGCGCGACACCATGTAGTGCGGCTGCACTCCGTTGCTGTCGCCGAAGTCGAGATCGAGCTCGTGCAGCTTGATCGCGCCCGGCCCGGCGGCCTCTGCGGGCTGCGCGACGTGGAGCGCGAAGGTCCCCGACGCGAAGAAGCCGTCGTCGCCCTGCTTCACGTGGAGGTCGGTGATCGTGACCGTCGGGCTGCCGTTCTCACCGCAGCCGATCGTCACGGCGGCGAGGGCGAAGAGGAGCGCGGAGCGCGCGCTCATCGGGTCCACCGGAGCGCCGCGCCGCCGGCCGAGGGGATGAAATCGAGCCTGTTTGCCGCGTCGCGCGCGCTGTCCGGCCGGAACGGCGCCTTCGCTCCGGTGACCCAGAGCGGGAGCCCGACCGCGAGGAAGGCCGCCGAGACGAGCGTGAACATCACCGACGCTCCGGCCGGGTGCGGGGACTGCGCGTAGTCGTTCAACGGGAACACCTCGCCGTGGATCGCCGCGTGATCGGTGTAGGGCGTCAGCGCGTTGATCAGCCCGCTCGCGGCCAGGCTGAAGCCGATGGTCGAGAGCGCGACGCCGGCCACCGTGCGCCCGCTGCTGGTCCGGGGCGACGCCGGGCCTTTTGCACCGAAATACGCTGTCGTGCCGCCGAAGATCGTCCCGGTAACGCCGCCGGCGAGGAGGGCTGCCGCGTAGTTCTGGCTCTCGCGATCGGGGAGCGCGATGCAGCCGCTGAGGCCGCAGATCTTCATCGACGAGCCGGCCTGGACGAGCAGACCGACGCCGAGCGCCGTCGTGAGCAGGCCGCCGATGCCGAGCGTGATCCCGGTCGCGTAGAGCGGATCGCGCCCCGTCGGCGGAGGCGGTGGGATCTCCACGAACCCACCAAACGGGCGCCAGCTCCCGTCGCGGAAGATCAGCGGCCAGGGCGTGGCTGCGGGCGCGAGCGGCCCCGCGGGGGGCGCCGCTTTCGCGGGCGGCGGCGCGTCGGGCAGCGGCTGCGCCGACGCCGACGTCGACGCGAGCGCGCCCGCGACGATCCCCAGCGCGGCGCACGCTGCCCGCGCGATCACAGCGTCTCCATGTACGCGACGAGCGCGCTCACCTGCTCCGGCGTCAGCGCCGACGTCGCGCCGTGCGAGCTGCCACCACACGATCCGAAGCGATCCGTGAGCGTCGGCGCGCAGCCGTCGTGCATGAACGGCGCGCGCGCGCCCACGCCGAGGAGCGACGGGACCTTGAGCTTCTCGCCCTTGCCCACGTCGGCGGTGCTGCTGTTGGTGAGCTTCTCGCCCGAGTGGCAGGTCGCGCAGCCGATCGTCGGATCGTGGAAGAGCGCGCTGCCCTTCGCGACGGCGGCGGGATCGGTCGGCGCCACGGGCGTGGGCGCGGGGAGCGCGTCGACCCAGCGCGCGAAGGCCTGCGCGTGGAGCGGGCCGGGCTTGGCCTGGGCCATGCGGTTGACCAGGACCTCGTCGATCAGCGCGTCGAAATTGGCGAGATCGCCCGACCAGTGCAGCGCTCCGGTGTGGAGCACGCCGCCGGTCACGCTCTGCGTGCGGCGCTTGCCGACGCCGTCGAACTGCCAGACGCGGCCGTCTTCGCGGCCCTCGGGGTGACACGAGGCGCAGGCGATCCCGCCCGCCGGCGCGCCGTGAAAGATCTCGTGGCCGCTGTCGCGGCGGCTCTCGCCCGGGAGCGGGATCTGGCCGCGGCCGAAGATCCACACGCTCGGCGGCTCGCGCGTTTGCACGAGGAGCTCGCCCGCGGCGTCGTAGGCGACGGCGATCGGCGTGCCCTCGACCGGCGTGCGCACGCCGCCGGTCGCTCCGGGCAGGCTCTGGCAGTCGAGCGAGCTGTCGGTGGACTCGAGATCCGCGAGCGTGGTCTCGACCACGACCCGGTCGCCCGCGGCGGCGATCGCCATGGATTTCCCGTCGGGCGCGATCGCCATGTCGACCCCGAGCGCCACCTGGATCCGCCCCGCGAGCGGGCTCTGGGGCGAGCCGGGATCGTCGACGGTGACCGCCGCGTGGACGATGACCGAGCAGGGATCGGCGTAGTACGCGTTGGCAAACGAGAACGGCGGGACCACGGCCGCGAGGCCGCGCTGGTGCAGCGTGGCGACGCCGCCGCCGGGCAGCGCGATGGTTCGCCACGCGACCGCCGCGTCGAACGGGCGCTGCGCGACGTCCATCGACGAGGGCGGCGTGACCCGGCTGGTGACGGCGCCGGCCGCGTCGATCCCCAGCAGCTCCGCCGAGCGGAAGCGGCTGACGCGGAGCCCGGCGCCGGCGACGATCACGTCGCGGAGATCGCGATCGAGGCGCAGCCGACGGGTCTCGACGCCGGTCGCCGCCGCGAAGCTCACGAGCTCGCCCGAGGCGCAGGCGACGTGGATCTGATCGGCAGCCGGATCGTAGGCGATCCCGCGCGGCTCGGCGCACGTCGCGGCGCGCCTGGTCACGGTCATCGCCGCGACGTCGAGCGTGACCACCGCGCCGCCGCGGCGGAGCGCGATCCACACCTGCCCCGCGCCGTCCTCGACACCGCGCCCCGGCTCGTCGCCGGCCTTCAACGCGATCGATCCACGGAGGGTCTTTTGCTGCGTATCGACGACCCACACCAGGTCTCGATCCGGGTCCGCGGCGACGGCGGTGATCCCGTCGTTCAAGGCGACCAGCGTCCCTCCGCTGATGGCCGGAGGTGGGCTGTCGGGCACGAACACCGGGCCTTCGGACGGCGGCGGAGGCGAGGTATCGGCCGGCGGATCGCTGTCGGGCGTGGACTCCGGGGTCGGCGTGAAGGTGCGATTACCGCTGCACGCCCAGAGCGCGACTGGCGCGCTCAAGATCAACGGGAGCGCAAGGCGAAGCGTGGGATGCAGCGTTCTCGACATGAGACCTCCTGGGGCAGCGATGGTGCCTTTTGCCGCCCAGCAAATCAGGGCCCGCAGGGGTGTTGGTTTTTGGGCGCGCCGACGAGCGCGCGAATTCAGGGGCGCGCAGGCCTCGTCGGCGATCGACGAGCGAAGGCGGCGCGGTGCCGTGAAGCGGCCGTAGCGCCTGCTTGCGTAGCCCGCGCCGCGCTGCCCGCGTATCCGCGCGCGCGCTCTACAAGACCACGGTGCGGCGGCCGGCGATGATCACCCGCCGCTCCAGGTGAGCGCGCACCGCCCGCGACAGGACCAGCCGCTCCACGTCGCGGCCGACACGGGCCATGTCGTCGGGCCCCATCGCGTGGGTCACCCGCGCCACGTCTTGCTCGATGATCGGTCCCTGATCGAGATCGCGGGTGGCGTAGTGGGCGGTGGCGCCGACGAGCTTGACGCCGCGCGCGTAGGCCTGGTGGTAGGGCTTCGCGCCCTGGAACGCGGGGAGGAAGCCGTGGTGAATGTTGATCACCGAGGGCGCGGCGGTGAGAAAATCCTCGGAGAGGATCTGCATGTAGCGGGCGAGGACGACGAGATCGATGTGGTGCCGGCGGAGCAGATCCAGCACCTGGCGCTCTTGATCGGCCTTGGTCGCCGCGGTGACGGGGAGGCAGTAGAACGGGATCTGGAAGCTTTGCGCGACCGCCTCGAGCGTGGGGTGATTGGAGATGATCAGCGGGATTTCGCAGGCGATTTCCCCGGCGCGCTGGCGGAGCAGGAGATCGTAGAGGCAGGCCGGATCGCGCGTGACCAGGATGGCCATCTTCGCCACGTCGTCGCTGTAGCGGAGCGACCACTCGGCCGAGAGCGAGGCGCAGAGCGCCCCGAACGAGGCCTCGAGCGCGCTGCGCGTGGACGATCCGCCGAGGGCCGCCGTCGCCGCGGGCGACGAGAGGCCGGCGACGTCGATGTTCAGGCGCATGAAGAAGCGCGGGCCGCCCTCATCGAAGAGATCGGTGTGGTTGCTGGCGTCGACGATGTTGAGGCCGGCGCTGTAGAAGAAGCCGGCGAGGCGGGCGACGAGGCCAGGTTGATCGGGCGCGGCGACGAGGAAGGTGGCGGAGGTGATGCTCACGCTGGCGCGTGTAGACCGAGAGGCCGCGGACGAGAAGAGAGGATTTGCCGGATCCGCGCGGGGAATACCCTGTGGCCCGTGTTCTCGCGCGCCTCAGGGATCCTTGGTGAGGCCGAGCTCGCGCATCTTGGCGTAGAGGTTCGGCCGGCCGATGCCGAGGAGGCGCGCGGCCTCGGCGCGGTTGCCACCGGAGCGCACCAGGGCCTTCTCGATCAGGCGACGCTCGAGCGCCGCGGTCGCGCGGCGGAGATCGAGATCGAGATCGAGATCGAGACCGAGACCGAGGTCACCGTTGGCGCTCCCCGCGGCGCCGATCGTCGACGCCGCGGGGAGCGCCAGATCGGGCTCGTCGAGCACCTCCGACGCTGACATCACCGAGGCGCGCTCGAGCACGTGGAGCAGCTCGCGCACGTTGCCGGGCCAGTCGTGCGCGAGGAGGCGGGCCATCGCCGCCTCGGAGACGGCGCGCCGCGGGCCCGCGAGGTGCTGGAGGAAGGACTGCACCAGCACCGGGATATCGCTCCTTCGCTCGCGCAGCGGGGGGAGCTCGATGTGGAGCACCGCGAGGCGATAGAAGAGATCCTCGCGCAGCGTGGCGCCCGGCGTCTTCGGGAGCACGGGGCGCGACGTGGCGGCGACGATCCGCGCGGTCGAGCGGATGGTCTCCTGGCTGCCGACGCGCTCGAACGTGCCCTCTTGCAGCACGCGCAAGAGCTTGGTTTGCAGGCCCGGATCGAGATCGCCGATCTCGTCGAGGAAGAGCGTGCCGCCGGCGGCGGCCTCGAAGCGGCCCTCGCGGCGCGCGGCGGCGCCGGTGAACGCGCCCTTCTCGTGGCCGAAGAGCTCGCTCTCGACCAGCGTTGACGGGAGGGCCGCGATGTTGACGGCGATGAACGGAGCCGCCTTGCGCGGGCCGTGGTCGTGGATCGCGCGGGCCACGAGCTCCTTGCCGGTCCCGCTCTCGCCGGTGATCAGCACCGAGACCAGCGACGACGCGGCGCGGCCGATCGCCTTCCACACCGAGAGCATCCGCGCGCTGGATCCGACGAGGCGCACGCCGTCTTCCACCGCGGTGAGCGGGCTCGGCGCCGCGGCGGCGGGCGCGCTGCTGACAGCGCGGCGGAGCGTCTCGACGAGGCGATCGAGATCGAACGGCTTGGTGAGGTACTCGAAGGCGCCGAGCTTCATCGCCTCGATCGTGCGCTCGCTGTCGCCGTACGCGGTGGCCATGATCACCGGCAAGCTCGGGTGGCTGACGCGGAGCTCGGAGAGCAGCTCGAGGCCGCTGCCGTCCTTGAGGCGGATGTCGAGGAGCACGCCGTCGACGCCGCCCGAGGCAATCTCGCGCCGGGCCTGGGTGACGCCCTCGGCGGCGCGCGTGTCGAAGCCCGCGGCCTTGATCGAGCGGACGAGGCCGTCGCGGATCACCCGCTCGTCGTCGACGATGAGGATCGTCGTCATCGGAGACAGCCGGGGAGCGAGGCGGAGGGCGACGTTTGAATCATGGAGGCGCGGAGCGTAGCGGAGGTCGCGGCGCGGGACGATCCCGACCTCGGGATCGCGCGCGATCTCCGTCGGGAGGTAAATGGGCTAGCGTGCGGCGGTGCGCGGGCGAGCGATCGGCGGCGCACGATTCGCCTTTCTTTCAGGCCTCGGGAGGTCGTGTGATCAAGCAGAGCGAGATGGTTCGAGCAGCAACGATGGTGGCGGCGCTGGGGGCGCTCGCGGGCGCGTGCTCGTCGACGGGGACGACGGCGGCGACCGGGACCACCGGCGCGGGCGGCGAGCCCGGGACCACGAGCGGCACCACCGGCAGCTCATCGACGACGACCGGGGCCGGAGGGGGAACCGGCGGGGGCGGGCCGGTCGATCTCGGCGACTCGGTGCTCCAGCATCACAAAAACCCGACCCGCGACGGGGTGTACACCCAGCCGCTGATCACGCCGCAGACCGCGCCGATGATGCACGTCGATCCGACGTTCGCCGCGGTCACTCAGGGGCCGACGTACGCTCAACCGCTGTTCCTCGACGGCGGCGCCACGGGCAAGGATCTGGTGTTCGCCGCCACCGAGCTGAACTGGATCCACGCGCTCGACGCGGCGACCGGAGCCGAGGTGTGGAGCCGGAAGGTGGGTGAGCCGGTGAAGCTCGCGGACCTCCCCTGCGGGAACATCACCACGCTCGGGATCACCGGGACGCCGGTGATCGACGGCGCGTCGCGGACGATCTTCGCCGACGCGATGACCTCGCCCGACGGCGGCGCGACGAAGAAGCACCTGATCACCGCGCTCTCGGTCGACACCGGCGAGGTGCGGCCGGGCTTCCCGATCGATGTGAGCGCCGTCGCCAAGAGTGGCAATCTGGCCTTCGACTCGGAGATCCAGAATCAGCGCGGAGCGCTGGTGATCCACGGAGGGACGCTGTATGTGCCGTATGGCGGGCACTACGGTGACTGCGGCGCGTACCATGGATGGGTGGTCGGCGTGCCGCTCGCCAACCCGGCCGCGGTGCAGGCCTGGGCGACGCTCGGGCAGGGCGGAGGCTCGTGGGCTCCGGGTGGCCTCGCGTCCGACGAGACGGGCGTGTTCCTGTCGACGGGCAACACCTTCGGCGCCCCGACGTGGCTTGGCGGCGAGGCGATCATCCGGCTCGACCCGGGGCCGGTGTTCAGCAACGCGCCCATCGACTACTTCGCTCCGACCGACTGGAAGGCGCTCGACGCGGGCGACGTCGACATCGGCGGATCGGGCCCGATCCTCTTCGATCTGACCGGCTCCACGCCCTCGAAGCTGGCCGTCGCGCTCGGGAAGAACGGGAAGGCTTACCTGCTCGATCGGACCCACCTCGGCGGCGTGAGCAAGGCGATCACCGAGGCCCAGGTGACCTCGAACGAGATCATCAACGCTGCTGCCGTGGTGACGACCAGCAAGGCCACGTACGTGATCCTCGTCGGAAACGGCTCGAATTGCCCTCCTGGCCAGAGCGGCGATCTGGTGGCGCTGGCGATCGGGAAAGGCTCGCCGCCGACGATCACCACGGCCTGGTGCACCGACGCCCACGGCCTGGGATCACCGATGGTGACGACGACCGACGGTCACGCCGGAGCGGTGGTGTGGACGATGGGCCAGCAGGGCGATTCGAAGCTGCACGGGTGGGACGCGGACACCGGGACGGAGCTCTTCACCGGCGGCGGGAGCGGAGATGTGATGAGCGGGCTGAAGCGATTCTCGACGCCGATCGCGGCGAAGGGGCGGATCTTCGCGGCGGGGACCTCGGCGGTGTACGCGTTCAAGGCGAACT
>JBDTXR010000353.1:0-9829 GCA_040006075.1 Byssovorax sp. | reverse complement strand
GCCGAAGACCTGCCTCAGGGCGATCACGCGATCGCCTTCGCGAAGCCGAGGAGCAAGGATGTCGGTTTTCAACGCCCCGGAGCCGCCGCGCGCGCGCAGATCCGGCGAGATCACCTCGAGGATGACCGACGATCGGATCCTCTCTCTGGTGCTCACGGGCTGCCTCGACGAGGCGATGCTGGTCGCCGGGATGGCCAGGCTCCGGGCGCTCCCGGGCGTCCGCGGCGCGCGGGTGGTCTGCGCCGACGCCACCCGCGTCTCGAGCGTAGATCCCTTCGTCCGGCGGGCGTCCTGCGACTACTACGCCGCGCTCCAGTCGTATGGCGTCCGCGAGATCTTCTGCGCCACGCCGTCGGCCGCGGTGCGAATGCTCGGCGTCGCGGTCGGCCTCGCGACCGGTATGCACTTCAGCTCGTTCGTGACCCTCGACGAGGCCGAGGTGGCCGCGAAGCAGGCGGCGCGCGCCCGGCGATGAGGCGGATCTACCCCGCGCCGCGAGGAGAACACGTGACTTGACAGATCCGCACGCGACAGGCTCTCCTCGCTCGACTGACCTCCGCGCGCGCCGAGCGAGGACCGGGCGATGTACATCCTTCGAGAAAAGCAGCACGCCGCGTTCACCCGCTCCGCGGAGGACGACTTCGAGGATCGGATGGTCGCCCACCTCGGGGCGCTGTTCCCCGACGCCTGCGCCGCGCGGGGCGAGGCGTCGCTCCGGGCGATGATCGCCGCCGGCCTCGATCGCGCCGGGCGCTGGGGCCTGGAGCTCGAATTCGAGACCTGCCTCTACCTCCACGTGAGGCTCGCGCTGGGCGACGGCTTCGACGACGAGGGCGGGCTCCCGTGGGCGCGCGCGGTGCTGGAGAGCCCGGGGTGGGGCCCGTCGAGCCGGATCGAGCACCTCCACGATCTCGTCTTCCTGAAAGAGAGCCCGGCCGAACCCTCATGACGACCGCCAAGAAGCCCGCCGCGCCCGCCGCGCCCGCCAAACCCACTCCCGCCAAGGACGCCGCGGCGGGGGCCACCAAGCCCGGGGCCCCGCCCAAGGCCGTCGTCAACAAGTGCCCTGACGGGATTGTCATCGTCATCGATCCCGGCCACGGCGACAACCTCGGTCACGGCGTCGACAGCGGCGCCGTGTACCCGGATCCGCTGCCCAAGGAAGGTGGCGCCATGGAAAAAGATCTGGCCCTCAAGGTCTCGGTGGCCCTGAAGGCGGCGCTCGACGGTAAACCGCACATCAAGGCCGTGTACCTGACCCGCACCGCCGACGTGACCACCCAGGTGGTGCGCTTCAAGTGGCGAACCGACGTGGCCACGGCCAAGGACGCGCAGATGTTCCTGTGCATCCACCTCAACTCGGCCGCTTCCACCTCGGCGAAAGGGCACGTGGCCTATTACTATCCCGGCCCCATCGCCGGCGAGAGCGAGAAGCTCTGCGTCTCGATCTCCAGCAACTACAAGGCTGTCCCGCCGCGATCGTCGGGCGGCGTCATCAGCGAATCGCACCACATTGGCATCGTCAAGTTCGGCGATCCCTCGCCGGTCAAGGCCGCCACGCTGATCGAGGTGGGCTTCATCAGCAACGAGACCGATCGGACGACGCTGGACACGAAGACCGCGCAGGTGGCCAAGGAGATCGCCGCGGGCGTGACGGCCTACGTCGACGCCAACCTGACGGCCCTCTGCACGCCCTGATCCGGATCCGCGCACAACAACAACGCCGCCTCAGGTGAGGCGTAATTGTATGCCTTTGGCGGCTTCTTGCCTCGATAAAGGCTGGAATAGCCCCGCTGCAAAGCGGCTCACATCGTGCGTGCAAGTTTCAAGGTGCTTTGCCCGATCGAACGGTGGAGCTCGTCACCTGCGATCGGAGCGATCATGAGCCGAAGTAGATCGGGAGCTGTGTTTCTGCTGCTGAGCATCGTCGCGGGCACCGGCTGCACGATGTCGACAGAGGGTCTCCCCGGGGGGACCGGCGGCGCTCAGGGCACCACGGGTGCTCAGACTACCGGCGCGCAGAGCAGCACCGGTGGTCTGAGCAGCACCGGCGCTCAAGGCAGCACCACCGCGCAAGGCAGCACCGGGAGCGGGCAGGGCGGCGCCGGCGGACAGGGCGGCTCCGGCGGACAGGGCGGCATGCCGGTCACCGCGCCGCCGACGGTGATTGCCACCGTCCCGGCCAGCGCCGCGCAGGGGGTGGCGACCAGCAGCCCTGTGCAAGCGACATTCAGCGCCGCCATGAACCCGGCGACGCTCACCACGGCGACGTTCCTGGTGACGCAAGGGGGGATCGCCGTCCCCGGGACCGTGACCGCCATGGGCGCGACAGCCACCTTCGCTCCGACGGTGGATTACGCGCCCAGCTCCGCGGTGACGGCCACGATCACCACGGGAGCCAAGGATGCTTCGGGCAAGGCCCTGGCGCAGGACTACGTCTGGAGCTTCACCACGGCCGGGCAACCGGGCCAGCCGCCGATCGTGCTCGGCCTGGCGGCCCCGTTCGGCGTGCTCGCCCACGATATGGTGACCAACACCGCCAGCCCCGGCACGATCGTCACCGGGGATCTCGGGATCTCGCCGGGGATGAGCCTGGTGGGCTTTCCGCCCGGCCAGATCGTCGGGGGTACATACCTCGGCCTCATGGCCAAGGACGCGCAGACTGCGCTGGTCGCGGCGTACACCGAGGCCTCCATGCGCCCGGGCGGCCTCCCCCTCGCGGCGGATATCGCCGCGAAGACGTTCCTCCCCGGCCTCTACAAGCAACCCAGCGCGGTCGCGCTCTCGACGGGCGTTTGCACCCTCGACGCGCAGGGCAATCCCGCCGCGGTGTTCATCTTCCAGATCGGTACGGCCTTCGGGATGGCGGCCAGCACCAAGATCCTCCTGATTGGCGGCGCGAAGGCGACCAACGTGTACTGGGTGGTCGGCGCCGCCGTGACCCTGGGAGCGAACGCGACGCTCGAGGGGACTGTTCTCACCGTCAACTCGATCACCCTCGGCGCCAGCGTCACCGTGGATGGTCGGCTGCTGGCGAGCGGCCCCACCGTCACGCTCGACACGGATCTCATCACCGTTCCCGGCCCCTGAATCGGCCGGTCGCCGCGACAATCCTGCCCGGTCGTCGCGGTGCTCGTGGATCCAGGGGGCGGCCCGTACTACGGTCGCTCCATGGCTTCCCGTCGCACGGCGTTCGAGTGGCTCTTCTGGCTCGCGCCCGCGCTCCTTTCGGGCTGCAACGCGATCTTCGGGATCGAGCCGGCGTCGAGCGGATCGGTGGGCTCCACCGGCGCGATGGGCGGTGCAGCGGCGACGACCGCGTCGTCCTCGAGCAGCGGCGGAATCGGCGGGGCGACAGCGACCGGGGCGGGCGGCGCGGCGTCGAGCACCTCCACGAGCGGCACCGGCGGCGCGGCGCCGTGCCCGCCCGATCGCGTCCAGGCGTGTGATCCGGTCGGCGGCGCCTGCACACCGCACCTGGTTGACGGCGCGCTCAACGATGCCATCCGGATCGCGGTGAGCGGCGACTTCGTGTTCATCTCCACCGACATCGGCATTCACCGCGAGCGCTACGACGGGACGCAAGGCCTCGACTTCGGCGCCATCAACGGCGGTACCGACGGCCTCACCATCGCCGGGGATCACCTCTACTGGGCCAACTACTACAACGGTGTCGTCACCAGCGCCAAGCTCGACGGCAATGGCATGCTCCCCGTCGCCAAGCTGCCCATGGGCGACACCATCGGCGACGGCCGGATCGCCGTGCGCAACGGCTACGTGTACTGGACCAGCTACACACCGCACGCGATCTGGCGGGCCAAGGCCGACGGGAGCGAGCAGCAAACCCCGCTCAAGGTGGTCTCCGACGACGATCCGGTGCTGAAGGTGTCGGCGCCGCGCAGCGTGGTCGTCGACGACACCCATCTTTACTGGACCGACGACGACGGGGTGCACCGGATGCTCGTGGCCGACATTGGCACTCCGGCCGCAAAGATCCTCGACTTTGCCATCGATCCGAGCGCGCCGCCCCTGGAGATGATCCTGGACGAAGCGCGGGTCTACTGGCTCTCGCCCTTCGGCGACGTGCGCTCCAAGCTCACCAGCGCCCAGCCCAACGACACCTCGCTGGTGTACCAGACCCAGCAGCCCGACGCGCCGGTGCAGCTCGCTGTCGACGAGACCTACCTGTACTGGATCGCCGAGAGCGGGGCCGTGAGCCGCGTCAAGAAGGGCGGAGGCGCGGTCGATCTGGTGGTGGCCGGCGTCAGCCCCGCTCCCATGAACGCGCCGCCGGGTCTCGCGGTCGATTGCGGCGCCATCTACTGGACCTCGACCCTCCAGACGATGGGCGACACAGGCAAGCTCTGGAAGGCCGCCAAGGGGCCGTGAGCCCGGGGTGAGCATGCGAGTCGTCCGTCGAGCGCAGAGGGCGTGGGCCGCTGCGCTGGCCGCGGGGCTCGCCAGCGTCGTTGGCCGGAGCGCCGCGGCGCAGCCCGCCGCGCCGATCGAGATCACCGTCACCGGGGAGCAGCCGGCGCCGGGCGAGAAGACGATGGGGCGGCGCGAAATCCGCGAAATGCCGGGCGTTCTCGACGATCCGTACCGCGCGATCGAGGTGCAGCCGGGCGTGGCGCCCGCGGCGAGCGGCATCCCGTACTACTTCATCCGCGGCGCGCCGCCGGGCAACATTGGCTACTTCTTCGACGGCGTCGACGTGCCGCTCCTGTTCCACGCCGGGGGCGGTCCGAGCGTGATCCCCGCGCCGATGATCAAGCGCGTCGAGTTCTTCCCGGGGCCCTATCCGGCGAGCTTCGGGCGCTTCGCCGGCGCCGTCGTCGACGCCGAGAGCACGCCTCCCGCGGCCGCCTGGCGCGGCGTGCTCAGCCTCCGCGCCCTCGACGTCGGCGGCTTCGTCGAGGGGCCGATTGGCGACGACGTCAGCGTGCTCGTCGGCGGCCGCTACTCGGCCGGCGCAGCGCTGCTGTCGGCGCTGGTACCGCTGGTGAGCCTGGAGTACGGCGACTACCAGGCTCGGGCCACGTGGCGGCCGTCGCCGCGAGAGAAGCTCACCCTCCTCGCCTTCGGCGCGCGCGACTATCTGGCCATCGCCACCACCGGCAAAGCCAAGGATAAAGAGGTCTTCCTCGACAGCGATTTCCACCGCGTGGATCTCCGGTACGAGCGCGAGCTCGGGCGGGGCGATACCGTGGCTGCCGCCGTGACGCTCGGCCTCGATCAATCCCGCAACCTCGGCGTGCAAAGCGCTCGCGAATTCAAGGTCGCCGCGCGATCGAGCCTCCGCCATTCCCTCGGCGCGAGCGGCGCTGTCGTGCGGGGCGGGCTCGACGCCACCCTCGATCGGTACGTGGTGGTGCCGTGTGCGGGCGCGTGCCCCGGCGACGATCCGGGCGGCACCAAGGCCCAGATCGATGACGCCTATCGAACGCTGTTCCCGAGCCGCGTCGATCTCGCGCTCGGCGGTTGGGCCGAAGCCACGCTGCCTCTCGATGCGCGATCGACGCTGATCCCGGGCCTGCGCGTCGATCACTACGCCTCGCTCGGGCACACGGCCCTCGCCGTGGATCCGAAGCTCGTCGGCCGCTTCGGCGTGAGCGAGCACGTGCACCTGGTGCCTTCGGTGGCTGTCGCCTCGCAGCTCCCGGGCTTCGCGCCGCTCCCGGCGCTGCATATCGGGGGGATCCCCGGCGGTCTGCAAAGGAGCCTGCAAACGAGCTTCGGCGCCGAGGTGAAGGCCGGCCCGGTCGAGGCGGTGGCGACGGCGTTTCATCACGCCATCTTCAACCTCAACGATCCGGTGGGGACCGAGCGCGGCGGCGGCTTCGGGCCCGAGCGCTTTCTCACGAGGAGCCTTGGAAACACCTATGGACTGGAGCTGGGAGCCCGCGGAGCGCTGCGACGCGACATGTTCTTCGTGCTGGCGTACACCCTCTCCCGGGCCACCCGCGCGCTCGACGGGCGGACCGTCCCCTCGGCCTACGATCGCACCCACGTGGCGCAGGCGGCGCTGCTCTTCGATCTGGGGCGCGGCGTGCGCGCGGGGTTTCGCCACGTGTTCTACAGCGGTTTCCCCGCGGACGAGCTGGGCCCGGGGCGCGTCCCGAGCGAGCACCCGGCGAGGACCAGGCCCTTTTACCGGCTCGACGTCCGCGTCTCGAAGCGGTGGAAGCCGGCCTCGCGCGGCTATGTCGAGCTGGCGCTGGACCTGCAAAACGCCACCTTGAGCAAGGAGGTCTTCGACGTGTCGTGCACCCCCAAAGGGTGTACGCCGAGGACGATTGGCCCGCTCACGATACCCACGCTCGCGCTCGAGGTGGGGTTCTGAGCGTCGCTCGCCGGGCGCGGCGCAGGTGCCCGCCCTGGCCGGTGGATCAGCCGCGCTCGAGGCCCATCAGGCGCTCGAGCGAGTCGCGCAGATCGGCGACCTCACCCTTCTTGATGAAGTCGTACGCTCCGGCCTCGGTGGCGTTCTTCCGCATCTCCTCGTGGCTCGAGTAGACGAGACAGCGGATGTGCGCCGTGGCGTCGATCGATCGCAGCCGCTCCAGGACGCGCACCCCGTCGAGCCCGGGCATCTTCACGTCGAAGATCAGCGCGTCGGGCTGGAGGTTGCCGACCGCGACCAGGGCGTCGAACGGGTCCTGGAAAGTGGTCAATTCAAAGCGCTTCGAGAGGGCGCGGCGGAGGTTGGCGAGCACCTGCGGATCCTCGTCGACGAGGACCACCTTGGGCTTGCCCATCCGGAGCTGCTCCGGGATCGGGTAGCCGTACTTGCGGAGGAAATCGAGCACGTCGAGCCGACGGAACCGCAGGTGGCGGCCCGGGGTGCGAAAATGCCTGATCTCCCCCTTGTCTGCCCAGTTGTGGATTGTCTTCAAATCCACCTGGCAAAAGCGCGCGACGTCGCTCGCCGTGAAGAGCTCGGGCTGGGTGGCGGAGTCGGGTCCTTCTCGTTCTTCCATCATGACGATCTCTTCACGGAAACCTGGATTTCCTGGGGCGAGGCCTGGTTCGGCCCCGTCGTTGTGGGCGCGGCTTCGCTGACGAAGCGTCCCTCGCGCAGGACGAAGCGGGTCGGTCCGGCGATCCGGCGGTCCGGGACTTCATGGGAAGGATCCCCCGGGAGCGCGAGGTAGGGTGGATCCGAGGCGACGAACACCGGGCAGATGGGCTCGAGCGTTTGCGCCTCCGCGAGGGTGATGGCGCCGCGGACATCGCCGGCGGCGGCGAGCAGCTCGAGCGCGCGCGTCGTGGGCGGGGCGAGGAAGATCTCGCCGCGCGCCGAGCGATCGAGCACGTCAGTCGGGCGTCCCCAGAAGCTCATCGTGGTCTCGTGATCATCGTGCTTGCCAATCTGGCCAGCCGGCAACACCAGCAGATAAAAGCGAGCGTCGAAGCGCCGGGCCTCCGCCACGGGCGTGATCCAGCGCGCGAAGGGGACCAGCTCGCCCAGCGCGAGCCGGTGGCCGCGGCGAGCGAGCGCGCCGGCGAGCGCGGAGGGTCCGCCGCCGGCGTCGAGAGGGGCCGCCAGCTCGGCCCGCACCGCGTCGAGATCGGCAATCGCGCCGTCGACCGGGACGATGCCGGCCTCTTCGAGCGTCTCGCGGCAGGCGGCGATGGCCAGGGTCCGCGCGCTCGCCGAGGCGGAAACGAAGGCGATCGAGCGCGGGTGCGGCTCGGTCGCGAGGACCGCCCACGCGTCGCCGTCGTCGGCCGCGTCGACCTTGCCGCCCGGGAAGACGACGGCGCCGCCGAGGAAGCTCGACCGCGGATGGCGGAGCACGCAGAAGGCTTCGAGCCCGGCGACACCGTCGCGAATCACGATCACCGTGGCGGCGTCCCGCGGCGCGGTGGCTTGGCGATTCGGATCCAGATTCAACAATCTGGGACGACTCTGTTCCACGCGATCAAGCTTTCGTCAAAGCGGCTCCGTGCGCTCCGGGAGGCTCCCGGGTCACGAGGATCGAGTTGACAGGCTGGCGGCGGTCGCCTACCGTTACGCGCCCTTTTCGGCAGGGCGCAGCGGGGAAAACCAGATGAACAAGGCCCAGCTCAAGAAGTTCAAGACCCAGCTCGAAGAAAAGCGCGACGAGATCGTCAAGAAGGCCAAGCAGACGCTGAACGAGGACATGCTCCTCGACACGGCCGACCTCCCCGACGAGATGGACCTCGCGTCGAGCGAGTACCTGCAGTCGCTCACGTTCCGCCTCCGCGGCCGCGAGAAGCAGTTCCTCGACAAGATCCAGAAGGCCCTCGTGAAGATCGAGGACGGCTCGTTCGGCAAGTGCGACGCGTGCGAGGAAGAGATCTCGCAGAAGCGGCTCGAGGCCCGGCCGGAGACCAACCTCTGCATTCGCTGCAAAGAGGATCAAGAGCGCGCCGAAAAAGACTTCGGATAGAGCTGTTCCGGAGCGGAGCCAGATCGGATCCGGGTCCCCGCTCCGGAGCTACTTCGAAGCCTTGCTGCTGGCCTTTGCGGCGCGCGGGGCCTTGGCGGTCGGGGCCTTCTTCCCCGCCAGGACCTCGCGCAGGTAGTGGCCCGTGAACGAGGCCTCGACCTCGGCGATCTGCTCCGGGGTCCCCTGCGCGACGACGGTGCCTCCGCGCTCTCCGCCCTCGGGGCCGAGATCGACGACCCAGTCGGCGCAGGCGATCACGTCGAGGTTGTGCTCGATCACCACCACGGTGTTGCCGGTGTCGCGCAGGCTCATCAGGCCGGCCGTGAGCACCTCGATGTCCGAGAAATGCAGGCCTGTCGTGGGCTCGTCGAGGACGTAGAGGGTGCGGCCGGTGGCCTTGCGGGCGAGCTCGCGGGCGAGCTTCACGCGCTGCGCTTCGCCGCCCGAGAGGGTGGTCGCGGGCTGGCCGAGGGTGATGTAGCCGAGGCCGACGCGCGAGAGCGCCGAGAGGCGCTCGCGGACGCGGGGGATGGTTTCGAACTGCTCCAGGCCCTGATCGACCGTGAGATCGAGGGCGTCGGCGATGGACATACCGCGGAAGAGCACCTCCAGCGTCTCGCGGTTGTAGCGGCGGCCGACGCAGGTCTCGCAGGTGACGAAGATGTCGGGCAGGAAGTGCATCTCGATCCGGAGCACGCCGTCGCCCTGGCAGGCCTCGCAGCGGCCGCCCTTGACGTTGAACGAGAAGCGGCCCGGCTTGTAGCCGCGGAGGCGGGACTCGGGGAGGCCGGCGTAGATCTCGCGGAGCAGCGCGAAGACGCCGGTGTACGTCGCCGGGTTGCTCCGCGGCGTGCGGCCGATCGGGGCCTGATCGATCGAGATCACCTTGTCGATGTGGGTGAGGCCCTCGATCCCGTCGCACTCGCCGATGGGTGCCGACGATCGGTAGAGCTGGGCGCGCATCGCGGGGAGCAGCGTGTCGACGATGAGGCTGGATTTGCCGGAGCCCGACACGCCGGTTATCGCCACGAAGAGGCCGATCGGGATCTCGGCGTCGACGTTCTTGAGGTTGTGCGCGCGGGCGCCCTTGAGCTTGATCGTGCGGCCGTCGCTCTTGCGTCGCTTCGAGGGGATCGGAAGGGTTTTCTCGCCGGAGAGGTACGGCCCGGTGATCGACGCCGGGTTCTTCGCGAGCTCGCTCGGGGTGCCCTCGGCGATGATGCAGCCGCCGTGGACGCCGGCGCCGGGGCCCATGTCGACGACGTGATCGGCCGCGAGGATCGCGTCGCGGTCGTGCTCGACGACGAGGACGCTGTTGCCGAGATCGACGAGGCGGCGCAGCGCTTCGAGGAGGCGCGCGTTGTCGCGGGCGTGGAGGCCGACCGAGGGCTCGTCGAGCACGTAGAGCACGC
>JBDTXR010000352.1:0-9874 GCA_040006075.1 Byssovorax sp. | reverse complement strand
CGGCGAGCGGCCAGCATTTCTTCGAACGCCTGCGCTACGCGTCGATTTACCACGATCAAGCCCACCTCGTGCCGCGCCCGCTCTCCGCGTCGGCAGGAGTGTTCGAGATCGGCCGCGCCGGCTCGTCGCGCTTCCTCGCGGCGCCGCTCGATCATGGGGTCGACTGCTTCGGCTTCCGCCTCGAGGAAGACGCCGGCCAGCGCATGCTCCCCGAGGCGCTGGAGCGCGCGGGCGTGCGCGGCCCGCAAATCCGCGATCTGTTGACGGCGGGTCACGTCGTCATCGACGGGAAAACCGTGACGGTCGACGAGGTCAGCGTCCCGCGACCCGGCCAGTCGTTCGCCTTCGTGATGGACACCCGGCCGTGCCCCGGCGCCGAGGCGCTGGCCCGCGGCGCCGATCTGCTGGTGTGCGAGTCGACTTACCTGGCGAGCGAAGCCGAAGAGGCCCACGCGCACGGCCACATGACCGCCGAGCAGGCGGCGACCCTGGCGTCGCAGGCCGGCACGAGGCGCCTCGTCCTCACGCATTTCTCCCAGCGATATCCCTCGCTCGACGGCTTCGGCGCCGAGGCAAGCAAGGTGTTCCGCGACGTGGTCGTGGCGCGCGATCTCGAGAGAGTGCCAGTCCCGAAGCGAGCGTCCTAGGAGCCTGGTGCTTTTCGCCGATCCGGGCGCGGGGCCGGCGTTGTCGTCGTCACCGTACTTGCGTACGGCTCCTCCTCCGCCTTGGCCGCGCACCCGGCTCGACGAAAATCACCGACGGCTCCGTGGCTGGTGTCGTTCGACACCAGACACCTGGTATGCTGCTTTGCAACTCAGCAGCTCTGCCCAGCGCCGCGATCCGGATCCGGGCGGGGCATGACGGCTCGTATCGTCCGCCGCGCTGCGATCGGGTGGATCCGCGGTGCGATCCACCGGATCCCAGCGCGGCCCTGGAGCCCGTCCCGTCGCGGCTCGAAGTCCCTTTGCCGGCGCTCAGAATCGCTCGATCGGGGCTCCTCCGTCCCGGTCCTCCGGCGCTGGCTTCACTCTTGCTATAGCCCTCCTCGAACGCGGCCCTTGCCGCGAGGAGGATGCCATGACGACCTGGATGCGAATCATTGGGCTCTGCCTGGGTACGAGCGCGCTCATGGCCTGCTCCGCCACCGACACCGCCGCTCTCGACGAGGCGACCGACACCCAGGACGACTCGATCTACGCGGCGTCGAGCACGCTGTGGAAGAGCAAAGACATCCCGGTCTGCTGGGAGAACGCCGGAGACAACGACGCGCAGCGCTGGTGGGTTCAGGACCAGATCACGAAGACGTGGGACGCGGTCTCGTCCGTCAACTTCACCGGGTGGGGCAAGTGCCAGAACGGCTCGTCGGGGATCCGGATCAACATCGACGACTCCGGCCCTCACACCAAGGGCCTCGGCAACCAGATCGACGGCGTCGCTGCCGGCATGGTCCTGAACTTCACCTTCAACAACTGGTCTCCGGCCTGCCACGGGCAGGAAGAATTCTGCATCCGCTCGATCGCAGCCCACGAGTTCGGCCACGCCCTCGGCTTCGCGCACGAGCAGAACCGCAAGGACAAGCCCGGGAATTGCTCGGCCGAGTCCCAGGGCGGCGACGGCGATCTGGTGGTGGGAAGCTGGGATCTCGACTCGGTGATGAACTACTGCAACCCGGCGTACAACGGCAACGGGAACCTCAGCCAGACGGACATCGACGGTGTCCGGATCGCCTACGATCAGGGCCTGAACGGCCTGATCGTCAACGAGTTCGACGACCGGTGCCTCGATGTCTACGGCGCGAGCCAGGACGACGGCGCCCCGGTCGTCGCCCACAACTGCAATGGTGGGAATAACCAGCGCTGGAGCTTCGAGAAGCGCGGCGACGGGTTCTACCAGATCGTCAGTCGCAGCTCGGGCAAATGCCTCGACGTCACCGACTGGAGCAAGGACAACGGCGGCCGGATCCAGCAGTGGAGCTGCTCGGGTGGGGACAACCAGGCCTGGGCCGTCGAGACCGGCGGATCCACGCGCCTCATCGCCAAGCAATCTGGCCGATGCCTCGATCTCACCGGGTGGAGCCTCGACAACGCTGTCCCGATCCAGCAGTGGGACTGCCACGACGGCGACAACCAGAAGTGGTCGCTCAAGAACTGATCTCGCGGCGCCGGCTCCCCGGAAAATCGACGAGTACGAGTAGCCCGCCGGAGGAGAGCGCCTATCACGCTTCGAGCGCCGCGGCGAGCTCCGCGCCCGAGAGGCTGCCCGGCTTCCAGCCCTCGACGGCGGCGCGCGCGGCGAGCGACGTCAAGGCCCGGTTGAGCGGCGTGGGCACCCCGTGCTGCTCGCCCAGCCGGACGATCTCCCCGTTCAGATAGTCTGTCTCGATGGTGCCAGTCCCGCGCAGGAGGCTCTGCCAGGTCGAGCCTCCGCCGCGCCGCGATCCCTCCACCGGCAAATCGCCCACGGCCGCTCCGCGACGAACGACCTCGGCGAGGCTCGCAAACTCGATCCCGGCGGCCTGGAAGCAGGCGATGGCCTCGGCCTCCATCCGCGCCAGGAGCGCTGGATCGAGGCCCGCCGGCCCGGCCAGCGCCTGGAGCGCGTTGGCGAGGTTGGTGAGGAGCTTGCCATATTTCAGGCGCATGATCCGCGGCTCCACCCGCGCGTCGAAGCCCGCTCGGGAGAGATCGCTCACGATCTCGCTCACCAGGGCGTCGGCGCCGATCGGGTAGCTCCCCACGTCGAGCGCGCCGAGCACCGGCTCGGAGTGAATGGTCACCCGCCCGGGATCGGTGAACCCGATCGGGGAGAAGACCATGAGGCCGAGGATCCGGTCGAATCGCGCGGCCGCGAGGGGCTCGTTGGCGACGCCGTTCTGGGCGCAGACAATCGGTGTCTCCCGCGGGGCCGAGGCCGCGAGATCGGCGAGCGCCGCGGCGCTGTCCTGCGATTTGGTGCAAAGCAGCATCACGTCGCGCGCCTCGAAATCCAGCTCGCGCGGGCTCTCGGCGGTGGTCACGGGCAGGATCCACGAGCGCGACGGCGTGGCGAGCGAGAGGCCTTTGCGGCGGAGCGCGTCGAGGTGAGCGCCGCGCGCGACGAGCGCGCCCGCGAGCTGGAGCATTCCCCCGAGGGCGCAGCCCACGCCGCCGGCGCCGAGGACGATGTACCGAGGCGGGACGACGACGCTCACGAGGCGCTGCTCTTCTGGCGCGACCGCGGCGAAAGCACCCGCGCCAGGGCCAGGACGCGGAGGGCCACCGGCGAGCTCTCGTGTTGATCTTGCTGGGGGATCGCCTCGACGATCAGCCGCGCGGTGAAGCGCGCGAAGAGCGGTAAATGCGGCCCCATCGCCTCGGGCAGGTAGGCGGGGACTGGCACGCTCGCGCCCGCGGGGGTGAAATGCGCGCGGATCCAGGCGGCCCCGCCGAGCTTGCGCTTCTGGTAAAGCCGCTGATCGAGCAAGATCCGCCGGGTGTGGTGATCGAGGTAGTCCGCCGGCAAGATCCGGCTGGCCTTGCTCCAGGCCTCGCGCAGGCGGGTGCCGAGGCCCAGGGCCATCTCGGGCGACTCGCCGAGCGGCGTCTTCATCACCTCTCCGGCCTGATCGAGGACCTCTTTCAACCGCTTGTCGCCCGGCGCGAGCGGGCTCGCCGCGGCGATCAGGAGCTTCAGCGTCTCGGCCTCGTCGAACAGCGCCTCGATCTCGCCGACGGCCACCGAGAGCGGCGGCTCGAAGGCGCCGTCCTCGGTCATGGCGTCGGTCACGGCAGCTTCGATATCGACGATGCCAATCCCGCGCGCGAGCACCGCGGCGATGCCGGCGCGCTCGGCGCGCGCGTGGGCCTGGCGAGCAGGGATATCGTCCGGCGGCGCGGACGTGGGCGGCGGGCCCATCCAGGTCGACCAATCGGCCCGTTCGCGGAGCCGGGCCACCATCTCGGGATCGTACCAGATCAGCTCTTGCAGCGGGCGCGGCGGGAGCGGCGGGCTCGCGGGGGGCTCGCGTCGCGCCGCCGCCGCGGTGGTCGAGACTGCCTCTCTCGGCGCCCCCGCGGCCGCGTTCGAGGCCTCGAGGACTCCCACGTACGCCGGTGGCGCGGGCGGCACGACGACCGGCGCGCCGGGAGGCGTCGATGAAAGCCACGAAGGCATCGCGGCGGGCGCGGATTTCGCCGCCATCCGCGCGGTGTCCACGCGATCTTCCTGCTCCGACGAGCGATGGCGGGGCGCCGGGCGCGGCGGGCTCGGCGCCGGCGACCCGCGAAAGGGCAGCACCTCGCCCGGCGGCCGCGGCGCCAGCATGGCGAGGAGGTGATCGTCGACGGCGGTGTGCGAGAGATCCGGGCTGCCCTCGTCCACGGGATCAGACTCGGTATTTGCGCGCCGGTCGAACGACGCGTCCGGTGTCGCCCGGGGCCACCGCACCGGCTGCCCCGGCTCTTCGACGCCCACGCGGATCACGCCCGCGGGATGGCGCTCTTGCAGCGGGATCTGGCCGCGCCAGGTCATGGTGCAGATCGATCGGTCGGTGTCGATCCACAGGGTATCGGCGACGAGCGAGAGCTCCCACGCGGGGAGATCGGCGGCCTCGACCCGCACGACGGGGCGCACCCCGGGCAGGCGGGTCACCAGATCGGGGTGCTCGGGGTGGAGGTTCTCGAGCACGATGGCCTCGTCGGCGTGGAGCTCGTCAATCCCCTGATCGAGAGGGGCAGTCTGGAAATACTCGGCGTCGAAGCCCGCACCGAGGATCTCCCCGTCCCAGCGCCCGCCGCTCGGATCGGCGGCTCTACCGCCCAGCCGATCGCGGCGTAAGCTCCAGCTCGACGCGATGGGGCCGAAGCCGACGGGCTCGATCGCTTCGTGCAGGCCCGCGCCCGCGAGGCCCGGCTGCTGCAAGTTCGGCAGCGAGACGCGGCCGTGGCGATCGACGCTCTCGATCCCCATGCCCACCGGGTTCCAGGTGTCGGCGCCGCCCGCGGCCCGCTCGTAGCGCAGAGGCATCCGCTTCCACGGCGCGCCCTCGCGGATGGTCCCGTCGCGCATCACCGTGCGGGGGACCACGACCTCGATGGCTTTATCCACCGTGCCGACCACCAGGCGCACGCGGAGAGAGCGGGCCTCCTCGCCGCGCGGCGCGTAGGCGCTGCCCACCAGCAGCACCTCGGGCCGGGGCTTCTTCGGCGCCAGATCGCTGGGCGCGTAGAGGCTCCGCGCCAGATCGTCGTCCCAGTGATTGTCCGTCTCGTTGAGGGCCTCCTGCGCGTCGGCCAGCGGCGACATCCCCGGCGCGAGGACGAAGGTGGCCTTGCAGACCACGGTGAGGGTCCATTGGCCGGGCTGCTCTTGCCAGGTGATCGATCCGGCGTTGAACGGCGGCTGCGCAAAGACTTCCATACGAAAAGGCTACGAATTCCGGGATCCCGGGGCGGGATCAGTCCTCGGTGCCGTCGCAGTCCACGTCGGCGCTGCCGGTGCTGATCTGGCCTCCGCAGTCGACATCGTCGCCGATCCGGGTGACGGCGCGATCGTTGACGAACACCGTGGCCGAGCCGCCGCTGGCCTTCCCGGCGCCCGGCCCGTGGACCGCGCATTTGTGGGGCACGAGCGCGTCGCCCTGGCGTAGCGCCGGCTGATCGTTGAAGGTCACGTCGGGGCTCCCCTCCCGCGCGGGGCGGGCGGCGCAGGTCTCGTTTCCTGCGCAGAGATCACCGCGTCGGGCTGCTCGGGCCATGATCGTCCTCTCCTATCACCAGTCGAGGTGCTTGGCATACCACTGCGACTGCGCCCAGGTGTCGCGCGAATAATCGTCGTTCGCCGTCCCACCATCCATGGCGGCCCACCCGGCGGCGCTGCTCGGCCGGGTCGTCGCGTTGCCCGGGCCCGAGTTGTAGTCGACGAGCCCGCCGGCGAGCTGCTCCTCGGGGGTCCAGCCCGGGTGTCGCTTCTTCACGCCGTTCATCATCCCCTTGAACACGTCGCCGATGGCCTGATCGCAGCTCGGCTCGCCGAACGGATCGCCCGTCGGCGTGTGATAGCGCCGGTCGACCTGGAGCAGGCCATAGCCGAAGCCATCGTATTTGCTGTAGCCGTCGGGGCGGAGCATGGTCCCGAGGCCCGACTCGCGGCTCATCCACCCGAGGATCAGCGCCGGAGGGAGGTGGAACTTCTTCCCGAGCTTGATCGCCAGCGGCTGGTACTTCTTCGCCAGCTTGAGGCGCGCCGCGGCCGTCTGATCCGACACCGGCCGATGACCCGGGTTGAGCTTGAACAGCGCCGCGTTCACGTCGCCGCCGCCGCCGGTCGGCTTCGGGTGCGCAGGGTGCTTGTCGTGGTGCTTGCCGCTCGACAGCTCCTTTGGCCGGGTGGGCTTCTTCGGCTCTTTTGCGGGGTTGAGCGAGACCTTCGGGCCGCCCTTGGCCACCACCTCGTCGCCGGAGTGGATGATCACCTTGCCCCGGGCCGAGATGATCAGATCGCCGTCGACCGAGATGTGGCGGTCGCCCACGGTGTGCTCGAGCTCGTCGTGCTTGACCAGCTTGTGCAAATCGCCCTGCGCTTGCAGGTAGAAGAGCTCGTGATCGTGCTTGTCGTCGAAGGTGATCTCGTTGCCTCCGCCGTCGTGGCCGCCGCCCTTCCAGGTCGAACGATTCTTGTGCTCCGGGAGCGGGTAGGGCGTGGGCGCGGTGGTGTTGTGGAGCCTCCCGGTGACGATGGGATGATCGGGATCCCCGTCGAGGTAGCTGACCAGGACCTCTTGCCCCACGTGGGGCAGATGCTGGCTCCCCGAGCCGGCGCCGGCCCAGCCCTGGCTCACCCGGAGCCAGCACGAGCTCGGGTGATGATGATGCGTCTCGCGGTCCCAGGCAAAGCGCACCTGCACCCGGCCGTGCTCGTCGGTGTGCACGGTCTCGCCCGGCGATCCGACCACGATCGCGCTCTGCACGCCGTGGATCCGCGGCTTGGTGATCCGGGTGACGGGCGCGAACGGATCGCCCCCGGAGCTACAGTTGCCGGGCTCGCCATGAGGGTCGGTGAGGAGCGGTCGATAGGGCCGGTCGGCCCGCACCGCGTGCCCGCCCGAGGTCCACTCGCCCTCGGCGTCTCCATTGATCCACGAATGGGTCACCAGCAGGTGCTTGCCATGAGCCAGCTCGGGGTGAGGGTGCCCCGAGACGGCAAACACGGTCCCGGGCGCCAGATCCTTGAGCGAGGTGTTGAAGGCGATCTGCGCCGCGTGCGACCGCAGGGCCTCCAGCCGCCGCTCGGCGTGGGCCTTCGACTCCTTGTCCTGATTCCGGTAGTGCCCGTGGGCGTCGGCGTGCGGCGTGCCCGCGCCGCCGTCCGCGTGCTCGACGTTGCTGTGGCCCGGCGCAAACTGGTAGTCTTCGAGCAGCCCGAGCGGCCCTTTGCCCGCGTGATCGCCGGTGGGCGCGTAGTGCGGACGCCGGAAATCGAAGTCCCGGAAGGTGGCGTGGGTCGCGTGGACCTTCGCCGACAGGCTCACATCGGTGACGTGATCGACGCCCGCCGTGGTGCTGGTGTCGCGGTGATACGGTATCGCCGCCTCGCTACGCGGAGCGTTCGACTGCGGCGCGTCGGCGAGGACCAGCCGGGTCTTGCCCTGATCGTCGCCCTCGAAATAGAACGAGATCCCGGCCTCGACCAGGATCCGACGGAGGAAGTCGTAGTCGCTCTCGCCGTACTGGACCCGGTGCTCCAGCCGCGGATGCTTCCCCTGGATCTTCAGCTTCGCCTCGATCTTCCAGTCCGCGAGGAGCTTGATCGCGAGGTCCGGCGCCGAGAGGTGCTGGAAGACGCGATGGTTGTGCCGATGCGTCAGCAGCCAGAGCGCGGGCGCGAGCCGGAGCGAGTACGCCGCGAACCCGTCGGCCTCGATCCGGGTCTGGGCGATGCTGGCGCAGACCCCCGTCCAGATCCGGCTCCCATGGTTGGTGTTGATCTGGAACGAGGCGTGGTGTCCGGCGGCGCCGTGAAGATCGACGTCGTCCCGGCCGCGGGCCATGAGATCGATGGTGAACGACGAGGAGATCGACTCCAGGACCGAGAAATGACGGACCGAGAGCTCGTCCCCGGAGGCGAGCTGAAGCGCGACGTTTCGCATCGTGGCAATCTTTCTCAGGACGAGTGGCCGAAGTGGTACTTGATCAGCCGGTCGACGAACGACGTGGGATTGATCAAATCCCAGCGCCGCTCGTAGGGCTGGTGGCTGAAGACGGTGAGCTGCCCGGTCCCCTTGCCGGTGTAGAGCTCGAAATGGAGCATCGACGCCCCGGTGCCGTTGAGCCGCCCCACGTGGGCGATCACGTCGCCGGCGCGCACGTGATCCCCACCCTTGAGGTGCACTGTCCGGTACGGGTCAATCTCCCCGTAACGAATGGTCCCGACCCCCGGATGATGAATCTCGAGCGCGTTGGTGCCGAGATAGAAATCGTAAGGCGACTGGATGACGACCCCGTCGGCCACGGCGCGGATCTTCGCCTGATAGGGATTCAGGAGATCGCAGGCCGCGTGGAGCCGCCCCGTCCGCGGAGCGCCGAAGTAGCGCCCCCCGGTTCGGTAGCTGTCGAGCGGCGGCTGAAACAGCGGGAAGACCAGCGTGGGGTGCTCGGCCTTCGGCGCGGGGTGATGCGCGGGAGGGTGCTTTGCCGGGTGGTGCGCCGGGTGCGGAGGAGGAGCCGGCACCCCGCCGGTGGGAGCCCCGAGCAGCGGTCCAGCGAAGTCGATCTCGTCGGAGGAGTTGGGCATGCCGCGGCCATCTTACGCAATTCGCCGGCCAGCCCGGTCGCAATGGCAAGAATGCGACAATCGCGCGGTATGGCGGAGAAATCAGGGTGCGCGGGGGGACGCGAAGGCAGGATATGGATCAAAAATGATCCAGGTTGTGAGCGGGGCTGATGCACCCTGTGACCAGGGGAGCCCCGCCGGCGCGCTCAGCCGCCGGTGCCGGTGCTCGCGCTGGAGCCCGTTCCCGTTCCCGTTCCCGTTCCGCTGCCGGTCGAGGTGCTGGTCGTGACCATCTCGCACGCGTCGGGCACGCAGCCCGTGCCGCCCGGATCAACGTGGCAGTGCGCTGCCGAGCCGCAGTCCATGTCGGTCTTGCAGCCAATGCGGCTGCACCACCATTGATCTTGCCCGACATCCGCGAGGCAGAGGCCGGCCTTGGGGAAGCTCGCGCATTCGCCGCCGCCCGGCGTGCAGAACGTCCCGACGCCGTTCTCATTGCCCTTGTCGCCCGGGTGCTTGCAGGAAGTGGCGGGCTCCGTCGGCCCGCCTCCCCCGCCGCCGGTGCCGCTCGCGCTGCTGGTCGCCCCACCGCCGCTGCCGGTGCCGGTGGTCGTGGTGCTGGAGCTGCAGGCGACCGCGGCGAAGGTGAGAGAGAGCGCTGCGGCGAGGAGGGCTTTGTTCTTCATCATGGATTCGAATCGTGGGGTCGACGCCGCGAGCGGCGATGAGCGGAGTGGCTCGTTCACGGAGCGGGCGGCGCCGGATCCATCGGGCAGATCCGCTCGCCGATGTCCGGAAAGTAGTACATGAACGAGACGCACATCTCGTTGGGGAAAATCAGGGGATCGGTGCCCGAGTTGTCCCAGGCGCACGTCTGGCGGAGCTTCGTCCCCTTGGCGAAATGAAGGGGCTGCTCCATCGTGTAGTTGAGCGCCGGCGGGTGCGACGCGTACTCCACCTTCCAGTCGTGGTCGTACACCTTGGTGAAGGGTTGCCCGTCCTTGTCGGCGCTCTCGAGCGTGAAATGCCGGCCGGCCTCGTGCATGTGACCCACCATCATCACCAGGTCGAGGTCGCTGTCCACCGTGCACGTCCGCTGGCTCGTGAGCTTTCCCTGCGCCGG
>JBDTXR010000351.1:0-9953 GCA_040006075.1 Byssovorax sp. | reverse complement strand
TTCGGCGCCCCGGCGTCACATTCGCTACGCTGGGCGCGTGGCTCAACGTCTCGACGATCGGGCGGCTCCGCCGGCGCGGGCGCCCGAGCCCTCGGTTCCCTACGGCGATCGGCCCACGCCGATCGTCGACATCTCGCGCGAGGTCGCAGCGGCGGCCGCGGCGAGCGACATGCGGGCGACGTCGCGGCTGCGCACCAGCCAGATCGCGGGCCTGCTCAAGCTGACGCAGGACGACGCGCCCGTGAAGGACGAGGGCGCCGTGAAGGACGAGGCCGCCGCGAAGGACGACCCGGCCCCGTCGCTCGTCGAGACCTCGCCGCTCACCTCCGCCGCGCCCCCCGCGCAGCCCCGCAGCGTCGCCGTCCCGGTGGCCCTCGGCGTCGCCGCGCTCGCGCTCGCCCTCGTCGCCGTGTACACGAGGACGCATCCGAAGCAGGCCGCCGCCGTCGCCGCCCCGTCGGTCGTCGCGCCGACGATCCCCGCCTCGCCGATCACCCCTGCTGTCGCGCAAACCACCCTCGCAGCGCCGGCCGCCGGCGCCGCCGAGGTCCAGGCGCGCGAGGTGCTCAATCGTTTGCGGACCGGCCTCGACGGCTGCATCCGCAATGGCATTCACGCCCTCCCCGGGGGCTCGCCGCCGGTACCGCCCGGGCTCGACGCCCTGAAAGAGGGCGCCTTCACCCCGGCTCCCGGCGACTGGAAGACCGCGGTGTGGTCGTGCGCCCAGTTCCAGACCACCGAGCCGATGACGTTCCAGCTCCAGTGGCAGCTCGTCAAGCCCAGCGCCGAGGGCATGGGCATCGCCTGGATTGACCAGGATCACGACGGCGTGGCCGACCGCGCCCTCGGCTTCTCGATCACGCTCGGGCCCCAGAGCACGCCGATCCTCGGCGAAATCCGGGAGATCGACGCCGCGACCCCGGTCCGCCGCTAACCCTTCAATCCTCGCCTGGCCACGGCTGCGGGGTCGAGCTGGGCGTCCCGCCGTGGATCACCGGCCAGCCACCTTGCCAGTCGATCCGATCGACCAGCACCTGCCGACCCGAGCCGGCGAGCTGCTGGCCATTCCCGGCGTTGATCCAGGCGTGATAAACGAAGTAGTCCTTCGAGCCCACCGCCACCACCGAGCCGTGCCCGGGGCCGACCCAGGCCGCGTCGTTCGCCAGGATCGGGGCGCCGTGCTTGGTGTACGGGCCAAGCACGCTCGGTGCCCGCGCCACGCCGGTTCGATAGCGGTAGTCGTAGACGTTGCCGCTGTAGAACAGATAATACATGCCGTTGCGGAGCACGACCCACGGCGCCTCGACCACGCCGCCCTCCCAGGTCGCGGTGTCGTTGACGAGCACCTTGGTGGCAGCGCTGCCTGCCGCGAACGAGAGGCCGTCTTTCGTCAGCTCGCGAGCGTAGATCGGCGTGGGCTTCCCCTGCGAGTTCCCGTCGATCTTGTAGAGCAACCAGCGCTTGCCGTCGGTGTCCTCGAAGAACGTCGCGTCGATGACGCCGAGGGCGCTCTGCACCAGCGGGCCCCCGCTGTCGGTGTAGGGGCCGAGCACCGACGAGGCGTGCGCCGCCGCGATCGAGAGCACGTCGGCGCCGTTCACCGTGGTGTAGTAGGCGACGAAGCCGTTATCGACCGAGTGGATCTCCGGGGCCCAGTTGCGGTTGCCGTTGGCGGCCCAGGGGGGCTTGCCTGCCGGGAGCACCTTTTGACCGGTGTCCGACCACGCGACCAGATCGCGCGAGGTGCGGATGGGAAGCTTGCCGCCGGTGCACACCACATCGTAGCTGGGGGAGCTCGCGGGCGGGAGCGCGATCACGCCCGGATCCGGGCAATCGAAGGCGATCACCGGGTTCTGATAAGGCGGCTTGGGCCCCGGGAGGCCGCTCTTGGCGGGCGCGGCGAGGAGCTGCGCTGTCGGAATGATCTGCTTGGCGATCGTCGCGCTTGACCACGAGAGCCGGGCCGACGCCGCGAGATCGAGCTCGAAGTAGTCGAGTCGGATCGGCACCGGCACGCCGGCCTCCAGAGCGACAGTGGCGTCGTTGGCCGTGACGAAGTGTCCATGCCAGTCGTCGAGGACGAGCTTGCCGTCGATCCAGAGCCGCACGCCGTCGTCGGTCTCGGTGGTCAGCGTGTACATCCCGCTCTCGGGAGGCACCAGGAGCCCTGTCCAGCGCGCCGAAAAGCGGTCTTTCCCCACGCTCTCGGCCGGGGCGCCGTCGCCCCAGTCGTGAACGAGGGTGGGCTCGATCTGCTCGAGCACCGGATCGAGGTAGCCGGCGAAGTACTCCGCGCGGAGCCCGGGGACCGGCAGAGCGGGTGTCCCACCGGAGCCCCCCGCGCCGCCGGATCCGGTCGCGCTGGTCGCGTCGGTCACGTCGGCGCCGCCTCGTCCGGAGCCGCTCGATGCCCCGCCCGCGCCGGTCGAGGGGCTCGCGGGCCGAAGATCGTTCGCGCAGCCGGCGAGCGAGGGCAGCAGCACAGGAATCATCCACGCTGTTCGCCGGATCGTCATCGATAGGCGCTATCACGCCCCGGGAGAGCCTGTCAAAGCGATCAGCGTGGGGCGTAGTGATCGTACGCCGCGCGGGCCACGAGCGCGATGGCGTGGGCGCGCGCGGCGTCGTCGCCGCGCGCGTCGGCGAGGAACGCCGCCACGATCAGGTGCCCCGCGCCGCCAGGGAGCGTGATGATCCCGGCGTCGTTGGTCGTCGCCGTGATGTCGTCGGTCTCGTCCGACGTGCCGGTCTTGTGCGCCACCGTGGTCCCCACCGGCAACAGCCCCCTCAAACGATCCTTGCCAGTCCCCACGCGCTCGAGGATGGACACGAGCCGCGCTGCGCTCGCTTTTTTCAGGAGATCTTGCTGGTGCACGCGGACGAGCAGATACGCCATGGCCTCGGGAGTCGCGGTATCGCGCGCGTCGTCCAGGTACCTTTTCAGGGCCCTCGATCGCGCGCCCGGCGCCGCGAGGTTCGCCGCGCGGATGGCCGCGCGGATGCCTTCCACCGTCCACGTGTCGCGCGGGGGCGTCACGGTGACGCCGCAGAAGTCCATCATCAGCTCGGCCTCGGAGCGGCTGACGTCGATCCCGGTCACGCCGAATCCGCGGAGGCGCGCGGTGACCTTCGCCGGCCCGCCGATGCGCTCGAGCAGCGTGTCGGCCGCGGTGTTGTCGCTGCTGACGAGGATCCGCTCCACGAGGTCGAGCAGCGTTCGATCGCCGCCTCCGGGCGGGAGCTCGTCGGCGAGGGCGTTCGGCGGCCCGGGGCGAACGTCGATGGGACGAATGTGAATGATCTCGTCGAGGCGGAGCTCGCCGGCGTCGACGCGCGCGAGGACGTCAATCGCCAGAGGCAGCTTGAAGACGCTCTGCATCGGAAAGCTCTCTCGCCCGTGGTAGGTGGCGCGCTCGCCCGACTCGACGTGAAGGACCGCCGCGCCGAGGTAGCCGCCCGCCTCTTTCTCGGCCTGCGCAAACACTGGCGCGAGGGCCGTGGCGAGCGCGCCCGAGCTCGGACTCAGTGGGCTGTAGTGCGCGCCGGTCGGCGACGCCATCAGGTCCGAAGGGGGATGGTGGCATCCGGACGCCGACGCGAGGGCCAGCGCGAAGACGAGCGATCCCGCGAAGCCGTGAAGCCGGCGCAACAGCCGTAGGTGGATCGTCGACATGCAATCACCACTGCGTGGGAGCGTAGTCCTTGAGGAACTTCCCGTAGACGTGCTCGCCGCTGAGGAGCCCCGAGAAGAACGGATCGCAGATCCGCGCCGCGCCGTCGACGATGTCGAGCGGAGCGTGGAAGTCGTGCTCTTGCTGCTTGCGGGCCGAGAGGGCGGCCGGATCCTCGTCGGTGACCCAGCCGGTGTCGACCGCGTTCATGAAGATCCCATCGGCCGCGTAGTCCGGCGCCGAGGTCAGCGTCATCATGTTCAGGGCTGCCTTGGCCATGTTGGTGTGAGGGTGCTTGTCGGTCTTGGTCCGGCGGGCAAACTGGCCTTCCATCGCCGAGACGTTGACGATGTGCTTCTCGCCGGTCGGGTGGCGGAGCATCAGCGGCTTCAGCTTGCTGCAAAGGATGAACGGGGCGACGGCGTTGACGAGCTGGACCTCCAGCATCTCGGGCGAGGAGATCTGGCTCAGGGTCAGGCGCCAGCTGTTGATCGGGCGGAGATCGATCTGCTGGAGATCGGCGTCGGATTTCCCCGCCGGGAACACGTCCTCGCCGTGGCCCGCGTCCTCGGCGCACGGCGTCTGGGAGAGCATCGCCGAGGCGCGGATCCCGATCCCCGGGCCGCCGCCGCGCCAGGCCACGACCCCGGTCGGATCGGCGTGGCCGTGATCGACGAGCGCGAGCGCCGGCTCGGCCAGGCCGGATTTGCAGGCCTCGTGGCCCCGGAGCAGCGATTGGATCTCCGGCGAGAGATCGGCGAAGGCGCGCGACTCTTGCTCGAGGAGGTGGGCATAGAACCCGGCCGGGCGCCGCACGGTCTGCGCTGCGTTGTTGATCAGGATGTCGAGCCGACTCTGGGTCTGCTCCAGGTAGCGGGCGAAGATCTCCACGCTGGGCGAGTGCCGGAGATCCAGGCCGTGGACCTCGAGCCGGGCTTGCCAGTCCTGGAAATCGGCCTCGCGCGAGAAGCGCGCCGCGGCGTCGACGGGGAAGCGCGTGGTCACGATCACCCGCGCGCCGGCCCGCAGCATCATCAGCGCGGCCTGGAAGCCGATCTTGATCCGCGCTCCGGTGATCAGCGCCACCCGCCCTTCGAGAGAGGCAGTCTGGAAGCGCTTCCGGTAGTTGAGCTCGGCGCAGGGCGCGCACATCGAATCGTAGAAGAAGTGGAGACGCCGATACTCGCTCTTGCACACGTAGCAGGCCCGCGGCTGGATCAGCTCGGGGGCCTCGGCCTCGGCCGCCTCGATCACCCCCGCGGCGAGCTGCGGAGGCGCGGTGAAGACCTCGGCCCGACGGGCGGCGCGGATCTCGGTCCCGGCCCGGGCCTCGCGATCGGCGTCGCGGCCGCTCTTGCGGGTGACCTTGCGGAAATTCTTGGCCGTGCGGATCAGCTCGTGGCGCGTGGGACGCGAGATGCGCCCGGCGGCGATGAGCAGGGCGACGCGCTCGTCGTCGTCCATCGAGCTGAGCAGGTTGCGATCCTCGACGATCTTCTCGAGCAGCTCGATGGCCGCACGGAGCGCGGCGGGGGTGATTTCGGTCATGGGCGTTTGCGAGCCTATAGCGCAATTCGCCGGAGATTGCCGCGCGGATCGCCTGGTCGGGCAGCCGCGGTGCGCCCGGGGGTCACCCTCCCCGCCGCGCGGCAGGGACCGAAATCGCGAAATTCTTGCAAACGCGCTCCGCTTCCGAGTACGTCAATCGTCGCGGCACCTCGACGACTCGGTGCCTCCGAGGTGCTCTCATGCCGACGCTGCTCTCCGATCCTCAGCTCAAGCTCTTCGCCGTCTGCGCGGTCATCCTCTCGATGGAGATGCTGATCCTCGGCGGGTACACGGCAGCTCGCCGCTCCGGGAACAAGAGCTACCTCAACCCCGAAGACAGCAAGGTCTCGTTCAAGGACGCCAAGCTGGTCGAGGGCGCCGAGCACCCCGAGGTCGCCCGGATCCAGCGCGCGCACCGCAATTTGCTCGAGAGCTTGCCGATGTTCCTCGGACTCGGCCTGATCTACCTGCTCGCGGGGGCCTCCCCGCTCGGCGGCAAGATCTGCTTCATCACCTTCACCGCGGCGCGCGTGCTCCACGCCCTCGTGTACATCAAGGAGAAGCAGCCGTTCCGCACCATGTTCTACGCCATTGGCTCCTTCGCGCTGATTGGCATGATGGTCCAGATCCTGATGGCCGTCCTCGCCTGAATTGCGTGACTTCCGGCGGTGGATGGGCGACTTTCAATCGATGAAGCGCCTCGCCCTCTCCGCCGTGCTCACCCTCACCGCGTGCAGCGCCGCGCCCCCGCCGCCGGCCGATCTCCCGCCGGTGGCGCACGAGGCCACCGTCGCGGCGGACGCGCCGAAGCCGCCGAGCGTCGTCGCGGCCACCGCTTCGGGGGCGTCGGAGGCCTCGGAGGCCGCGCCGCCGGATTTGCCCGCTCCCCCGGACGTCGCCGCGCCGCCCGCCGACACCGTGAAGACGGCCTCGGGCCTCGCGACTCGGGTGCTCGTGCCCGGCACGGGCAAGGACCACCCGGGCCCGGACGATCGGGTCGAGGTCCATTACTCGGGCTGGACGGCCTCCGGGCGCATGTTCGACAGCTCGGTGGTCCGCAAAGAGCCGATCAAGCTCGGCGTGAAAGAGGTCATTCGCGGCTGGACCGAGGGGCTTCAGCTCATGGTCGTGGGCGAGAAGCGTCGAATGTGGATCCCGGCCGAGCTCGCCTACGGTCAGCACCCGCGCGAGCAGGGAGCGCCCGCGGGTCAGCTCACCTTCGACGTCGAGCTGTTGGCGATAAGCGCCGCTCCGAAGGCGCCGCCCGTCCCGAAAGACGTGAAATCGCCGCCGAAGACCGCGAAGAAGACCCGCTCGGGCCTGGCCTATCGGGTGCTGAAGAAGGGGCCTTCCACCGGTCCTTTCCCCACCACGTCGAGCCGGGTGAAGGTCGATTACACGGGCTGGACGACCGACGGGATCAGGTTCGACAGCTCGGTCGTCCGGGGTCAGCCCATCTTCTTCAACGTCAATCAGGTGATCAAGGGGTGGACCGAGGGCCTCCAGCTCATGAAGGTCGGCGACTCGTTCCGCTTCTGGATCCCGGCGACGCTGGCCTATGGCGTCAAGCCCGAGAGGGAGGGTGTGCCGGCCGGCATGCTGGTGTTCGACGTGGACCTGCTCGGGGTCGAGCCGTCGAAGAGCAGCGAAATGGGGGAGTAGAGAGGTCGAGTCAGGCGGCCGCTCGCCGCGATCGGGAATCGTCCGCGCCCGCATTGACTGATCCCCGGCCGGCGTGTAGCTTCGGGACACCGGTCCGGATTGGATCCGCCATTCCACCGACCGACGAGTCATGGCGGCCCGCGCACCCAGCACATCGCTGGACGCAAGGGGACGAAGGTTTCGAGAAGACGCCCGAGGCGAGCCTCCGGAGCGTCGACGAGGTTCGACATGCGCAAGGCGGAGATCGACGCCCTGGTGCTCGCGCACCGGGGCCGTGCCCGTCCCGTGGCGTTCTTTCACGTGCTCCGGCAGCCCACGCTCGACGCCGACGATCAGGCCTTTCTCTCGGCCCACGAGGGTGAGCTCGGCGCCTCGGATCTCCTTCGCTGGCGCGCCCGCTGCGAAGAGGGGTTCACCGCCGAGGTGATCCGCGCGCTGGCGCGGCGGGCCATCGACGATCCGCGGAGCTTCCAGCACGAAGTGCTGGATTTACCGAAGATCGAGATGCACGAGCACGAGTGGACCGAGCTCGCAGAGCTGGTGAAGGGCAAGGTCCCGGAGCCGGTGTTCGCGGGGATCGTGGCGCGCGGCGGCGATCGCCCCAAGCGTCCTTTGCCCACCGGGTTCTTCACCCCGGGCGTGCTCGATCGCCGCCTGCTGCCGCTCGACGAAGACGACGGCGACGCGGTCGACGAGGCGATTCGCCGCCTCGGCGTCGAGGCCGTCCCGATCCGCGATCTGCTCAAGGCCCGCAAATCCGGGAAGCTCGCGCTCGACGACGCCGGGCTGCTCGCGCTGGCCCTCTCGCGCGCTCGCTCGCCGACGGAGGACTGGAGCGCTGCCTCGCCCGACTTCCCTCCCCAGCTCCGCGACGCGGTGCTGGAAAAGGCCCGCTCCACCCCCCGGAGCGCCGAGCGCGCCAACCTGCTGGGATGGCTCGAAACGCAGGACGTTCCGCGCGGCGTGCTCCTGCCCATCGCCCTCGCATCCATGCACGAAGGGCCGGTGTCGTACGGCCTCGTGGGGTGGCTCGCGCGGCAGCTCGCCACCCGCGCCGCGTGGGACGCTCACGGCCTCGCCACGCTCGGCGCGCTGATGGCGCAAAAGGCCTTCCCGGAGATCGGCGAGCTTTTCACGGTGGCCTTTTGCGAGGCCTCCCGCGGCGGCGACACCCCGCCGCGAGGCCTCCTCGAGGCCGTGCAAGGGGCCTTTGCGCTGGCGCTGATCGCGATCGTCCACGCCGCGCTCGACGCCGGCGACGAGCGCCGCGCCCTCGCCGCGCTCTCGGCGCTCGCCTGCCTCGATCCGCCCTCGCGCGTGAGCCGCGCGGTCCACGAGCTCCGGCGCCACACCGCCGTGAGCGCCGAGGTCACCGACCTCATCGCCGTCAACGAGCGGTTGATCAAGCACAGCGACGCCGGCGACGCCTCGCTCGAAGGCGTCATCGCGGCCCTGCACGCCATCGCCGACGCCTTCGGCTGAAGCCAGCTCGTCGCGCTGCTGCGCGCCCCGAATCGTCGGTTGGCCTCGGTCAGCGTGCTGGAGCACGCCTCCCTCGGCCGCCCTAGCTTCGGGGCGCTCGCGACGCGCGACGAGCTGACTTCGGGGGGCGCCTCGACGCCCGGAGTCATGCGGTGAGCTTGGATCGCCGCCAAGGGATATTTTTTTCAACCCTCATCCGGAGGGACGATCGATGTCGTTCATCAACTATCCAGCGCGAGAGATCTGCTGCAAGATTGTCTATTACGGTCCTGGCCTCGGCGGCAAGACCGCCAACGTTCAGCACATCTTCGACCGGACGGCCGAGGGCTCGAAGGGCAAGCTGATCTCCCTCAAGACCGAGAGCGATCGGACGCTGTTCTTCGATTTTCTCCCGATCGATCTCGGGAAAATCAGCGGCTTCACCACCCGTCTCCAGCTCTACACCGTCCCCGGCCAGGTGCACTATCGAGCGAGCCGCCGCCTGATCCTCCGCGGCGTCGACGGCATCGTCTTCGTCGCCGACTCCCAGCCTGGCCGCCTCGACGCCGACGCCGAGTCGATGTCCGATCTCGAAGAGAACCTCGAAGAGCAGGGGCAGCCGCTCGCGGAGGTGCCCCTCGTGATCCAGTACAACAAGCGCGATCTCCCCGACGCGACCCCGATCGAAGAGCTACGCGAGCTGCTCAACCCCCGCCGCGTCCAGGACATCGAAGCCTCGGCCGCGAGGGGCCTCGGCGTCTTCGAAACCTTGAGAGCCGTGGGCCGGATGGCCCTCACCGGCCTCAAGCTCAAGCGCTGACCGGGCGAGCGCTACTCGACGACGGAGAACGCGTCGCCGTCGTCGCTCGCGCTCCCGTGGCCGCCCTTGAAGTGGATGGTGCGCTCGCTCGGCGCGTGCCCGCTCCACTGATCGATCACGCGGATGCCGCTGCTGTCTTCCGAGAGGAAGATCGCCGCGTGATTGCCGCTCGAATGGTTGGGGTAGTGCCCGTCGACGAAGGTCGCGATGACGGTCCCCTTGCTGATCAGGTGGCCGTTCCCTTTGACCTTGATGCCTTGAGTCCAGGTCGCGGTGCTGGGCGCGCCGGCCCAGCTTTGAACGAGGGCGACGCACTGTCCGCTGCCGACTGCGCCGTGCGAGCGGTGTTCGAGATTGCTGGCGATGTAGCTCATGAGGCGATGGTAACCGGTGCCCTGTCGATCGCGCCACACGTTCCGTGCGCGCGACCCATTCGAACGCGGTCGAGAGGTGGTACACATCAGCGTCGGGTCGGCTCTGACCCAGCGCGCAATGACTGAAGGCTCTCCGATCACCGCGCTCCTCGGGCCCACCAACACCGGGAAGACGCACCGCGCCGTCGAGCGCATGCTCGCGTACGACTCGGGGATGATCGGCCTGCCGCTGCGGCTGCTCGCCCGCGAGGTCTACGATCGGATCACCGCGCGCGTCGGCGAGGCGCGCGTGGCGCTGGTGACCGGCGAAGAGAAGCGCGTGCCGCGGCGCCCGGACTACTGGGTCTGCACCGTCGAGGCGATGCCGATGGATCGCGAGGTCGACTTCCTCGCCGTCGACGAGATCCAGCTCGCCGC
>JBDTXR010000350.1:0-9987 GCA_040006075.1 Byssovorax sp. | reverse complement strand
CCTCGACCGCGCCAAGCAGGCCGGCGCCGAGACCATCGGCATGGCGACCGAGGTCTCCACCACGGAGCCCAACGCTCCGCCAGCGCCCCCCGCGCCGCCGCCCGCCGCCACGCCGTAGCTCGTCGCTACTCCTGCAAATCAGGGCGATCTTCGCCCATCCCCACCGCCCATCCCATCGAGTAGCGCGCGTTGATCTCGCCCCGCGGGTTCCAGTGGCGCGCGCCGCCTTCGTCGATCCAGCGGAACGCGTCGACGCCGAACGGGCCGAAGTAGCCGGCGTCGGCGAGGGCCTTCGCCGTGGTCTCGGTCGCCTCGAAGAGCGAGCGCTCTTCGCCGGCCGCGAGATCGCCGGGCGCGGCGCGCGCGCTCGCGAGCCACGCGCCGGCCCTATCGGTGCGCTGCACCGTGGGCGCGCCGAGGGTGAGGGCGCCCGACGCCGCGAGGAACCCGTGCAGCCCGGCGTCGAGGTCGAGATCGATCCAGGGCTCGATTTGCAGGCCTTCCCGCGCGGCGATCGAGGCCTCGATCCACGCGCGATCCGCCGGCTCGACCGCGCCCGCGCGCACCCGGCGCCGGGCGCGGCCGGCGAAGCCGAAGGGTCGCTTCAGCAGCCACGCGCCGCTCGGTGACCGCGTGTTGACGATGGCAACGACGTCGTCCAGCGTGTCCACGTAGCGCGCGCCCGGGAGCGCTTGCCCGAGGTCGGCGCAGAAGCGGCGGTGGTTGACCCGGCGGAGCACCGCGAGCGGCGGCGCATCGGGGACCACCGCTCCGGCGCGCGCGAGGCCTCGCAGCGCGCCCGGCGTGGGGCACCACGCGCGGCCGACGAACGCGGCGAGCGGCAGCGCCGCCGGCGAGGCCCGGTCGACCACGACGTCACCGGGCGCGAGCAGCGGGCCGACCCGCGCGGCGAGCGCGGCGAAGCGCGCGAGGACGGCGCGCGACGAGGTGTGCCCGACGCCGCGGGAGAGCTCGTCCTCGGCGTCGAAGTTCAGGATCCAGGCGCGTGCTCTTGCCATCGCTCGAGGTCGTCCAGGAAGGCCTCCGAGAGGCCCGCGCGCAGCCGCGGCTCGCGGCGGATCGGCGAGCCGCGCATCAGCAGCGGCGAGAGCGGCGGCGGCAGCGCCGCGGCCCAGCCGGCGAAATCGTCGCGCCCCGTCAACGTCGTGAACCAGCGCATCGCGAAGCGCACGTGGGGGATCTCCTCGGCGTGGACCTGCTCCTGGATCTGCGCGCCGCGCTCGTCGCCGACGGCGCGGAAGCGCGCGGCGAAGCGGAGCGCGTGATCGAGGTTGGCGCCCTCGAAGCCGACGCCGAGCGTGGCGACGAAGCTCGCCGCCGACGTGACGCGCGGCACCCGCTCCCAGAACCAATCGTTGATCGGGAACGCGCCGACATCGTGTCCGCTGGACACGATCGCCTCGCGGTAGAGCGCCATGTGCCGGACCTCGTCGCGCGCGATCCCCGCGAGGCCGGCCTTGAAGGCGCGCGGCGTGTCGGGGAAGGCGAGGATCGCCCAGCACATCAGCTCGGCGGCCTGGAGCTCGTGGTGCAGGAACGTGTGGAGCAATTCGGCGCGGCGATCCGGCGATTTGAGCGCGCCCGGCCGCGGCGTCTTGAATTTGCGATCGCTCGGCACGAGCTCGGGTGGGCGCCCGGGGCGCTCGATCCGTCGCACCGGCGCGCCCTCTTCCACGTCGCGCGGCGTCGGCGGCGGCGCGAGCTTGTGCGCGAGATCGGTCGAGACCACGTAGTCCCAGGCCCAGCGCTCGAGCGTGTCGGCTGGAGGGGGAAGCGGCGCGATCATCGCGGGCCGACCATCCGCGAGAGGATGTTCTGGAACTCGGGGACGCTGAGGTTGATGTGCTCGACCACGCGACCGTAGAGCAGCGCCGTCGGCACGTTGCGCCCCGGGAACTCTTTCTGCGCTTCGTGGAGCATCCAGAGGACGATCCGCTCGGGTCGGGTCAGGCCGTCGCGCACGTCGGGGATCAAGTCGTCGAGCTTCAGCCGCGGGTAGGCGCGCATCGCGCGCGCACCCGGCGCACCTCGAGGCTCGCTCGGCTCGGCGGGCGACGCGGGCGTGATCGGCTGGGCGAACGGGAGCAACGTCTGCGTGGGCTCGTCTTCGTCGATGGTCTCGTCGATCTTCGGACGGAACGCGCGCATCCCCGCTCGACGCGAGCCCGGTCCCGAGCCGCTCACGGCATCTGCTTGTAGATGTCGTCGAAGAGGGCTTCCAGCTTCGCGTGGCGGCCGCGGAGCCCGTCGACGACCTGCTTGGCCCACGAAAAATAGGCCTGACGGCGCTCTAACGACCAGGTCGCGGGCGGGCTCCGGGCGATGTCGCGGAGGTTGGCGATCTTGTCGGCGAGCTTGAGCTGCTGGGCCTGGAAGCTGGCGTGCGGGGCGTGCTGCACCTGGAGGCGCTTGCGCTCGTCCTTGCCGAGGCGACGATCGTCGGTGACCTCGGCCACGATGACGGCGATGGGCTCGCCGAACTCGCGCTCGATCTCCTCCGGCGTGGTCTCGGTGTCCTCCACGGTGTCGTGGAGGATCGCCGCGGCGATGACCACGGCGTCGTCGATCTGCGCCTCGTTGGCGAGGATGTTGGCGAGGTCGATCGGGTGGTTGATGTACGGCGACTCTTCGCGGTCTTTTCGGCGCTGGTGCCGGTGCTTTTCGGCGGCGAACGCCATGGCCTTCAGCACCAGGCGGATCCCACTCGTCGACTCGGCGGCTTCGGACATGCGCGGGTTATCTCACGCCTCGGCGGCCTCGGCTACCCCTCGTCCCACCGCGTCGGGCGGCGCTTCAGCGTGGTCACTCCGAGCGAGTCGCACCACGCCTCGTACGCCCGTCGCGGGACCCCGCGGAAGGCGAGATCGTCCGCGGTCTTCTCGGGCAGCGGCACGTCCTCGATCAGCGTCGCGAGCGTGCGGTACAGCAGCGCCGCCTCGCGGTGCTCGCGCAGCGTCGCTGCGAGGGTCTCGGCGCCGCGGATCTTCACGTCCCAGTCCGAGGCCTGCGCGGGGATCGCCTCCAGGTGACCGTAACGGCCGAGCAGCGCGCCCGCGGTCTTGTCGCCGATGCCGGGCAGCCCGGGGATCCCGTCGGCGGTGTCGCCGACGATCGCCAGCAGATCGGGGATGCTCCGCGGCGCGATCCCCCGCTGCGCTCGGAGCGCGGCCTCGTCGATCAAGCGCTCGCGCAGCCGGTCGACCTGCACGACATGCGTGCCTGCGAGGCACTGCCCGAGATCCTTGTCGGGCGTGAGGATCCGGACCTGATCGAAGTCGCCGCGGAAGCGCGCCGCCGCGGTCGCGAGCGCGTCGTCGGCCTCCCAGCGATCCATCGACCACACCACCACGCCGAGCGCGCGCGCGGCTTCTTCCGCGGGGATCATCTGCGCGAAGATCTCTGCCGGGAGGCCCTCGTCGCTCTTGTAGCCGTCGAAGAGATCGTTGCGAAACGAGCGGATCGGGCGGTCGAAGGCGATCCCGAGGTGGGTCACGGCCTCGGCCGGATCGTGGAGCAGCTTGAGCAGCGACGAGACCAGGCCGACCACGCCCTTCACGCTGAGCCCGGTCGGTGCGACGTGGTCGGGGCGCTTCGAGAACTGCGCGCGGAAGAGCTCGTAGGTACCGTCGACGAGGTGCAGACGCTTGCCGGTCATGGCCGCCATCCTAGGAAAGAGCCACGAAAGGATCCCTTGGAATCGCAAAGGAACGATCTCCCCAGCCGGCCGGCCGCGTCGCTTCTGGGCATTCGCTCGAGCGGCGTGCTGCTCCACCCGACCAGCCTCCCGGGCCCCTTCGGCAGCGGCGATCTCGGCCGTGAAGCCTCGGCGTTCGTCGATTTCCTCGCGGCGGCCGAGCAGCGCTGGTGGCAGATGCTGCCGGTCGGTCCGCCCGGCTACGGGGACTCGCCCTACAGCGCGGCGTCGGCCTTCGCGGGCAGCCCGTGGCTGATCGATCTCGAGGCGCTGGGCCACGCGGGGCTGCTGCGCCCGCACGAGCTCTCTGTCGCGACGCCGTTCGCGATCGACCAGGCTGACTTCGCTGGATCGCGCGCCTTCCGCGAAGACCGCCTCGCGCGGGCCTTCGCGGCGTTCTCGCGGCGCCGCGATCCCGCGGCGATTCAAGCCTTCGAGGCCTTCGTCGCCGAGAACGTCGCGTGGCTCGAGGACTGGGCGCTGTTCTCGGCGCTGAAGCGCGCGCACGGCGACGTGGCCTGGACCGAGTGGCCGAAGCCGCTCCGCGATCGCGATCCCGAGGCCCTCGCCTCGGCCGGCGAGCGCTACGCCGACGCCATCGATCGCGCGCGCTTCGAGCAGCACCTCTTCGCGACGCAGTGGCGCTCGCTCCGCGCGGTGTGCGCCGCGCGCGGCGTCGCGCTGATGGGCGATCTCCCGATCTTCGTGGCCCACGACAGCGCCGACGTCTGGCAGCGCCGCGATCTCTTCCAGCTCGACGCGAACGGGATGCCCACCGTCGTCGCCGGCGTACCGCCCGACTACTTCAGCGCCACCGGGCAGCGCTGGGGGAACCCGCTCTACCGCTGGGATCGCCTTCAAAAAGAGGGGTTTGCCTGGTGGATAGCCCGGCTCCGATCCGCGCTCGCGCGCTTCGATGCGGTGCGCCTCGATCACTTCATCGGCTTCGTCCGCGCCTACGCCATCCCCGCGTCGAGCCCGACCGCGAAGCAGGGCACGTGGCAGCCGGGGCCGGGCGCCGCGCTCTTCGAAGCGGCGACGGCGGCTCTCGGGCCGCTCCCGCTCGTCGCCGAAGATCTCGGCGTGGTCACGCCGGAGGTCACGGCGCTGCGCGAGCGCTTCGCTTTCCCCGGGATCCGCGTGCTCCAGTTCGCGTTCGGCAACGACGCGCAGGCGCCGACGTTCCTCCCGGCGAGCTACCCGCGCGAGACCGTCGTCTACACCGGGACCCACGACAACGACACCACCGCGGGGTGGTTCCACGATCCCGGCGGCCACGACAGCGAGCGATCGCTGGAGCAGATCACGCGTGAGCAAGCCGCGGCGCTCGCCTGTGTCGGCGGCGACGGCGAGGAGATCCACTGGGATTTCATCGCGACGGCGATCGCCTCGGTGGCCGACCTCGCGATCGTGCCGGCGCAAGATCTCCTGGGCTTGCGATCCGAGGCGCGGATGAACCGACCGGGGACCACCGACGGCAACTGGGGCTTTCGCCTGCGCGAGGGGGAGCTCGACGAGCCCGTGGCCGAGCGGCTCCGCGGGCTCACGCGCGACCACGGTCGATCGGCGATCGAGATCGAGGATGACGGCGAGGCCGGGGATCAGGGTATGTAGACGCATGGCCAACGTGTCGCTGCCCGTGCTGCTCGATCGGCTCCGCGCGAAGTACCCGGACGCCCGCTACGAGCTCGACTGGTCGACCCCGCTCGATCTCCTGGTGGCGACGATCCTCGCCGCGCAGTGCACCGACGAGCGCGTCAACCGGGTCACGAAAGACCTCTTCCGCACCTACCGCACGGCACGCGACTACGCGAACGCCGATCTCGCGGTGCTGGAAGAGGCCGTGAAGCCGACTGGCTTCTACCGCCAGAAGGCCAGAACCGTTCAGCAGGCCTGCCGGGCCCTGGTCGATCGCTTCGGCGGCCGCGTCCCCGAGACGATGGACGAGATGGTGACCATCCCCGGCGTGGCGCGGAAGACGGCCAACGTGGTGCTCAACACCGCCTTCAACGCGCCGACTGGCATCATCGTCGATACGCACGTGGCCCGGATCGCGCCGCGGATGGGCCTGACCAGGCAAGAGAAGCCGGACCAGATCGAGGAAGATCTGATGCGGATCGTCCCGAAGGACCGCTGGACATTCTTCGGCCCGGCGATGGTGCTCCACGGCCGCTACACCTGCACCGCGCGCGCGCCGCAGTGCTCTGGATGCCTGATCGAGGACCAGTGTCCGAAGATCCTGGGCGGCGTGGAGCCCGCCGAGCCGGCGCCCCCGGCGAAGAAGGAGAAGCCGGCCAAGATCGCCACGAAAACGACTGCAACGAAGGCTCGAAACCACTCTGCCGAGGACCAAGGATCTACCATGTACACTCTCCCTCCCTCCTGGCGCGGCGTGCTCGCCGACGAGATCAAGAAGCCGTATTTCCAGGAGCTTGCCAGCTTCGTCGCGAAAGAGCGCGAGACGCAGCAGGTGTTCCCGCCCGATGACGAGGTGTTCTCGGCGATGGAGCTCACGCCCTACGACGACGTCCGCGTGCTGATCCTGGGGCAGGATCCCTATCACGACGACGATCAGGCCCACGGCCTCTGCTTCTCGGTCCGCCCGGGAATCAAGCCCCCTCCGTCGCTGGTCAACATCTACAAGGAGCTGGAGTCCGACGTCGGGGTGAAGCCGCCGAAGAGTGGCAGTCTCATCCCCTGGGCCAAGCAGGGGGTGCTGCTGTTGAATGCGGTGCTCACGGTGCGGGCGCACACGCCGAACTCGCATAAAGACAAGGGGTGGGAGCAGTTCACCGACGCGGTGATCCGCGCCGTGAGCGAGAAGCGGCAGCGGGTGGTGTTCCTGCTCTGGGGGGCCTATGCGCAGAAGAAGGCCAAGCTCATCGACGACAAGCGGCACACGGTGATCAAGGGCGTGCACCCGTCGCCGCTCTCGGCGCGCAATGGGTTCTTCGGGAGCAAGCCGTTCTCGACCATCAATCACGCTCTGGAAGAGTCGGGGAGTCGGCCTGTCGACTGGCGGCTCCCGGGGTAGGCGTCACCGCCCGCGCCGCGCACCTCGACGAAGTCAACCGACCCTATCGCAAGTCGGAGATCGCGGCGGGGAGCTGCGGCCGAGGTCGCGGACGCGCTCACGCGCCACTTCGTGCTACGGTCAGGGCGCTCGGAGCGCCGCCCCCCACCGGAGAGTTGCCATGTCCGCTATCACGCTCGATCTTCCCGACGACCTCGTGGAACGGCTGCGGGCTGTGTCCGATCGGCTCCCGCGTATTCTCGAGCTGGCCCTCCGTGAGCTGGACGCGTCGTCCCAGAGCCGTTTCTCCTCCACCTCCGACGTGCTGGAGTTCCTGGCGAGCCTGCCGAGCCCGGAGGAAATCCTGGCATTCCACCCGGCTCCACTTCTCCGCGATCGGGTGAGCGAGCTGCTGGAGAAGAACCGCACAACAGGGCTCGCGCCGGACGAAGAGGAGGAGTGGCAGCGCTACCAGTACCTCGAACACCTGGTCCGCCTCGCAAAGGCCAAGGCGGCCCTCAAGCTCCAGGCTCGATGAGCCGCGTCGCCGCGTCCCTTCGGCGTGCGGTCCACGAGCGCGCCGAAGGCGCGTGCGAGTACTGCCTGGTGCCGGAAGCGCTGGCCTTCGCGGGGCACGAGGTCGACCACGTCACCGCCCAGAAACACGGCGGCGCGACCGAGCTCGAAAACCTGGCGCTGTCCTGCGCGCTTTGCAACAAGCACAAGGGGAGCGATCTGGCATCCATCGATCCCGAGACCGGGGCACTCACTCCGCTCTACCACCCACGTCGGGAGCGCTGGAGCGAGCACTTCCGGATCGAACAAGGGACGCTCCTCCCGCTCACGGCGATGGCACGAGTGACCGTGCGGCTCTTGCACCTGAACCACCGGGACCGGATCATCGAGAGGGAGCTGCTGATCGTCGCCGGTCTGATCCGGCCGCCGGCTTGAGCTGACGGCGCAGTCGTCGACGAGGGTCGCGTCAACGACAGCCACGCGATCCGCATCGACGGATCGAGAGACCCAACCCCTGATCGCGATCGGCGTGATCGACGTGCACGCCCGTGGAGCGCCGACGGGTCAACCCAGGACGGCGGCTCCTCTCGCGGCGGCCATGGCGGTGGCTTCGGCTTCGAGGGTGGCGAGCTCGCCGTCGCGGCGATGGTAGCCCGTGGCGTGGATGAGGCTGCGGGCCTTGGCGAGGGAGAGAAGAGCGGGAGTGGGGTCGCCTTCGGCGAGGGCGAGGCGGGCATGGCCGAGGTGGGCGTCGGCCTCGTGGAGGCGGAAGCCGCAGCGGGTGGCGAGAGTGAGAGTTTCGTCGAGGTCGTGGCGGGCGGCGGGGAAGTTGCCAGTGTGGGTGTGGAGGGCGGCGCGGGCGAGGAGGCCGAGAGGGAGGTGATGCTGGGTGCCGGCGCGGCGGAGGCCGTCGTTGGCTTGCTGAAGGTGGGAGGTGGCCTGGGCGAGGTCGCCGGCGGCGCCGTGCTGGAGTGCAAGGAGGTGGGCGCGACCGAGCGAGATCTGGTCGAGGGCGATGGCGAGGAGCCAGTTGTTGCGTACGGCAATCTTCAGCGTTTGCGCGGCGCGTTCCCGCACCTCGGCATCCCGGCCCTGATCGAGCAGGAGGTCGCAGTACCGGAAGCCCGGGAGCGAGTAGAGCAGCGGAGTGGCGGGCCGCCACTCCTTCTGCATCCGCTCGGCTTCCTCGAACTGCGCGGCGGCGTCCTCCCGGAGGCCCCTCGCGTGCAGGGCCGCGGCCAGCGTCGTCCTGTTGACCAAGCGCCGGAAGGCATCGCCGCTCGTGTCGGCAAGGTCGACGCTCTTCCGGGCCTGCGCCACGGCCTTGCTCAGCTCGCCGAGGGCCTGGAGAAGCTCGCTGAGGTTGGAGGCGCCGATGGCGGCGTTCTCCCAGCTCTCCTGGGCGATGTCTCGCTCCAGGCCCAGACGCAGCAGACCCGCGGCCTCCGGCAGTCGGCCCAGCGCCCGGAGTGCAAAGCCTGCTTCGTTCAGGAGAAATGCCTGGTCCGGCTCGCTGAGGCCCGGTGAGAGTCGCTCCCACGGGGGATCGAAGAAGGCCGAGAGGACGGCGACCTCGCTGCCGAAAGCTCCGAGCATCTTCGCGTTGAAGCTCTCGGCTCTGCGATGGATCCGCTTCCATAGGACGTCATCGAGCGCCTCCTGGTGCTTCCCCGCCAGGCACCCATGGACCACCGCCGCATAAAGTGGTGCCATCTCCTCAATCGTTTCGGGCAGCGGCTTCGCCTTCTCGCTCAGGTAGACATACAACCGCCGATGGCCCTCGCGCCACGCCTCCGGCTGGTCTCGCTTGAGCTGCTGGCCGAAGTGCTCGCGCACCAGCGGGTGGGCGTCGAGCCGCTTATCCTGGTCTTCCGATAACAGGCCCGCACGCCGCAGCCTCGCGATTGCCTTGTTCCAGTCGCGTCCGCTGATGCCCACCAGCGCGTCGGTCAGGCCTGAAACCGCCGGTTCTGCGCGCAAGGCCGCGATCTCGCCGTCGTCCACTGGGCGATCGAAGAGCCCGATCATCCGCAGAATCGCGACATCGGGCTTCCCGAGCCATAGCTCATAAGCCACCATCACGCGCCGGGCATGCGCGCCTTGCCGTTCGTCCTTCGCCAGCGGACCAATTTCCTTCCGCCGCCGGATATCTCCGTTCGCAACCTCCTCCAGGTAGGATCCTAGCAGAGTAAGCGCGAGCCCGTGGCCCTCATATTCTCTTGCTGCTTCTCGCAGCTCCTCGTTCGTTCCCTTCACCCCGCGCGCCTTGAGCAGCTCCGCGCCGGCCTCCGGAGATAAGCGGCCAAGATCCATCGCATAGACCCTATCCCCACCTACCGATTCAAGATCCGTGAGAGCGATCCGCGTCGAGATCAGGCATAGCCCCTTATTCTGCGCCCCCAGCTCTTTCACCAGCGCTTCCAGCGCCGGATCCTTGAGCTTGCCCTCCTGCACGCCCGGCCCCCATTGCAAGGGCTCCACGCCGTCCAGGATGAGTAAAACGCGCTCCTTCTTCACCAGCGCAGCGAGCCGCTCTCCCTTATCCCACGCTGAGCCTTGCGTCGGATCCACGTCGCCAAACCAGCGCAGCGCTGCGGCGATGAACTCATCCGAGAACGACAGCCGATCGGTCCCCTGGCTGTAGAACGACCACGCATACACTCTCTGCGCGCCCCGCCACGCATCGATGCCCATCCGCGCGAGCCACGCATTCACCAGCGCGCTCTTCCCCACGCCGCCGAAG
>JBDTXR010000349.1:0-10005 GCA_040006075.1 Byssovorax sp. | reverse complement strand
GCCTTCGCCGAGCGGGCCCTCGCGCAGCTCACCGGGGCCGAGGCCGCGCTCGTCGTCAACAACAACGCCGCCGCGACGCTGCTGGCGCTGAGCGCGTTGACGATGGGCAAGAAAGTTCTCGTCTCGCGCGGCGAGCTGATCGAGATCGGCGGCGGCTTCCGCGTGCCCGACGTCTGCGCCCGATCCGGCGCCGTCCTCGTCGAGGTCGGCACCACCAACCGCACCCGCCTCGACGACTACGCCCGCGCGCTCGCGGGCGGCGACGTCGCGGCGATCCTCCGCGTGCACCAGGGCAACTTTCGCCAGGTCGGCTTCGTCGAGCGGCCCGAGCTCGGCGCCCTCGCCGCGCTCGCCCACGCCCACGGCGCCTTGCTCATCGAGGACCTCGGCGGCGGCGCGCTGATCGACTTCTCGCCCTACGGTTTACGGGGTGAGCCGCTCGCGCCGGACAGCGTCACCGCGGGCTGCGACGTGGTCTGCTTCAGCACCGACAAGGTCCTCGGCGGCCCGCAGGGCGGCGTGATCGTCGGCCGCGCCGAGCTGGTGGAGCGCGCCCGCCGCGATCCGCTCGCGCGCGCGTTCCGCCTTGGCCGCCTGCCGCTGGTCGCGCTCGAGGCCACGCTCACCTCGTACCTCCAGGGATCGCTCGACGAGATCCCGGCGCTCGCCGCCGTGCGAGCCCCGCTCGCGCGCGTGCGAGAGCGCGCCGAGGCCTGGAAACAAGCGCTTTCGGAGCGCGGGGTCGCCGCCGCGGTGGTCGTTCTCGAGGCCGCGATGGGCGGCGGCACGCTCGCCGAAGCGGCGCTCGCGTCGGTCGGCGTGGCGATCGACGGCGACGCCGAGCGCCTGTCGGAGCTGCTGCGCGCGGGCGATCCGCCGGTGGTCGCGCGCATCCACGAGGGGCGCCTGCTCGTCGACGCGCGGACGGTGTTGCCCGGCGAAGACGAGGCGCTCCTCGCGGCGATCGTCGCGGCTCAGTCCCAGGTCGGCGCGGAGATCACGGCCCAGGTCGGCTCGTCGTCGGCGTAGGTCACCTGGCCGTTCATCTGCGAGAGCCCCTCGGGCCACGTCGCCGAGCTGTGGACCACGGCCATCTTGAACGAATCGGCAGAGCCCTTCTGGATGCCGAGCACGGCGTAGGGGATCTGCCACTCGTAGCTCACCGGGTTGGGCATGGGAGCCGGCCCGCGGACCTTGATTGTCATGTCGTTCGCGACCGGCTTGAGCCCGCTCGCGTCGAGCGTGAAATCGCTGCGATCCCCGTCGGTATTGAACGGATCGTCGACGACCGAGATCGCGAAGCTCTTCCCGTTCTGGGGGCTGAAGTAGAAGCCCATCCCGCAGCCGCAGGTGGGCGGTCCGGACATGCCGAGGTAGAGCGCGTCGTTGGCGTACTTCATCGTCACGACGAGATCGCCCGCGGCCACGTTGAAGCACGCGCCGTCGCTCCACTCGTCGTCGTAGAGGACGCCGTCGATGGCCGGCTCGCAGCCCTTGGGGACGGTGATGGCCTTGGCCGCGGGCGAGGTGCAGGCGGGGAGCGCGGTGATCGCCTTGCCCATGTTCGCGCACGCGAGCGACGGTCCGCCCGAGCCCGTGCTGCTGCTGGTGGCCGTCGTCCCGGCGCCGCCCGCGCCTCCGGTGCCGGTGGCGGTGGAGGTAGAGCCGCCGCCGGATCCGCCCGTCGCGCCGCCCCCGCAGCCGACGAGAAGTGAAGCCACGGAGACCAGGATCATTGAGCCAAGGGCTTTACGCATGATCCGCGAAGATACCCCAAATTCGCGAAATCCTGGCGCGAACCTGGGGTATTTCGGTCGCGCGTGAGCGCGCGTACGCCGAGCGCACCCGAGCTGCTTCAGCGGGCGTGGAAGCTGACGGGGAGATCGATCTGACGGTTGCCGTCGACGAACTTGCCAGCGATCGCGCCGCCGGCGCAGGCCATGAGCTCGGGCTTCAGCGGCGGATCGAATCTGGCCGATCGCACCGAGCCGTCGGCCTGGAGCGTGAGGTGAAGCGTGGAGACCACCGAGACCGCGTTGGTCTGGTCGGCGACGCCGAGGCTCGCGCGTTCGAAGCACTCGTGCAGGCGCGCGGAGATCACCACCTCGTTGAGCGCGACGGGGGCCGCCGGGGCTGCGGGTGGCGCGACGGGAGCGTCGATCGGAGCGGGCGCTGCAGGCGCTTCGACGGCCGCGACGGCGAGGTGCGGCGCGAGGGCGGGGTGCACGCCGAGCACCGACGGCGCGGCGTCTTGCGGATCGGCGATCGTCAGCGCGCCGAGCGGCGCGGCCGCGGCGACGGGCGCAGCAGCGACGATCGCGGGCGCGGCCGGCGCCGGCTCGCGCGGGAGGAAGCGCGACGTCACGCCGCCGTCGAGCGAGAACGTGGCGCGCGAGGGGCCGACGAGGATGTGCCCCGTGGTGACGCCGACGTTGCCCGTGGGGCCGACGGCGACGGTGCCGTGCTCGACATCGACGATGATCCCCGTGTCGGTGCGGCCGACCGTGAAGGCGGTACCGTGGACGGCGACGCGGGTGCGCGCGACCTCGACGGCGAAGGCCTCGACCAGGCCTTCGGAGGCCGCGCGGGGCACGACCTCGGCGCGGATCGCGCCCTGCTCGAGCTCGACCGTGGTGCCGACGCCGCTGGAATTTCCGACCGATCGCACGGTGATCCGGCTCGACGGCGCGAGGGTGAAGGCCACCACGCCCTCGCGGCGGAAGGTGAGCGGCGTGTCGCTCGTGACCACCACGTCGCCGACGTCGAGCTGCGCCAGATCGCGCGCTCCAGACTCACCAGGCGCGCCCGGGGCCGCGTGGATCTGCGCGAGGTCGACCGCGACGGGCTCGACGTGCGGGGCGCTCGCCGCGGGGGCGTCGTTGTTCGCCGTGCTCACCCCGAGGGCGATCAGCGCGGCGGCGGCGGCGAACGCGAAGGCTTGCATGAAGGCCGAGCGCGGCGCGGCGGCCCGCTGCGCGGCGCGGGCGGCGTCGCTCTTCACGACGTCGAGCATCAGCTTGCGCTCGACCTCGGGCCAGTTCAGCTCGGGCGTCGCCTCGGCGCGGAGCTCGACGATCATCGACCGCAGCGCGCGGCTCGCCCCGTGGTCGGGAGAAGCCTGGGATCCCACCGGGATCGGGGCCTCTACTTCGCTTGAATCGCTCACGTTGCCTCTCTTTCCACCTGCCGCTCGGACATCCTGGCCGCTGCTCCGAGCTCTTCGGCGAGCTGGGCCAGCGTCGGCTCTTCACGCATCATCTCGGCGAGCTCGCGCCGGGCGTAGAAGAGCCTGGTTCGGACCGTGAGCACGGGAGCGTCGACCATCTCGGCGATCTCGGCGGGCGTCTTGCCCTCGATCTCGTGGAGGAGGAACACCGTGCGCTTCTTCTCGGGGAGCTTGTCCAGAAGCCTTCGGAACGCGGTGATCCGCGCGCGGCGGGCCGCGTCCTCGTCGGGGGCCAGGCCGCGATCGGGCTCGTGATCGTCTTGCGGCTCGCCCGCGAAGACCGGCCGGCTGCGGGCCGCGCGTCGCACCATGAGCACGACGTTGACCGTCACCCGGTGGAGCCAGGTCGTGAACTTCGCCTGGCCGCGAAACTCGGCCAGGCTCTTGTGGACCTGGAGGAAGACCTCTTGCACGACGTCCTCGGCGTCGGCCGTGGGGCCGAGCATGCGGAAGACGAGGCGGGACACATCGCCACGGTGACGCCGGAACAGCTCGGCGAAGGCGACACGGTCACCCTTCTGCGAGCGACGGACCAGCTCGTCCACGTCGGTCGTGTCGCGCGCGGCAGGCTCTGTCACGGGCACCAGCCTATCGACCCTCGCCGACGGGGGCGAGGCCGCTCCTCCTTCGAGGAGGCGGAGAACAGGGCGCGTACGCCCCACGACGATGGCCGCCCCGCGATCGCGCGAGGCGAGATCGTGCGCTGTTGAAGCGAGGGGGGCCGAGGACTCCACGGGCGGTTCTGGTGCGCGTCAGCCGACCGCCATTCACCGGGCCGAGCGCATCCCCGGTCGACGCCTGGAGGCGAGCATGACGCGGCCGTGGAAACGCGGATGACGCACCGTTCCGCACGAAAGTTGTTCCGGAAGAAAAAAATACGCGAGGGTCGGCGCATGCTGCTCATCGCCGTGGGACTCACCGTCGCTCTGGTTGCCGCCGACCTCCTCGATCTCACTCGCCGGGGCGAGGACAAGGGGCGCAACCTCTCGTTGCCGAAGTGATTCGCAGGGCGGATCTCGGTCGTTCCTGACGGCATACGCTGTCGGGACGGCGGGGCGAGCGCGGCTCGTCGGCCCGCTCGCGCGTCGTGATCGACGGCGGGGGCCGGACCCCCGCCGCGACTCGCGAGGCGCGCTCTACTCGGCCTTCTTCTCGACCTTCTTGACGGGGCGCGCGGTGTTCTCGAACAGCGCCGAGAGCTCGACCGGCTCCTGCTTCTTCTGGGCGAGGAGGTGGTTGACGGCGCGGAGGATGCGCGTCTTCTGGGCGCCGGCGATCTGCTTGCCGGCGAGGGCGGCCGAGAAGGCCCGGTTCGTCACGGGGCGGCCCGTGCGGGGCTTCTTCGCGGCGAGGCCTTCCTTCTTCTTGGCGGCGTCTTCGCTCTTGCGCGCGGTGCGCTTGATGAGGCGGAGCCCGCGATCTTCGCGCGTGAAGCTCTCGATCGAGGCGGACGCGGCCATGAGGCGGCGCGCATCGATCTTCTTGTCCTTGAGGAATTCTTCGATCTTCGTGGCCATGTTTCTCTTCACTCAGGCTTCGAGGGGGCGGCGACCCTAGCACGGCGTTTTCAAATTGGCACCACCTCGAACGGGTTTGCCCGCAGGCTTGCCGGTTTCTCCTCGCGCGACGCTACGAATCGCCTCGAATCTCGGCTAAGGTCGCCCGCCATGAGCGTGCTCGCAGAGCTTTCCGAGGCGGTTTCGGCGGTCCAGGCCAGCACCAAGATCGTCCCCGCGGTGGGCGTCGTCCTCGGCTCCGGCCTCGGCGCCTGGGCGGATTCGCTCTCGTCGCTCGATCGGATCCCCTACAGCGAGATCCCGCGGATGCCGCAATCCACGGTGGTGGGGCACGCTGGCAACCTCTGCCTCGGCCTCGCCGGCGGGGTTCCGGTGGCCTGTTTGCAGGGCCGCGTTCACCTCTACGAGGGCCACGATCCCGAGCGCGTCGTCTTCGGGGTTCGCCTGCTCGCGCGCCTCGGCTGCCGGGCGATCTTGCTGACCAACGCCGCCGGAGGGCTGGCCCCGGGGTTCGTGCCCGGCGATCTGATGCTGATCTCCGATCACCTGAACTTGATGGGAAAGAACCCGCTCAGCGGCCCGAACATCGAGGCCTTTGGCCCGCGCTTCCCCGACATGACCGAGGCCTACGATCCGGCCCTCCGCGCCGCCGCCCGCGAGGCCGCCGCCGAGACCGGGACCACGCTGCACGAAGGGGTCTATGCCGGCCTGCTCGGGCCCACCTACGAGACGCCGGCCGAGATCCGGATGATTGGCACTCTCGGCGCCAGCGCCGTCGGGATGAGCACCGTCCCCGAGATCATCGCCCTTCGCCACATGGGGGTCCCCGCCGCGGCGATCTCCTGCATCACCAACCTGGCCGCGGGGATCTCCAAGACCAAGCTGGACCACAGCGAGGTCGAGGCCACGGCGCGGATGACGCGGGACCGCTTCACGGCCCTGCTCTCGGCCTGGGTCCGGCGCGCGGGCGCCGCCTATCCGGAGGTGGCCAGGTGACCGCGACCATCGACTGGGACGAGCTCACCAGGAGGGCTGTCGAGGTGCGCTCACGCGCCCATGCGCCCTATTCCAACTACCACGTTGGAGCCGCGTTGATCGTGGCCTCGGGCCGCGTCTTCGTGGGGTGCAACGTCGAGAACGCCTCGTACGGGCTCTCGCTCTGCGCCGAGCGCTCGGCCATCCTGCAGATGGTGGCCGCCGGGGAGAAGGATCCGATTGGCATCGTGGTGATCACCCGAGGTCCCATCGTGGGGACGCCGTGCGGCGCCTGCCGGCAGGTGCTGGCGGAGTTCGCGCTGGACCTGCCGGTGAGGCTGGCGGTGGAAGATCCGGCGATCCCGGCGAAGATGACCTCGCTCGCGGCGCTGCTGCCGGACGCGTTTCGCGCCTACGCGTTGAAGTAGCCCGCGATCGGAGTACGCCCGTGCCCCGCGCCGCTCAACGCCTCTTCGTCGCCTTTTGCCTCGCGCTCCTGGCCTGGCTCCCGGCTCGGGCCGCGCGCGCCGACGATCCCGGGGACGGCCTGCCCATCGTCGCCAGCGGTCGCGAGGCCGAGATCCAGGCGCTCGTCGCGCCTCTGGCGATGGGGAAGGAGATCGGGCCGGGCTGGAGCCTTTCGGACATCACCATCGGCGCGACCGCGATCCGGTTCGTGGCCCGGGGGCCAGGCGGCGCGACAGCCACGCTTCGCCTCGAGAACCCCGAGCGCGCGCCCTCGCCGGAGCGCACGGGGAGCTTCAGCTTGCACCGGGAGACGAGCGCGGGCAGCGCCGGTGGGCTCCCGCCGCAAAGCGTCCTCGATCCCCTCGCCGCGGCGGTTCGCACCAACGATACAGGGCACTTCTGGCCGGCGCCGCGGCCGATCGCGCCGGGGCCGCACAACGTCGCACCACGGAGCTCGCGTCAGGCCGAGACGCCGCCCGCGCGGTGGGAGCCCACGCTCCGGCGCAAGCTCCTGCTCGCCGGGCTCGGCGCGGCGCTGCTGTACCTCGTCATCGACCGTCTGCGCGCGCGGCGACCGGCCGCCTGATCAGCGCAGATAGCCCTTCTCGTCGATCACCTTCACCAGGTAATCGGCGACGATCCGGTGACCGCTCGCGGTGAAATGGGAGCTGTCGGACTGGAAGGCGCCGTCGAGCTCGGCGCGGGGGTGGCGGAGCAGCTCGGGATAGGTATCGACCGTCTCGTGGGCGCCGTCCAGGAGGAGCCGCTTCAAGACAGCATATCTGGAGAGATAGAAGGTCTCGACCGGAGCGTAAATGTTGAGCTCGTAGCGGTTCGGGAGCAGGACGAAGACCACCCGGGCGCCCGCGGCCCGGCCGAGGGACTCGATCTCCGCGAAGAGCCGGGCGATCAGCCGCTCGACGTCGCCGGTCTCGAGCTCGCGGGGCGTACACAGGAGCTGGCTCAGCGCGAGCGCCCGGGCTTGATCGCGCCACAGCGGGCGGAAGAGCAGGCTTTGCGAGAGGCCATCGATGCAGTCCTCGGCGGAGTTGACGCGGACGAGCTCGCCCTTCTCTTCGCGGTAAAGGGGCTTGCTGTGGCCCCAGGGGGTGAATTCGCGGCCGGTGAGCTGGAAATCGTTGCCCGTGAAGACGCCGATCATCACCAGCTTCGGGTGGGTGTGGGGCAGGACGCGCCGCAGGTAGAGCCAGTATTGCTCGACCGAGTAACCCGACACCGAGAGGTTCAGGACCTGGTGGTCGTGGAGGGCCTGGCCCATGAGGAAAGGGGCGGTCTCGGCCTCTTCCACGCTCTGCCCGTAAAGGATGGAGTCGCCCAGGATGATCACGTGGGCTCGGGCGGGATCGATGGTATTCAGCCGCTGCCCCACGATGCTCGGAGGGCCCGACGGCGCCCAGCCAATCTCCGGATCGCTGCGCTGCGCCTGGACCTCCGAGTTGGGGACGAAGTGCTCGCGCTGGAAGGCCGCCGAAGGGCCCATGTGGATCTTCGCCGCGAGGAAGAGGCCAAGCAGCGTCGCCGCGGTGATGGACCCAAGCAGCAGCGCGATTTGCCACCGATGCGAGGCGATCCAGCCACCCGGGGCCGCGAGCGCGAGCGCGGCGGCCGCCGACCAGACCAGCGCGACCAGGATCGCCGCGAGCGCCGCGAGGAGCTGCGAGAGCGAAGCGAGGGTGAGCGAGTCGGCTCCGAGCAGGAGCAGGCACGCGGCGCCGGAGAGGTGAACACCCTTTCGCGCGACTGCCACTCTGCGCTCAGCGGACATGATCGATACGCTCGAAGCGCAGGCCCGGGCGGAGATCCACGAACATGGCCGCGGCCTGGATCGAGGCCTCGCTGCCGGCCTCGTGAGCGCCCTCGCCCAGCACCTCGTGGAGCGTGAGCCCGTCGTAGCTCTCCTCGATCGTCCAGCCCGCGGCGCCGATCCGCGCGTCGAGATCGCTCTGCGTGGGCACGTGGAGGCGCGTGAGAAAGCGCAACCGCGCGCGGAAAACCAGGGCGACGAGGCGCGTGTGGAAGGCGAAGGGATCCGCGAAATCGACGCGCTTGGTCTCCTCGGCGCGGTACTCCACCACCTCGAAGCGACCTTTGCCGAGGGCGCGCAGGCCGGCCTCGCCCTCGCTCGTGAGGCGGGCGAGCGTGGTCGCGTCGACCGGTGTGGTGGGATCCGGATCGGCGCAGCCGGCAGTGAGCGCCAGCGCCACGAGCAGCGAGACCGCGGCGAAGCAGGCGGCTGGTGGGCTCGGTGGCCGGACGGGGCGCATCCCGGGACGATACCCCGGCGCCGCGTACGCGGGGCCAGAGAAACGCCGACGTCAGCGGGTGCAGGATCCTCTCATGACAGGCGGCGGAGAATCTTGCCCGGTAGTATGCCCTGCGCCAGTGAATTCCGGATCCTCCGGGATCGGGTCGGAGGTGCCATGGTGCTTCACGCGAGCTGTGGGGCGAGCACGTCATGAAATGCGATGAAGCGTGCCAGAGTGGGCCGCTGATTCGGCGGGTTGCGCGGTAAAATGTCGCAAGCTCATGCCGATTGCCACGGCACGAACCGTGCAATGCCGTCTGTCGACTCGACAGGATCGAGCGTCTGGATGGGTGATGAAATGAGCTCTCTGATCAAGAACGTTGTCTCGCCGTCGTGGCTCACCCCGGCGAGCTGCGGTGCTCTCGGCCTGATCGCTGCGATTGCGGCGTGCTCGTGTGCCGAGATCAGCAGCGGTGGGACCACGTCAGTGAGCACCGGGGGTCAGGGCGGCGCGCCGACGTCGGGCCAGGACTCGTCGGGGAGCTCGTGGGGGACGGGCGCGGATTGCTCTGTGGTGAATTGCGCCGACGATAACCCCTGCACCATCGATACGTGCGAGATCGGCGGCTGGTGCAGCCACGTCGTCGATCCCTGCACCGCGGGGCACTACTGCGATTCGACGCAGGGCTGTGTCGCCTACCCGGCCTGCACGACGAGCGCGGACTGCGAGGCCGCCTGGACGGGTGACGCCTGCAAGACGGGTATCGCGTGCGACGCCGCGACCTCGCTTTGCACCTTCGATCCGCTCGACAAGGATCAAGACGGCCACCCCGCGCCGGCCTGCGGCGGCGACGACTGCGACGACGACGACGCGGCGAGGTTCCCCGGAAACCCCGAGGTTTGCGACGGGAAAGACAACGGCTGCAACCACCTGGCGGACGAGCGCCCGACCTGCACCCTCGTCAACACTGACCAGAGCGAGGGCGCGCCGGTGAACATCGCGGTCGACGCGAACAACGTTTACTGGGTCAACCTGGCGCTCTACGGCGTCAACACCGGCTCGGTGAGGAGCGTGCCTCTCGGCGGAGGTCCGTCGGTCACGCTCGCGACGGGGCAGAACCCGTGGGGCCTCGCCGTCGACGCGACGAGCATCTACTGGACCAATCAAAACTTCGTCGATGGCACTGGCACGCTGATGAAGCTTCCGCTCGGCGGCGGCGCCCCGATCACGCTCGCCTCGGGCTCGTCCATGGGCGACGTCGTGGTCGACGCGACCAGCGTGTACTGGAGCGACGCTGTCGCCGGCGGTGGCACGCTGATGAAGATGCCTGTCGGCGGCGGCGCCGCGACCACGCTGGCCTCGGGCGTCGGCGCGAGGAGCCTCGCGCTCGACGCCGCCAGCGTCTACTGGACGGACTCCTCCGGCAAGGTGATGAAGGTGCCTGTCGGGGGCGGCGCTCCGGTGACGCTCGCCTCGGGGCAAGACACCCCTGCCGACATCGCGGTCGACGCGAACAACGTGTACTGGACGACGGTCGGAAACGCCGGCGCCG
>JBDTXR010000348.1:0-10007 GCA_040006075.1 Byssovorax sp. | reverse complement strand
TGCCTGGGTGGCAGATGGCCGGGGGCGGATTATTTCCGCCGCCGGGTCCCCCGCCGGATCCCGTGCCAGTCGCGCTGCTGCCTGTCGCCGCGCCGCCGCTCCCCGTCGTGGCCGAGGCGCCGGGGGTGGCATCGCCGCCGCAGGCGAAAGGGGAAGCGAAGAGCATCGCGAGCGGAACGGCGAAGATGCGCGTGGAACCCATAGAGCGCGAGGCTATCATACCTCGGAGGGCGCCGTCCGGACGATGATTCGAGGCCAGCGCACCCGCGGTTTCCGCTCTTGGCACCTCGCCGCGCGCCGCGTAGCATCGAGTCCCCCGCGGCGCGTCGCCGCTGCCTCCGGAGGTGCTCCCGTGAACCGCACTGCTTCCTTCCTCGCGGCGACCCTGCTCGCGGCCCTCGCGCTCGGCGCCTCGACGGCGCGCGCCTCCACCGGCACCTGCGACGTGAGCCCCGGCGACACCGGCGCGAGCGAGCTGGCCTGCCTCGCGTCGATCCAGGCGCTCGGCAACAACACCGTCATCACCGACATCTTCAAGGACACCAACGGCAAGACGGCCGACCAGCTCGCCTATGGCAAGCTCGTCGATCCCTGGGGCGGCTGCGACCAGGCCAACAACACCTGCAACGGGGATGTGTCGTCGTCGCAGGGGAACCCGGCGGTCATCTGCATCGACGCTTCGCACAATTTCCAGACGGTGGCCGGGTACGTCAACGCGCTCGACTGGAAGTACTCGAACCCGATCCGGATGCTGAACGCCCACGGGTTCCAGGGGGCGCCCAGCGACAAATGCCCGGCCTGGGGCGCGTCGGTCAGCGACGGGAACAAGGAGGGGTATTCGCCCTGGGAAGGCATGGTGTTCGACCTCGGCGGGCCCTCGAACAAGGTGGTGCTCTTCCCGATCAACGACCATGGCCCGCAGCCGTGCGAGTCGGTCGAGTACACCGTGTACCTCACCGACAACCCGCTCTCGCGCGAGCTCATCGACGACCCCACGACGACCGGCGCGGATCCGATGAAGTGGAATCGCGCCAAGCTCTCTCAGCTCTTCCTGGAAGGGTGGAAGAAGGTGCGTCCAGGCACGGATCCCGGGCTCACCTACACCATCGAGGCCGACTCGTTCAGCAGCGTGTGGTCGCTCCCCTGCGGCATCACCTTTCGCTACGTCGGCGTCATCGCCGGCAACGACGGGAAGGACCTGCCGAGCTGCAATTTCGACTCGTACGACGCGGAGATCGACGCCGTCGCGGGGCTGACGGAGGACGGCGCGGGCGTGTGCCCCGACGCCGACCACGACAACTTCGTCGACTGCAAATGCCCGACGCACCCGGCGGTCTGCGACTGCGACGATGCCAATCCCGGCGTCCACCCCGGGGCGCCCGAGGCCTGCGACTCACCCGATCTCAACTGCGATGGAAAGGCCGGCGGCTGCGCCGATCCGGACGCCGTCTGCTACAAGGGCCTCTGCGATCCGAAGTGCAGCGGAGAGAACCAGTTCTGTCCGCCCGGCGCCGTCTGCACGCCGATGGCACCCAGCAACATCTGTGTTCCACAGGACTGCACGGCGGGCGGCTGCCCCGCCGGAGGGACCTGCAAGAACGGGGTCTGCGTGCCGGCCTGCGACGCGATCGTCTGTCCCACGGGGCAAATCTGCGAAGATGGGCAGTGCCTGGATCCGTGCATGGGCGTTCAATGCCCGAGCCCGCAGATCTGCCAGCAAGGCAAGTGCGCTCCGCCGTGCGCCTGCTTCGCGCAGGACATCGGGTGCCTGGGCGCCTCGGGCACGGTGTGCGACAAGGCCGCGAACATGGGCGGCGGCGCCTGCGTCCCGCCGGCGTGCGTGGGATCGATGTGCGACGCCGGCAAGGTCTGCAATCCCATCAACGGAGTGTGCGTCGATATCTGCAGCGGGGTGATGTGCCCTGTAGGCGAGAAGTGCGTGAGCCCGGGAGGCTGCGTCCCGCTCTGCAGCGACAAGACCTGTGACGCGGGGCTGACCTGCAATCCAGGGACTGGCGTGTGCGAGGACACGTCGTGCAACAACGTCACCTGCTTCCCTCCCCAGGTTTGCAAGAAGGGCGCGTGCGTCGATCAGGGCGCGGGCGGCGCGGGCGGCGGCGCGACGGCGACTGCCGGTGTCGGCGGCATGGGCGGGGCGTCGACGACGTCGAGCGTCGGCGGCGGGGGCGGCGCCGGGGGTAGCGCGGGTGACAAGGGCTCCTGCGGGTGCCGCGTCGCCGGCGATCCCGGAGACAATCCGCGCGCGCCGCTGTCGGCTCTGGCGCTCGCCGCGGGCCTCGCGAGCGCGGTCCGTCGTCGGCGCGGTCAGCGCAGGACCCGGCGATCGTGAATCGTGGGTTGACGGAGCGGCCGAGTTCCGGGAAGACTGGCGCCATGCATTTTCGGTCCTCGTTCCTCCCCGCCCGCGCCCTGATCCTCCTCGCGCTCCCCGTGCTTGGCTGTGGCGAGAATCACCCGGTACCGCCCGCGCCGTCGGCGACGCCGGTCGCGGCGTCGGCGTCGGCCGAGCCCCCGCCCACGAGCACCGCGGCCGATCCGGCCCCGAGCACCTCGGCGCTCCTCCCTCCGCGGGAAATCGCCGGCGCCGCGCAGATCCTCGTGGCCTATGCCGGGGCCGAGCTAGCGCCGACGACCGTGACCCGGACCAAGGACGCCGCGAAGAAGCGCGCGGCCGAGGCCCTCTCGAAGATCACCAAGGACAAGATGCCTTTCGAGGAGGCCGCGAAGAAGTACTCCGACGATCCCGGCTCGAAGGATCTCGGCGGCGCCATCGGCAACTTCGAGAAGAACGCCATGCCCGAGGCCTTCTCGAAGGCGACCTTCGCGATGAAGGTGGGTGAGACGTCGGAGATCGTGGAGACCCCGCGCGGATTCCACATCATCAAGCGCACCAAGTAATCCAGGGACCGACTCTACTCCTCCTGCGGAGCGTGGATAAGAAGCCGCGATGCTCGACGCCCGTGCCGATCCGCGCTGGGAAGAGGCCCCCGGCTCGTCGGCCGCCCTGGGCACCTTTGCAGGCTTCGCCCTCCTGGCGTTGACCGGGGCGATTTGCATCGCGATCGGGGTGCCGCGGGCGCCGGGCGGTCTCGGCCTGCGCGCGGCGCATCACTTCTTCGAGATCGCCTGCACGCTCGGCCTCGGCGCGCTCTCGGGGCTGGCGATCGGGGCGTGGGTGCGCGTCGTCGCGACGCCGTGGTGGGCGAGCGCGGCGGTGTTCACCGCGGCGTGCGCCCCGATCCAGCTCGCGATGCTGGGCAACGATTTCGATCGGCAGGCCGCGGTGACGCTCGAGGGGCGCTTCGAGACGCCGATCTTCGTGGTGTACATGATCCTCGCGGCGGCGTCGGTGCCCGCGGCGCACGTGGTTGGCACCTGGTTTTCTCGATGGAAATGGCTGCGCTGGCTGCCGATCGTCGTCGCGGTCGCGGCGATGGTGGCCAATCACTTCGTGCTCGCCGACGATTATTTCGGGAGCCACGGGGCGGTGGCGTGGGCCGCGGCGACGCTCGCCGGCGCGGCGATCTCACCGCTCGCGGCGCGCGTCGGCGCGGCGCTGTGGGCGCGACGCGGCGGTCGCGCGGCGGCGCTGGCGATCGGCGCGTGGGCCGCGATCGGGATCATCGTCCCGCCGAGCAACAGCGTGCGGGTGCAGCTCTTCCGCGACCCGTGCACGCTGGCGTGGGTGCAGGCGACCGCGCTGTGGCGCGCGCCGTCGCTCCACGCCGCGACCCCCGCGCCGACGTCGCCGTGGCTCGACGATCGCAGCGCCTTCGCGCCGATCGCGCCGACGAAGCCGCCGATGGTCACGCGGAGCCCGGTCGTCGTGCTCTTGACCATCGACGCGACGCGCGCCGACGCGATCGCCGATCCCGCCAACGACGCGGCCTTTCCGACGTTGACCGAGATGAAGCGGCAGGGCGCGTTCTTCACCCAGGCGACGTCGCCCGGGAGCCAGACGGCGGTGTCGCTCTCGTCGACGTTCGCGAGCCGCGCCTTCTCGGAGATGTACTGGTCGATGCACGGCGTGGGCTCGTCGCGCTTCGCTTACCCGTGCGACGAGCCGACGGATCGCTTCCCGGCGCTGCTCACGGCGAACGGCGTGAAGACCATGGACGCGGTGAGCATCAACTTCCTGGCCGCCGATTTCGGCGTGGTGCGCGGCTTCGGCGAGGAGAAGATCGTCACCAACGGGCGCAGCCACGCGGCGGGCAAGGCGGTGATCGATCCGATCGTCGAGCGCCTGCGCCGCGCGGGCCCCGAGCCGCTGTTTCTCTACGCGCACCTGACCGAGCCGCACGCGCCCTACGATCGCGGGCGTAAAGACGGCACCGAGCGCGAGCGCTACCTGTCGGAGATCGCCGTCGCCGACGCGCAGGTGGCGCGCGTGTGGCTCGTGCTGCGGCAGCGCTTCGGCGATCGCGGGTTCTTGATCGTGTCGGCCGATCACGGCGAGGCCTTCGGCGAGCACGCGACGTTTCAGCACACCAAGACGCTGTACGAGGAGCTGGTGCGCGTGCCCTTGCTGGTGCGCGGACCCGGCGTCGTGCCGCGGACGATCACCGAGCGCGTGGGCCTGGTCGATCTCGGGCCGACGATCCTCGATCTCTTCGGCGTGGAGACGCCGGCCGCGTTCGAGGGGCAGAGCCTGGTCCCGCTGCTCGAAGGCCGCTCGCGATCGCTCGATCGGCCGCTGGTCGCCGAGGGGCGTCTGCGCCGGGCGATGTACGTGGCCGAGGGTCTGAAGGTGATCGAGGACGATCGCCGCAAGACCGTCGAGGTCTACGATCTGGGGCGCGATCCCGGCGAGCTCGACAACCTGTTCGATCGCGATCCGGGCCGATCGGACGTGGCCGTGACCGCGCTCCGGGCGTTCTTCGCCAACCACAAGGCGAAGCGAGCCGGCTATCGCCCGGTGTACAAGCCGTAGCGAGGGCGCTAAAGAAGGCGGGAAATGGACGAGACGTCAACGCCCGACGAGGCGAAGAAGAGCGACGAGGCCCCGCACGAGATCGTCGTGGCGAACGAGGTGGCCGAGCGCGTCGACGCGGAGGGCCTGCCCCTCGATCGACCGCCGACGCTCGACGACGTGCGCGGGACCGAGGGCGGAGGGCGGATGATCGCCGTGGGCTGCACCGTGCTGGTGGTGCTGGCCGCGCTGGGGTTCTGGATCCTCCGCGCGGCGATGATGCATTAGGAGCAGCAGAGTCGAGTCAGCGTGCCAGTCGCGACAGGCACGCTCAGACCACGCTATTGCGGGGGGCTCACCGGCGTCAGCACGGCCTTGCGACCCCATTCAAAGGTGAGGCCGAGCCCGGCGCCCACCCACAGGCCCTCGAAGGTGCCTTTGCCGGTGGGAGCCTCGTGGTGGACCGGGCGGAGGATGGCTCCGGGGGTGGCGGTGAGGTTGAGCCATATCGGCCCTCCCAGGTGGAGCTCGGCGCCGATCCGGCCGCCGGCGCGGGTGGACCAGGTGTCGCGCTCGCCGGGCGCGCCGTAGGGCACCGTGGCGTCGCCGAGGTGGGCTGAAGCAAACGCGGCCTCGGCGCCGAAGGCGAGGCGAAACGAGGGCGAGAGCCAGAGTCGGTAGTCGGCGGCGAGGCCGATTTCGAGCCAGCGGAGCGATCCTGCGCGCGAAGGGCCGGTGAGCCAGCGGGCAAAGAGGGTTTCGCTGACTCCATAGTACCGGAAGCCCACACCGAGCGACGGGCCGGCGAGGACGGCAGCATCCTTGGGGGCAAAGGCGATATCGGCGGCGGCGAGGAGCTGGATGCCCGGCTGGCCGCGCGAGGCGAGCTCGATCTCGGCCTCGGTGGGGCGGCGCGGCGCGGGCGGCTTGCGGGGCGCGGCGCGGACTGGCTCCATCTGATCGCGGACCATCTCGGAGGCCGCGATGGCGACGAGGCGCGCAGCGACGTCGCCCGAGAGGCCGGCGGCGGCGATCTCGCGGCGGCCGACGGCGCGATCGCCGACGCGGACCTCGATGGCGATCCGGTTCGGCGTGGGGCGGTCGACCCAGATGTACGCGACGTGATCGCCGAGCGGACCGGCCGCGCCCGGCGCCAGCACCGCGCTGTCTTCGAGCTCGATTTCGAGGAGGCGGCGCAGGCGCGGCTCGGAGATCTTCTTCAGGACCTCGGACGAGAGCGCGATGCGGACCTCGACGATCCGCGACGCGGGCGCGCTCGCCGAGGCTGCGACGACGGGCGCCGGGGGATCGGCAGCGAGGGCCGACGCCGCCGCGAGCGTGCTCCAGAGCGCCGCGACGCTACGGAGCAGCGCTGCCGGTGGGCGCCGGGGCGACGACCACAGCAGGCGCGCCGCCCGCCCCGTCGTCGCTCGCGAGCGCCAGCCCGACCTCGTCCTTGCACCGGCCATCAGGGTACTTGGCTACATACTCGTTAGCCTGTCGGATCGCCTCATCCTTGTGACCCGCGAGCCGTTCGCCCTTGATCCGGCGGCAGAGCGCGTCTTCGGCGAGGGGGCCGTTGAGCTTGTTGGCGCGCTCGAGATAGGCCGTGGAGAGATCTTCCTTGCCGGAGGCCTTGTAGATGCGCGCCAGCGAGATGGCCGCGATCTGGGCGTTCACGTCTTCCGGGAAGCGATCGACGACGCTCTTCATCGCGGCGATGGCCACGCCCGGATCGCCGTTCTTGCCGCCGGCGATCGTGCTGATGGCCATGAGCTCTTGCGGGCTGCGAGCGTTGGTGATCGCCCCCTCGGCGCCGCCCGGCTGCTGTCGCAGCAGGGCGAGGGCCGTGGCGTCTTCGTTGCCCTTTTCGTAGCTGGTGTACCAGGCCGGTCCGTCGGCCGTGACCAGCTTGCCGAGGCGCGGCGCCGCAGCCCGATGGCCGCCCGCGGTGAGCAGCGGGGCATGGACCGGAGGCGAGCTCGTGGGGGAGAGCACCGCGGCGATGGTGTGGAGCGGGAGGCGCTCGATCCGGCCGCCGCGACCGAGCGTCTGCGTGCCGCCGGGCGACGTGATGCTGATCGAGCCGTCGTTCACGTTCACGTCCATGTCGTCCTGGTTGCGACGCACGGTGACCACGCTGCCCGCCTGGGTGTTGAGCTGCGCTTCGCCCGCGACGATCATCAGCCCGGCGACGCGCTGCGCGTCCGACGTGTCGACCGACGCGGCGCCGTGCAAGAGCTTGAGCGTGAGCGTGGACCCGCCGCGCTCGACCTCGACCGTGGTGCCCGGCTGAAGCTGGAGCTGACCACCGCCGGGGAGCTGGAAATTACGGCCTTCGGTGCCCGCCGCGAGCACGTCGACCGTGGTGCGCTCGGTGGTTTGCACCGGCGCGATCGCGGTGAGCATCGGGCCTCGCGAGGCGACCTTGCCGACGACGACGCCGCCCGCAAACGCAGCAAACGCCGCGGCGATGGCCAGGTAAGTGAAGATCGGTCGGCGCGACGCCGCGGGGGCGACGCCGGGGAGATCCGCGTCGATGCGCGCCCAGACGCGATCGAGGCGCGCTTCTTCGGCGTGATCGCGGAGATCGGCCGGCGCGATGCGGGGGACGGAGCGGCGGCTCATGAACGTACTTCCTTCGGATCGGACGAGGCAGCGGGCTCTGGAGCAGAGCCGTCATTCGCGGGGTCGATGAAATGGTCGTCGAGGAATTTCTGGGCGCGGCTGATGCGCCGCTTCACCGTCGCGAGCGAGCACCGCGTGAGGCGCGCGACGGTTTCGAGGTCGTGCCCCTCGACCGCGCGCAGGGTCCACGCGATGCGATCGTCGGTGGGCAAGGTGCGCAGAAGAGCGTAAATCTGAGCGATTTGTGCGCGCGTGTGCGGCGACGCGTCGGAGCTGGCGATGGCGTCGAGGTCGACCGGCTCGGCCGATTTGCCCATGCCGAGCACGCTGAGCAGCCGCTGCCGGCGCATGCGCGAGCGCACCGCGTGGACGACGATGGCGCCGAGCCACGAGCGAAACGCGCCGCGATCGGTGAGGTCGTTGAGCCGCTCGAAGGCGCGCAGGAACGCGTCGTGGGCGATGTCTTCGACGTCGTGGGCCGAGCCTTCAATCCGCGCGGCGAGGTGGATCGCGAAGGCCGCGTGGCGCCGGTAGAGCAGCTCGAGCGCGTGGTTGTCGCCCTTGCAGCCGAGGGCCACGAGCTGCGCGTCGGGGAGATCGCGCAGCGGCGATCCGAGCGGCGCCGAGCGCGCGGGAGCACGCGCCTCGCCGGCGTGGCTGGGCGCGTCGGGTGGGGTGGATCGCGAGCGACCCTCGCCCACGGGGAGGCCGGGGACGGGGGTCGACGACGCATCGTGCGCCACCTCTCCCGCGTCGGGCACGCTCTCGACCAGGCGCAGCCGCCCTCGATTGACTCGCGTCGCCATTATTTCAACAGGCTCCCACGAATGACAGGACGCTCGGCCAGGTTTTGGCGGCTCACAAGTTCTTTTGATCGTCCGCGTGAGCTGTTCCAACAACGCGAGGCGTCTTGGTCGTTGCCGCGGATTGTCCACGTGGCGCAATCTCAGCTCGGAGGCACTTCCCATGTCCAAGCTCCTCGTCGCGTCGCTCGCCGTCGCCATCTCGCTCCTCGCGCTCGCTTGCGGCGCCCCGCCCCCTCCCACCGCGCCCGAAATGCCCGGCCCGAGCTCGATGCCGGAGGCCCCCTCGGCGCCCAAGCTGGAGGCCCCCGCCGCCCCGACGCCCCCCGCCCTCCCGAAGCCCTGATCGAACCGAGGCCGTCCACGGCCTCATCGCTTGAGCACCACTTTCGCGGCGAGTCCCTCGGGGCTCGCCGCGCTTTTATTTCCGCCTACAAATCACCCAAATCCAATCCCCATCTCGCTCGCGATGCTCCATGCGGCGGGCACGGAGGCCCGCCCCACAAGAGAAAAGAGCCATAAATCCGGCCCATCGAGCCGTTATGCCCAATGTCCGAGCGCCCTGCCGAACCTCGAGCGGTACGGGGTATGGGGGGCCCCGACGAGCTTTGCTCGGCGGGGGGAAAGGGCGCGAGCCCTTTCCAGGGAACTGATATGATCCGCGGCCCGAACCTTTGCCGTACCTGGTGCACTCGATGATTCAGCGCGCTGCCCTCACGTTTCGAGCCCTCTTCGGCTTCTCGCTCGTCCTCGGATTTTTGCTGCTGGGAACGGCGTGTGGGCGGACCGCCGCAGAGTCGGACGAAGGATCCGGCGGCAGCGGAGCCGGCGGCGGCGGAGGAGCCAAGCCGTGCGGCGACGGCGTCTGCGGCTCGGGCGAGTCGTGCACCAGCTGCGCGCCCGACTGCGGCGCGTGCCCGGGCTGCGGCGACGGCCAGTGCAACAACGGCGAGACCTGCGGCAGCTGCCCGCAAGATTGCGGCACGTGCACGACCTGCGGCAACGGCACCTGCGACGGCGGCGAGACCTGCGGATCGTGCGTGCAAGACTGCGGCAAGTGCTCGCTCTGCGGCGACGGCGCCTGCGACTCCACCAAGGAAAACTGCGCGAGCTGCCCCACCGATTGCGGCCTCTGCTCCACGTGCGGCAACGGCACCTGCGACACCGGCGAGAGCTGCTCGAGCTGCCCCGGCGACTGCGGCGTCTGCAACCTCTGCGGCGACGGCTTCTGCAAGGCCCCCGAAGACTGCCTCTCGTGCGCGCCCGACTGCGGCGCCTGCGAATCGTGCGGCAACGGCGTCTGCAACCCGATGTCCGAGAACTGCTCCACCTGCCCCGGCGATTGCGGCAAATGCATCGGCTGCGGCGACGGCGTCTGCAACAACAACGAGACGTGCGCGTCGTGCAAAGAAGACTGCGGCGTGTGCTCGGTATGCCCGAACGGGAAATGCGAAGACTTCGAGACCTGCTCGATCTGCCCGCAAGATTGCGGTCAGTGCATGCCGCAGACCTGCCTCCAGGTCGTCGGCTGCGCCGTCAAGTGCATCGATCTCCAGATGATCCCGCCCTCGTTCAGCGTGACGTGCGTCGCCAACTGCGTCGCGCAGGGTTGCTCCGACGTGCAGTTCTTCGTCGACCAGGTGCTC
>JBDTXR010000347.1:0-10095 GCA_040006075.1 Byssovorax sp. | reverse complement strand
GAGCGTGCCAGCCGCGCTTCGCTTGGTTTTGAGACAGCCTCGGCAGGGAGCGGGCTCCGGCTGGAGCGCGCTGCAAACAAGCGCAAGGCCCGCTCCCTGGCGGTCGCGGCTATGCGGCAGTCGAGCGAGGATCGTGCTCGCTGATTTAGCGCGTAGCCCTCGCGACGCGCCGTATGGGGAGGAGCACGGAGCCGACGCTGCCCCGGTGACGTCGTGATCGCGGCGGATGCGAACCACGTAGGGAGTTTCCTGAACGCTGCCAGTCCGCAGCGACGTCTTGCCCCAGGCCAGGACCGCACAGTGGGGCATCGTGGCAAGCCCGGGACGCCCGCGTCCGCAGGGGATCCGACGTTTCGGCGCGGATTGAGCGCTTACCGCGCCGACAAGCGCTTTGGCACATGCCTTGTTAAGGGGCCGGACGACGCTGCCGAGCGCCGGGGACAGCAGGAGAGCACGGGCCCTCTGCGCCAGGTTCGTGCTCGGTCCGGGTAGCTCGCGTGCGGCTCCACGGTGCGTCTCACGCCTCACCCTTCATCCGTTCATATGCCGCCTTCTGCGACGATCACGCGGGAGGCCTGCGACCAGGAGCACTCATGAAAGCCACCGATCTCCTCAAGGCCCAGCACCACGACGTCGCGGATCTCTTCAAGCGCTTCGAGAAGTCCAGGAAGAACGAGGAGAAGCTGCAGCTCTTCGAGGAGCTCGCCTCTTCGCTGGCGGCTCACGACGCGATCGAGCGCGAGCTCTTCTACCCGGCGTGCGAAGAGAAGATGGGCGAGACCGACACCCTCGACGAGGCTGTCGTCGAGCACGGCCTGGTCGAGTTCAGCCTGTACCTGGCCGACGAGGCCCGCGGCCACGAAGACTTCGACACCAAGGTGAAGGTCCTCAAAGAGGTGGTCGAGCACCACGTCGAGGAGGAAGAGAAAGAGTTCTTCCCCAAGGTCGAGAAGGCCCTCGGCGCCGAGAAGCTGAAGGAGCTGGGCGTGGCGATGAAGGCCCGCTTCGAGGAGGCCAAGGCCGAAGATTTCCGCGGACCCCTGCACGAGAACCTCCGCGAGGTGCTCGCCGGGGCGACCAAGACTGTCGATAACCCCAAGGCCAAGAAGCGCGTCGCCAGGAAGCCGGCCAAGAAGGCTTCGGCGAAGGCCGCGCACCCGGCGAGCTGACGCGAACACTGGACTCCAGAGGACCGAAGACCATGAAGACCGCACTCATCATCGGGCTGATGCTCGTCGCCGTAGGCTGCGACAAGGGCAGCGCCGCCACCGCGCCTGCCGACAACACCAAGGTCAACGAGCGCGACCAGAAGACGGCCGCGCTCACGCCCACCGACCAGGGCGAGAACGAGGTGGACCGCACCATCACCCAGAAGGTCCGCCAGGGGGTGATGAAGGACGACGCCCTGTCGATCACCGCCAAGAACGTCAAGATCATCACCGCCAACGCGGTGGTCACCCTCCGCGGCCCCGTGAAGAGCGAGAAAGAGCGCGCCGACATCGTCGCGATCGCTCAGGGGACGGACGGGGTGAAGCGCGTGGACAACCAGCTCGAAATCGCGGCCAACTAGGCCCTCAGGAGAATGAACATGTCATCGAACAAGGCAGTGATGGGTCTCGTGGCCAACCAAGCTCAGGCGGAGACCATCGTCGCCGATCTGCAATCCATGGGCTTCGGGAGCAACGCGATCTCGGCGCTCTTCCCCGACAAGAGCGGGACGCGCGATTTCGCCCACGAGCACAACACCAAGGCGCCTGAAGGCGCGGTGGCCGGCGCGGGCGCGGGCGGCGCCATCGGCGGGACGATTGGCCTCCTCGCCGGCATCGGCGCGCTGGCGATCCCGGGCCTCGGGCCCTTCATCGCCGCGGGCCCGATCCTGGCGGCGCTCAGCGGCGCCGCGGCCGGCGCGACCGTCGGCGGCATCGCCGGTGGTCTGGTCGGCCTGGGCATCCCCGAGATGGAAGCCAAGCAGTACGAAGGCAAGATCAAGGGCGGTAACGTCCTGATCTCCGTCCACGTCTCCAACGGCGAGGAGCAAGACCGCGCCAAGAAGGCGCTCGAGCGCCACGGCGCGACGGACATCGTCACCGCCGGTGAGCAGAGCGTCCCGAAGGCGAAGATGGCCTGAGCCGCTCGGCCAGAGCGCGAACGATGAAGCCTCGGCGCACCCTCTCGTGGGGTGTGACCGAGGCTTTGTTCGTTTGCGTGGAGAGCCGCGGGAGCGACCTCAGCGTCGCTCGCGCGCGAAGGTCTGGATCACCTCCTTGAGGCGCTCGCGGCCCACGGGCTTCACCAGGTGAAGATCGAAGCCGGCGTCCGCGGAGCGCAGACGGTCGGACTCCTGGCCATAGCCGGTGACGGCGACGAGGCGGAGCCCCGTCAGGGCCGGCTTCTCTCGCAGCAGCCGCGCCAGCTCGTGGCCATCCATGATCGGCAAGCCGAGGTCGAGGAACGCCACGTCCGGTGTGAAGGAGTCGAGTGACTCCAGCGCCGACGGGCCGTCGTGAACGACGCGCACCGCGTGCCCCAGCTTGCGAAGGAGGAGCGCGAGCATCGCGCCGGCGTCCGCGTTGTCGTCGACCACGAGGATCTTCAGCGTGTCGTCGCCTGCGTCGCTCGGGGTCCGCGTCGGGACCGCGGCGCCGGCAGCGGGGGCCACCTCGGCGCGCGCGGCGGGGAAGCGGAGGGTGAACTCGCTCCCCTGGCCCACGCCGGCGCTGTACGCGTGGACCGAGCCGCCGTGCGCCTTGACCAGGTTGTGCACGATGGCCAGGCCGAGGCCGAGCCCACCCTGCGAGCGGTCGAAGGCCTGGCGCTCCTGCGCGAACATCTCGAACACGCGCGGGAGCATCTCGGCGGAGATCCCGATCCCGGTGTCGGTCACCTTCAGCACCACCTCGGCGCCCTCGGTCGCGCCGGTGATGGTGATCCGGCGGCCCCGCTCCGTGTACTTCGAGGCGTTCGTCAGGACGTTCGAAACCACCTGCGCGAGCCGCGTCGGATCGCCGTCGACGGCGAGCCCCTGCGCCGGCACGCTCACCGCGAGGTGCTGCTCCGATTTCTCGAGCAGCGGGCTGGCGATCTCGATGGCCTTGGCCACCACGGCGGCGAGCTCGAGGCGCTGCATCGCGAGCTCGACCTTCCCCTTGGCGATCCGGGACACGTCGAGGAGATCGTCGACCAGCCGCACCATGTGCGCGACCTGCCGCTCCAGGATCAGGCGCGCGGGCTCGTTGTTCATGTCGGGGCGGAGCCGCAGGAGATCGAGCGCGGTGAGGATCGGCGCGAGCGGGTTGCGGAGCTCGTGCCCGAGCATCGCCAGGAACTCGTCCTTGGCGCGGTTCGCGCCCTCGGCCTCGGCGCGCGCGGCCTCGGCGGCGAGCCGCTGGGTCTGCTCGCGCACCAGCGAGCGCTCGCGCTCGCGCTCCGCCTGCTTGCGCTCGGTGATCTCGCGGAAGACGAGGACCACGCCCTCGAGCGCCCCGGCGGCGCTCCGGACGGGAGCGGCGCTGTCGTCGATCGGGATCGCGTGACCATCGCGCGCGATGAGCAGCGTGTGGTTGGCCAGCCCCACGACGTTTCCGTCGCGGAGCACCTTGGCCACGGGGCTGTCGACGGGCGCGCTCGTGCTCTCGTTGATGATGACGAAGACCTCGTCGAGAGGCCGGCCCCACGCCTCGTCCTGGGGCCATCCGGTGACGGTCTCGGCGACCCGGTTCATGAACGTGATCTTCCCTTGAGGATCGGTGACCATGACGGCGTCGCCGATGCTGGTCAGGACGACGCGCAGCCGCTCCTCGCGCTCGCGCACCGCCTCCTCGGCGACCCGGCGCCGGGCGATCTCGGCCGAGAGCGCGTCGATCTTCTCGGTGAGCAGGACGAAGCGCGACGGCGCGCTCGCCTCCTCGATCCGGAGCAGCACCCCGCGGTCGCCCGCCTCCGAGCGCATCACCAGGAGCGCCCCGTGGACGCGGTAGCGCGCGCCCGCCTCGCCGTCGGCCCGCCGCAGCGTGAGGCTCCCCGGGAGCATCTGGCGCGTGCGGGCGCACATCCGCAGGTAGTCGAGGATCGTCTCCGGCGCGCCGACGGCGAGGTCCGTGAGCCGGCTCCCCTCGACCGAGCCTCCCGCGCGCACGAGCACCCGCCGGGCCGCCGGGTTCACGGCCACGATCACGCCGTCGGTCGTGACCAGGAGCATCGCCTCCGGGAGCATCGCGGCGAACTCGTTGAAGCGATCGAGGAGCACGCGTCGGCCTCAGATTTCCTGCACGTACTCGCGGCCCTCTGCGGCCGCGGCGGCAGGCCCGGGGACGAGGTGGACGACCACCCGGCAGCCCGGATCTCCGCGGGCGATCGTCTGCTCGAGCACGACCTTGGCGTACCCGGTGCTCTCCGCCGCGAGCACGCCGAAGACGTTCGACGTCATCATGCAGAGGGAGGGGCGCCCGACGACCTTCTCGGCGAACGGGCACGCGCGGTTGCCGAGCACGATCTTCTCGTCGTCCTGCTCGATGACGTAGAAATCGCCCTGGATCCGACGCTTGAGGTCCACCATGACCTCGGCCACCTGCCGGCGCGACAGGCGAGGCACGCCGAGCGCGTTGCGGTACGCGGCGCCGATCTCGTCGCCCATCTTCTGCCCCACCACGCTGATGAAGCCGGAGGCCTCCGAGAGCCCGACGACCTCTTCGAGCGTCCCGGCGAGGTGGCGCAGGAGCGTTCGCATGAACCCCTCCAGCTCCAGCGCGACGGGGAGGTGTCGTACCAGGCGCGATCCATCATCCACACGTGCAGCTTCCATTGGCTCTCCTCGCGGCTCGACCCTTCGTCCGATCTCGGGAGGTGAGGCGTACACTCACTATCGCCCGGTCGAAAGGGCTCCGGGCGTGGAAGCTGCCAGCGTCACCCGACGCGAACGTGCTTCGTGGCCCGCACGACACGGTTGTATCGAACCGTGCTATTCGGTGCGCCGAGGACGCCTTGGACACCGAAGGTCGTTGTCGACTCCTCGCCGCCGCCGTGAGAAGCAGCCGGCCATGAAGGTGACCTTGCTGGGGCACGCCTCGGTGCTCGTCGAGATGGACGGCGTTCGCTGCTTGATGGACCCCGTCTTCGCAGATCCCTTCGAGGAAGGCACCGTCGTCTCCTGTCCTCGCCGCGAGATCCACGAAGACGCGCTCCCGCCCATCGACGTGCTCATCCTCTCTCACGGTCACCTGGATCACTTCGATATCCCGACGCTCGCCCGCCTTCCGCGCGATTGCCACGTGATCTGCCCGAAGGATCGCGCCATCGCCTACGCCATGAAAGAGCTCGGGTTCACCCGGGTCCACGAGACCGCGCCCATGGCGAAGATGGTATTCCCCTCGTACGAGCTGATGACGACGCACTCCAGCGTGACCAACGTCGTCGAGTTTGGCATGGTCTTCAAGGACCGCTCGGGCACGTTCTGGAATCAGGTCGACACGGTGCTCGCGCCCGAGCCGATCAAGATCGTGAACGACGTCTTCGGTCGGATCGATCTGCTCTTCGCGATGCACGCGAGCCAGAACTTCGGCTTCTTCGAGAGCCGCAACACCGGCTTTCCTTTTGCCATGCACGCGATGAACCTCCAGACCGCGCTCGCGATCCGCCCGCGCGCGGTCGTCCCCGGCGCCGCCGGGTTCCGGTTCTGTGGAGCGGTGGAGTGGTGCAACGCCTTCCTGTTTCCGATGTCGCGCGAGCGGTTCGTGGCCGATCTCGCGGAGCTCGACCCGAGCATTCCAGCGTTCCTGGCCAACCCGGGCGACGTCTTCGAGGTCAGCGGCGGCGAGGTGCGGCACCAGCCCGGCGCCTCGAAGGTCGCGACCACGCTGGAGAACGACACCGCGCGCCTGCGCTTCGATCCCACGGCAACGATTCCTCCGCTCACCGATCCCAACCCCGATGACCACGCGCGAGACGCCCTGGTTCGCGCCGTGGACACCTGCGTCGAGGGCTTCTTCGAGTTCCTGCGCAAGGCGTACGGCGACGGCGACGCGCTGGTTCAAGAGCACCGGAAGCTCCGCGCCGGCTACGCGGTCGGCGCGGTGTTCCCCGACGGCAGCGAGCGGTGGTATCGCGTGCAGCTCGACGAGAAGGCGCCTTGCTTCGAGGGGCCGAGTCCCACCGTGGCTCCTGCAGACAGCGTGCATCGGATCGCCGCGTCGGTGCTCCACGCCTGGGCCGCGCGCGAGAAGAGCTACTTCTACTTCCGGGCCTACTCCCGGAAGTTCACCACGCTGTATGCCGCCACGAAGGCCGGCGACAAGGTCGCCGTCGAGCCCAGGCCGCTGGACGATTTGCTCGGCTATTACCTCCAGCGGAAGGCCAAGGGCGCGGACATGGCGCTGAAGGTGCGGCTGGATCGCGAGCTCGCGCCGTACAAGGCGGGGAGTCATTAAAATGCCTCCCGGAGCCGGCGTCCCACCTCCGGGAGGCATTCAATGCGATCGTCGCGCATGAGATCTTCAGCGCCCGCGCGCCGCCCGCTCCCGCGGGCCGTGATCGCCCTCGGATGGGTCTCGCTCCTCACCGACGCGGCGTCGGACATGATCTACCCGCTCGTGCCGGCGTTCCTGATCACGCTCGGCGGCGGGGCCGAGGCGCTCGGGTGGATCGAGGGCGTGGCCGAGGCGGTGGCGGCGGTGGTCAAGATCATCGCCGGTCGCCTCGCCGATCGGGCCCCGCGAAAGAAGCCGTTGATCGCGGCAGGCTACGGGCTCTCGGCGCTGGCTCGGCCGCTCTTCGCGGTGGCGACGAGCCCGATCCATGCGGTCTTCGTGCGCGCGCTCGACCGCGTCGGCAAGGGGCTGCGCGGGCCGCCGCGGGACCTCGTGCTCGCGGCCGCCGTCGGCGCCGAGAGCCGGGGCGCGGCGTTCGGGTTCCACCGGATGATGGATAACTTCGGCGGCGTCCTCGGCCCCCTGATCGCGTTCACGCTGCTCCGCGCCTTCGACCTCCCTTTGCGCACGGTGTTCGCGGCGTCGGTGGTACCAGGCCTGTTCGCGGTGGTCGTGATCCTGGTCTTCGTTCGCGAGCCACCGACGCGCGCATTGCTGGATGTAAAGATAGCACCTGCGCCCGGGTCGACTGGCAAATCACCGGCGCTCGCGCCACTGCCTCCCTCCGCGCGTCGCTATCTCGCGGTCGTCGGGCTGTTCTCGCTGGCAGGCTCGGGCGACCTCTTTCTGCTCAATCGGATGACCGATCTCGGGATGGACCGAGCGCTCGTGCCCATCGCCTGGGTCTCGCTCCAGCTCGGGAAGGGCTTGCTCAACGTCGCCGGGGGGCGCGCTTCGGATCGATTCGGCCGGCGCCCGGTGCTGGTGATCGCGTGGGTGCTTTACGCCGTCAGCTACGTGGGATTCGGGCTCGTCGGATCCTGGCCAATGGCGTGGGGGCTCCTCGCGATCTACGCGTTCCATTACGGCTTCGCGGAGGGCGGCCAGCGCGCGCTCCTCGCCGAGCTCGTGCCCAGCGCCGCGCGTGGACGCGCGTTCGGGCTCCAGACCGCGATTGAAGGGCTCGCCGTGCTGCCCGCCAACGTGCTCTTCGGCCTGGTCTATGCGCGAGTCTCTGCGAGAGCGGCGTTCGTGGGCTCCGGGGCAATCGCCCTCTGCGCCGCCGCCCTGCTGCTCACGGTGACCGCGCCGCCGCCGGAGGTCGACGAGCCGGAGTTGAAGGCCGAAGGGAGCTCGACTTGTTGACCCCGACCGCCGCAGCCGATACGCCCCCTCCGCAATCGCTGGTCCCCTGCAGGCGGTGGGCGCTGACTCTCTATTTCCTCTCCCTCGGCGCGCTCGGCTTCGGCGGCCCGATCGCCCTCGCCGGGTACATGCAGCGCGATCTCGTGGAGCAGCGTCGCTGGTTCACCGAGGACGACTACAAGGAAGGGTTGGCCCTGGCCCAGCTCGCGCCGGGGCCGCTCGCGGCGCAGCTCGCGATTTACCTGGGCTGGGTCCGCGGCGGGGTCCTCGGCGCGACGCTCATCGGCGTGGCGTTCGTTCTCCCCTCCTTCCTGATTGTGCTCCTCCTGGCGGCGCTGTACGTGCGCTTTGGCGGGCTCGCCTGGATGCAAGGGGTGTTTTACGGCGTCGGAGCGGGGGTGATCGCCATCATCGCTCGGAGCACGGTCAAGCTCGTCAAGCTCACGTTGAAGAAAGACGCGCTGCTCTGGGCCCTGTTTGGCCTCAACGCGGCGGTGACGGCTTGCACCGAGTCGGAGATCCTCTGGCTCTTCCTGGCCGCGGGGGTGGTGGTGCTGCTGGTGCGCCGGTGGAAGCAGATCGGCCAGAAGCCTGCTGCGCTCTCGGTGATGCCGGCCGCAGCGTGGCTTCTGTCCGGCCTTCATGGACCCGCGCCCGGCACCACGCTCTGGCGCCTCGCCTGGTATTTCGCCGAGGCTGGCACCTTCGTCTTCGGCAGCGGCCTGGCCATTGTCCCGTTCCTGTACGGCGGCGTGGTCGATCGCTTTCACTGGCTCACCGATCGGCAGTTCCTCGACGCGGTCGCCGTGGCGATGATCACCCCCGGACCGGTGGTGATCACCGTAGCCTTCATTGGCTATCTCGTCGCCGGGCCCGCGGGCGCGGCTGTCGCGGCGCTCTGCGTCTTCCTGCCGTGCTATCTCTTCGTCGTCGTCCCGGCGCGCCATTTCCGCCGCTACGCCAAGAACCCCAGCCTCAACGCCTTCGTCGACGGCGTCACCGCCGCGGCGACAGGGGCCATCGCCGGGGCCGCGTTCGTGCTGGGCCGCCGCGCCCTCATCGACGTTCCCACGATCCTGATCGCGCTCGGGACGCTGGCGGTGCTGATCAAGGCGAAGAAGCTCCCCGAGCCGCTGCTGATCGTGGCGACCGGGCTCGTCGGGCTCGCGCTGAAGCAGGGGCTCGGGCGATGAGCACGCGGTAGCGACGCGGGAGGCAAGACATGATATCGACGCGACCCATGGCAACGATGCGATCACGAGCCTTTCCGGCGGCGCTCACGCTCGCGGCGCTGCTCGCGGGGGCGTGCACCAAGGCTCTTCCGGCGAGCCCGGGCAACGCCACGTCCGGAGGGAGCTCGACGGGAGCGGGAGCGGGAGCGAGCGCGAGCGCGAGCTCCAGCGCGTCGACGGGCGGCGGGGCGACCAGCGGGGAGATTGTCCTCCCGGACGCCCTGCACGGCGCGGGATTCGACGATCTCCGCTTCTCCCCCGAGCTCGACCGCGTGCTGGTCCCGGCCGCGCAGAGCGGGCATGTGGATCTGATCGCGCCTGGCTCGAACGCGGTGACGGCGATTGGCGGGTTCAGCGCGGCACCTGCGTTTGCGGGCGGCCACGATTTCGGGGTCACCTCGGTCGATTTCGGCGCCGGAGCCCTCTTTGCGACCGATCGCACCACGGGGTTGCTCGCCGTCGTCGATCCCGCGGCCCAGAAGATTGTCGGCTCGGTGAAGCTCGGCGCCGGGCCGGATTACGTTCGCTGGGTCGCGCCCACGCGCGAGGTCTGGGTGACCGAGCCGGACTCCGATCGCATCGAGGTGTTCTCGGTCCCGAGCGGCCAGAACCCCGTTCCCGTGCACGCGGCGACGATCGCTGTCGCCGGAGGGCCCGAGTCGCTGATCATCGACGCTTCCCGCGGCCGCGCCTATACCCACCTCTGGAGAGGCACGACGAAGGCCATCGACCTCAAATCACGCGCCCTCGTCGCCTCGTGGCCCAACGGCTGCTCCGGCTCGCGCGGGATCGATCTCGACGAGAAGCGCGGCTTTCTCTTCGTCGGCTGCGCCGAGGGCCGAGCCGTGGTGCTCGACGTCAGCACCGGAGCCATCCTGTCGAGCCTCTCCAACGGCGCCGGCGTCGACGTCATCGCCTACAGCCCCGGCCTCGGGCACCTCTATTTGCCAGGCGCGACCAGCAAGACCATGGCCATCCTCGGCGTCTCCGCGAAAGGCCAGCTCTCGTTGCTCGGCACGGTGCCCACCGCGCCGGGAGCGCACTGCGCCACCACCGACACCCGCGGCAACGTCTACGTGTGCGCCCCGGAGAGCGGGAAGATCCTCACCTTCCACGACGCCTATCCGCAGAGCCTC
>JBDTXR010000346.1:0-10169 GCA_040006075.1 Byssovorax sp. | reverse complement strand
TCTTCCTCGCCACGATGCAGAAGTGCATCCTCGCGGGGGACGTCGGCAAGGCCGTCAAGATGTGCTCGGCGGCGAACGCGCCGCTCGCGCGCATCGTCCAGGCGGGCCTCGTCAAGGTGAACCGCCCCGATGAAGAGGTGCAGGCCGCGATGGACGAGGCCGCCCTGCGCGAGCTTCCGAAGGTCAGCGCCCGCACCGCGTACCTCGCCCTCCTCGCGAACCTGGCGATGCTCTCGGGCCTCCTCGGGACCGTGACGGGTCTCATCAAGTCGTTCGGCGCCGTCGCCGGCGGCTCGATCGACCCCAGCCAGAAGGCGACCATCCTCGCGAACGGCATCTCGGAGGCCATGAACTGCACCGCGTTCGGCCTCGGCGTCGCCATCGTCGGCCTCATCGGCTTCGCCATTCTCAACGGCAAGACGCAGGGCATCGAGGACGACATCAACGAGGCGTCCGTGCAGATCCTGAACCTCGTCGTCGCGAATCGCCAGAAGGTGAACGTCGCGGCGGTGAACCAGGCCGCGTAGGCCCCCGAGTCCGATCGAACGATGGGCCACCTCCGGGTGGTCCAGCTCCTCCAGAGCTCGAAGGGAGCGCCGCAGAGCGCGTCGCTCCCTGCCTCGGAGGCCCGCAGAGCAGTTTCAGCAGCGTCAGCGAGGCGTCCCGTGTGGAGGGCGCCCCCAGATTGAGCGGAGGTTCCCCGTGGGTGGTGTAGACGTCGATACCGGTGGCAAGAAGCGGTCGACCAACAGCGAAATCAACATGGTCCCGTTCATCGACCTGTTGTTCGTCACGGTGGCCTTCCTGCTCATCACCGCAGTGTGGGTGACCAACTCGCGCATCAACGCCGACGCGCAGGTCCCCGGCCCGCCCGATCCGAACAAGGAACTCACTCCGCAGACGCCCGAGAAGGTGCTCAACCTTCACATCGGCGAGAACGACTTCGGTCTCGTCTGGAAGCAGGGCGCGACGGTGGTGAGCGAGGTGAAGGTGCCGAAGACGCCCGTCGAGCTCGGCGACGGCGAGACCAAGGTGCTCCGCTACCCCGATCTCGCGAAGAAGATCGAAGAAGAGTGGAAACAGCAGGGCGGTCACCGCGACCCGAGCGACAAGAAGCTCGACCAGTGCATTTTGCACAGCGACAACCGCACCCAGTTCAAGGAGATCGTGGCCGTCCTCGATGCCCTCTACTCGCCCAAGCGCGAGATGAAGCTCGGCAACGAGACGAAGCAGATCCCGGTCTTCAACATGACTTTTTCAGTTCGGTGATTTTTCGATGGGGCCGCGAGCGGCCCCAAACCCCGAGTTTTCGATGGGGCCGCGAGCGGCCCCATACCCCGAGTTTTCGATGGGGCCGCGAGCGGCCCCATACCCCTGGCAACTGGCAGGACTTTCGGAGCAAGACCCACGATGGATAGGTACAACCCCAAAGCCCACCACAACCCGCACGCGCACGTGATCCACGCGCCCGGCGCGCGTCTGATGCACGGGGTGAAGCTCCGCTACGTGTGGAACAAGGTGCAGGGGCACGGTCACCGCAGCCCGAACGCCAGCCTCAACCTGGTGAGCTTCATCGACTTCCTCTCGGTCATCGTGATCTTCCTCCTGATGTCGTTCTCGGCGTCGGGCGAGATCGCCGTCGACAAGAACGTGAAGCTCCCCAAGGCCGAGAACGTCGAGGCGATCATCGACGCCCCGATGGTGGCCGTGAACGGGAACCAGATCCTCGTCGACGGCGTCCAGGCCGGCTCGACCCGCTCGATCGAAGAGCTGGGCCGCTTGCAGAAGATCGACGAGCTCTTCGCGCTGCTCAAGAACAAGCGCGAGCTGTGGAAGCAGGTTCAGCCGAACAAGCCGTTCCCCGGCGTCTGCATCCTCCAGGTCGATCAGAACGTCTCGGCCCTCGTCGTGAAGTCGGTCTTCCAGACGGCGGCGTTCGCGGGCTACCCGAACGTCAGCTTCATGGTCGGCAAGATCGCGGCGACGCCGCAGTAGCCTCTCTCCCTCCCATCTCCCGAGCACCCCAATGTCGTCCCCCGACGAGCAAGAGCCGCGGAAGCGGGGGTTGCCCGCAGTCCACGCCGCACGTGACGCGCGCGCCGCAGGCAAGGCGCGCTACCCGTCGGTGAAGTTCTGGGGCTACAGCGGCCTGATCCTTGCCGTCGGCGCCATCCTCAACTGGAAATGGTCCAGCAACGAGGTCGAGAGCTCGCGCCAGGCGCTGATGGCGCGGCAGCGCGCGACCACGATGGAGCTCGGGCCGCGGTGGTTCCCCGTGCGCGACAAGATCGAGCACTGGACCGCCGAGCTCGGGGGCGAGCCCGCGGCCGACGTCATCGATCACGACGCGCTGAAGAGCTGGGACTTCCGCGACAAGGCCGGGATCTACCTCCGCCTCCGCGTGCAAGAAGCGAAGACGCCGGACTCGATCCGCGCCGGCGCGAAAGACTCGCTCCGCGACGCGTTCACGTCGTGCCTGATGCGCACCGCGAACCCCAACCCGACGGCCGGCGCCGAGTGCAAGCGCACCCGCGACTGCCCCTCGGGCGACTTCTGCAACGAGCAAGATCACTGCGCGAAGCTCGCGCAGCCGTTCAATCTTCGCGACGGCTACCGCGCGATGCGCAACCTCAGCGACGACTGGATCCACGAGGTCCAGGACGCGAGCACCGATCTCCGGCTCCGCGCGCTGATCGCCGGCTTCGACGACAGCGTCCGCGACGACATCCCGCGCGTGGTCGAGGTGCTCCAGCGCGCCCAGTACCTGCTCGTGGTCCTCGACGAGGACGTGCCGGGCATGGCGCTCCCGGGAGCCGACGCGGGCCCCTCCGCGGCCTCCGAGGCCATCCAGGCCGCCACCCACCTCGCGCGCGTCGGCGTGTGGCGTCTCAGCGACGGCAAGCTGGTGCTGCGGCTCCGTCGCGAGGCCGGCGGGCAGCTCCTCGGCGCCACGCCCTCGGTCGACGCCGACGTCCTCGCCGCGCGGCAGCGCCAGGCCAACAGCTGCGCCCTGGCGCTCGAGGTCCGCACGGCGATGGGCGACACCAACGCTGGCTCCGTGCCCGGAAACTAGTTGGAGCAGCAACCAGATCGTTGCAGCTGCAACGATCTGGTCCACGCGGCAGCCGGGGCTCAGCGGATCGATCGCGCGAGCACGTGGAGATCGGCCAGGTTGTGGCCGGTCGGACCGCCCGCCAGGTGGGTGCCGAGGGCGCGGTGGACGGGCGCGTCGTCGAACGCCGCGAGCGCGCGATCGATCTCCTCGTCGGTGACGCCTGCCGCGGCGTCACGCATCACGCCCGCGCCGCCCGCGCCGGAGCTGCCGTCGACGCCGTCCGACGCGGCGCAGAGCAGCGCCACGTCGGCGGGGAAGCGTCGCATCGCGGCGAGTGCGACCCAGCCGGCGCGGCCGCCGCTGCCGCGGATCGCCGGCAGCCGCACCGTGGGCTCGCAGGCGATCACCACGGCCTCGCCCGGCGCGAGCGCTGCGGCGCGGGCGACGCGACGATCGACGACGGCGGCGGCGTCGCCCTCGTCGGGGCCCTCGATCGTCGCGCGAAAGCCGGCCAGCTCGAGCCGCTCGCGCATCGCCGCCGCGAGGCTCGACGGATCCACGAGGATCCGCGCGCGCAGCCGCGCCGAGGCGGGCACGGCGGGCGCGGTCGCGAGGATGGTCACCGGCGTGTCGGCCTTGAGCGACTCGTCGAGGAACGTCGCGTCGGCGAGCTCGGGCGCGTGCCGCCTCAGCACCGCGCGGGCGTCGTCGATCGTCGTCGGATCCGGCACCGTCGGCCCCGAGCCGATGTCGTGCGCCTCGCCGCCGATCACGTCGCTGAAGATCAGCGTGAGCACCCGCGCCGGCATCGCCGCGAGCGCGAGGCGGCCGCCCTTCACCCGCGAGAGGTGCCGCCGCACCAGGTTGATCTCGCGGATCGGCGCGCCGCGATCGAGCAGCGTGGTCACGATCGCCCGCTTTTCTCGGAGCGACAGCCCCGCAGCCGGCGCGGCGAGCAGCGACGACGCGCCGCCGGAGATCAGCGCCACCAGCAGATCGCGCGGCCCGAGCTCCGCCGCGAGCGCGAGCGCTGCCTCGGCGGCGATCACGCTGCGCTCGTCGGGGATCGGGTGCGACGCCGCGAGCGAGCGCACGCGCGGATCGGTGAAGCCGGCGATCGGATCCGGGCCGACCACGACGACGCGATCGATCCGATCCGGCCAGCGCGTCAGCGCGCCTCGCGCCATCGCCGCGGCGGCCTTGCCCGCGGCGATCACCACCACGCGCGCGCCCCCCGGCGGCATCGGCGGGAGCGCGTCGTGCACCAGCCGCGCCGGATCGAGCGACGCCAGCGCCGCGCGGAAGATCTTCGCCAGCGCCTCGGCGAGCGGCGCGCTCATCGCGTCAGCCCATCGCCGCCGTCGACGAGGTGGGTGGTGATCGTCTGGTGAAAGCTCAGCGTGAGCGAGAAGATCCCGGCGCGATCGATCGCCGAGGACGCCTCGTCTTGCCGGAGCCGGAGCGCGCCGCGCAGCGCGAGGAACGGTCCATTCCCGCGGGCGAGGATCGGCAGCGCCAGCGTCGTGGCCAGCTCGAGGCCCGGCGTCGCGACCAGCCCGCGCCCGCGCGGAGCCCCCCAGAACGAGCCAATTTCCAGGCCGAACGAGTCGACGAGCAGATCGAGCCGCGCCGGCCCGTGCTCGAGATCCGACCCGTAGCGCGCGAGGAAGAGCGGCTGCAAGCACAGGCCGAAGGCGAACGAGCGGGTCACGTCGGGCGCGCGCGATCCGAGCGCGTCGGTGTAGTGCGCGTAGATCCCCGCGGTGCCGAGGTACAGCGCCGCCGCGCCCGCCGCGAGCGACGGGCCGCCCGCCGCGAAGCCCGCGCCGGCCTCGATCCGCAGCTCGAGATCGCCCTCGAGCCGGCCGTAGACCCCGTCGTCATCGGCGCGCGCCGACGTCGTCGCCGCGAGGGCGATCATCGACGCGGCCAGCGCTGCGCCTCTCGGCCTCAACGGATCAGCGCCTCGCGCATCGCGTCGCGGAGCTCGGGCGCGAAGATCACTCGCTTGCGCGTGATCGTCTCGTTTCGCAGGCGATCGAGGAGGAACGACACCTCGGCCGGGCGCCGCGTGCGGCCGCTGGAGAACACCACCGTGAGCGACTCGTCGTCGGGGTACGGCGTGTCCGACGCCTCGTCGAGGCCCACGTACACCTCGGGATCGAGGCCCGCCGCGCGCGCGATCTCCTTCGCCGTGGCGAGCGCCGTCGCCGGATCGATCCCCTCGTCGGCCTCGTACCCGTCGCGCCGGCCCTGGTAGAGCTCGATCGACTTGAACAGCGCCCGCGCCCGCAGCCGCTTGCACAGATCGGCGAGCACCGGATCCGACGCGTTCTCCCAGTCGTGGATCGCGCCGAGCAGCACCTGATCGTCGAGCTCGAGGTAGTCGTCGAGCGCCGGCGTGTCGCCCGCCGCGACCGTGGCGAAGGCCTTCGGCAGCGTCGGCAAGCGCACGCCGTCGCGCACCTGCGCCACCGCGCGCCGGAGGATCGCCCCGATCATCCACTCGGCCGCGCGCGTCGATTTGTGGAAGTACACCTGCTGGAACATGAAGAACCGCGCGAGCAGGAAGGCCTCGATCGCCGCGAGCCCCTTGGCGCCGTCGATGGCAAGCGTAGGGATCGGGCCGGTCGCGTCCTGACCGAAGCGCAGGCTGCGGAGGAGCCAGGGCAGATCGTAGTCGCCGTAGCGGACGCCGGTCGCGTGCGCGTCGCGGAGCAGGTAGTCGCAGCGATCGACGTCGAACGTCCCGCTCACCGCGTTCGAGAGGTACGGCAGCGGGTGCTTGCCGTGGACCAGATCGGCCACGCGCTGCGGGAGGTACGAGTCGTCGGCGACCAGGATTTTGTGCACCTCCGACGACGGATCGAGCAGGATCCGCTCGGTCCACTCCTCGTGATGCGACGCGCCCGGCAGCGCCTCTTCGAACAGGTGCGACAGCGGGCCGTGCCCGACGTCGTGGAGGAACGCGGCGGCGATGGCGTCGCGGGCCCGCTCGCTCGTGACCCGCTGCCAGAAGGGGAGGCCGCCGTCGATCTGCCGGAGCCGGGCCAGGAAGAGCCGCATCACGTGCGCGGCGCCGATGGCGTGCGAAAAGCGCGTGTGCTCCGCGCCGGGGTAAGCGAACGACGTCAGCCCGAGCTGGCGGATGCGACGGAGCCGCTGCACCTCGCGGGTCCCGAGCAGCCGAGTCACGATCGCGTCTTCCTCGCTCTCGAAGGCGACGAGGCCGTGGATGGGGTCGCGCAGAATCATCGTGCGGTCTCGGTGGGAGGGGAGGGGAGTGGGGGAAGTACCCCATGTCGTGGGGGAAATCCCGATACTCGATCGTGGGCTCTCGGAATCGGTCAACGATGACAGTCGTCCTTTGCGGGAATATCGTGCCCGCGCCGCGCTTCCAAGGTGTAGCTGTGTGTGTGCGACGAAAAACGCCCTGGCCTGCGCGGGGCCTGTGCTAGGTGGGGTGGCGCCGGACTCGATCGCTTCACGAAACCGTGATGTCGTCAGGCCCGGTCCGGACAGCGGCGCTCATGCAAGCACCGGGCTCGTGGGCCCACTCCGGGCCTTGAATTTTCGAGCCGAGCCGGACTTCACACCGCGCGCCTCTCCCCGCTTCACCCGCGAATCGTTTTGCCACAAGACCCTGTTGAGGCCCGCGTCGACCGGGATGTCGTGCTCCCCTGCCCCCTTCGATTTCGAGTGTATGAACCAAGCCCCTGATGGTACGTTGGCGGTCCGCCCTGGGCTATGGGTCCAATTCGGTGACGAGCACGGAGCCCAAACAGAACGAGCGTCAAAGGGGCAGGGCACCGTATGAACGTCGTTAATGGACGAAACGCAGGGACCTCACGCGCGGGCGACACGGCAGCATCGGGCGAGCGCGCCCGGGCAGACGCCTCGGGGGACGAGGGCGCTCCGCTCCGCCGCCTCGACGTCATCCTCCGTGCCTTGCCGGACTCGGAGCTGGCCTCGCTCATCAAGCGGATGGCGATCCGCATCGACCCTGCCAAGCGCATCGACACTCCGTCGCAGGTCGCGCGCTCGCTCGTGGGCTTGCCCGACGTGCGCGACACCTCGCGCCTCTCGGCCTCCAGCCGCGAGCTGCTCCACCGCATCGCCGAGGCGGGCGGATCGCTGCTCGTCCCGTCGCTCCCGGCCGGCCTCGAGCCGCTGCTCATGCGCGGAGTCGTCTTCGGCCGCAAGAACGAGCGCGGGATCGAGCTGGTGCTCCCCACGGCGTTCCTCCTCCAGCTCAAGAGCTGGGAAGGCGAAGATCCTCGCGCCCTCCGCGCCCTCCTCGCCCAGGCCCCCTTCGAGACGCTGAGCGCGATCGCTTCGCATTATCTCGGCCGCCCGGCCACGCCGCCCATCGCCATCTCGCTCGAGGCCGCGTGGGAAATCGTCAGCGACGACACGGTGCTTCAAGAGGAAATCGAGAAGCTCCCGCCGCTCGAGCGCCGCTTGCTCGAGGCGATCGAGAGCGTCGGCGGCGAGGTCGACACGCAAGAGCTGCTCGATCTCGAGCGCGAGCCCATGCGGCTCCGCGGCGCCGGCGGCGTCACGGCCACGCGGCGCGGCGCGGGCTTCTCGCTCGAGCGGCGCGCGTTCCTCGTGCCGATTCACCCGAACCGCCACGTGATCCCGACCGAGGTCGCGGCCGTCGTCGGCGCCGATCGGCGCAAGCTCCGCGAGACGCGGCGGGCCGAGATCCGATCGTTCGTCCTCGAAGAAGATCACGCCCCGCGGCGCGCTCGATTTGCAACGGATCCTGCTTATCTCGCCATGGCGCTGGCGTTCGCGGTGCGCGAGCCCGGCAGCGACGTGCGCACCGGCGTGGGCACGCCGCGCTCGCTCCTGGTGCGCTTTGCGCAGCGCTTCGGGCGCGACATGGAGTCGGTGGCCCTGCTCTCGGCGCTGGGCCGCGCCGTGGGCCTCTGGGACCCTTCGGCGGCCTCGTCGGCCACGCCGCCCGGCTCGCTCGCGCTCTTCGATCTCACGCGGATCCTCTTCACCACCTGGCGTCGCGGCGGCGCCTGGGACGAGGCCCGCACCGAGCGCGAGGTGCTCCGCGTCGCCGAGGGCAGCCGCGACACCAGCCCCATCGGCGCATTGCGCGAGATGGTCATCGACGCTCTCCAGGATCTCGGCGAGGGCCGGTGGGTCCCGTGGGCCTCGCTCGAAGGCTATCTCGCGGCCGACGCGCGGCTCGCCGGCATCGATCGGCTCCTCCGCCGCTGGGCCGAGCGCGGGGTGATCGAGACGCCCGACGTCCTCGAAATCACCCGGCGAATCGCCCTCGAAACGCTCCCCGCGCTCGGGATCATCGACCTCGGCGGCAGCGCCGACGACGGCGAGGGCGGCCCCTCGCTCCGCCTCACGCCGCGTGGCCGCGCGCTGCTCAGCGGCACCAACCCCACGCTCGATCCCACGCCGAGCAAATTCATCGACACCCAGGCCCTCCGGATCGGCGCCTCGGCGCGGATCTCCGGCGTCCTCGCGCTCGCCGCGTTCGCCGAGCTCGGCCGCGTCGGCGACCAGCTCGACGTGCTCCTCACGCCCCAGGCCCTGGCGCGGGCGCTCTCGGCCGGCCTCGACGGCGACGCGATGCGCCTGCGAATCGAGGCGATCGCGCCGCTCCCGGACACCATCTCGCGCATGCTGATCCAGGCCAGCGCCATCGTCGGGCGGGCCTCGCTCACCGGCTCGTCGGGCTTCCTGTGGATTGAAGACGTCGAGATCCGCGAGCTCCTGCGCACCCGACGCCCCGCGGCCGAGCTCTTCGTCGATCCCTCGCCTCCGGGCGGCCTCCTCGTCGCGCCCGACGTCGACGCCGATCGCCTCGTGCGTCGCTGCCGCAGCCTCGGCGTCGAGGTCGAGACCGAGGGCGGCGTCTTCCGCGCCCCGGGCCCGCGATCGCACACCACCCCTCCTCCGGGCACCGTCGCCAAGGTCGGCACCCCGGCCGAAGGCACCCGCGTCCCCTCCACGGCCGCCGCCCGCGCCCGCGTGAAGACGCCAGTCCCGTCGCCCCGCAAATAGAAGCCTTTTTCGTCGATCCCCGGCCTCGACGAGAAGCCCGTTGCGCTTGGCGCTTTCGCCACGTTTAATCGCGCCCCAGCGCCCGTGAACAATCCCCCGACGACCCAGGCTCCCGCCGCCGCTCAGGAATTTCCCTGCAACAACTGCGGCGCGAAGGTCAACTACGACGCCGGCACGCAGGCGATGAAGTGCCCTTACTGCGGCACCCAGCAGGCGGTGCCGCAGATGCAGAACCACCCGGCGGCGGGCGGCGGACGCGAGATCCCGATCGAGGAGGGGCTCCGCCTCGCGCAGCGCGGGTTCGGCACCCCGGTCACCCAGATCTCGTGCAACGACTGCGGCGCCTCGGTCAACGTCACTCCAGGGGAGCAGACGGCCAAGTGCGCGTTCTGCGGCTCGGACAAGGTCCTCTCGCAAGAGTCGGCGGGCACGGCGATCCGGCCCGAGTCGATGGTGCCTTTCAAGGTCGACAAGGCCCACGCCAATCGCACCTTCGAGGAGTGGTTGGGCTCGCTCTGGTTCCGCCCGAACGACCTGAAGAAGATGGCCAGGCTCCAGGAAATGGGGGGCGTCTACATCCCCTTCTGGACCTTCGACGCCTGGGTCCGCTCGAACTGGACGGCCGACGCTGGCTACTACTACTACGAGACCGAGTATTACACCGACTCCGAAGGAAACAGGCAGTCACGCCAGGTCCAGCGCACCGAGTGGCGCTTTGCCTCGGGCTGGCGCAACGACTTCTTCGACGACGTGCTGGTCTGCGCCTCCAGGGGCCTCCCGCAGAACCTGGTGTCCAGGTTCCAGACCTTCGACACCAAGCAGCTCACGCCCTATCAGCCGCAGTTCCTCGCCGGATGGCGCGCCGAGTCCTACGCGATCGATCTCATGCCGGCGTTTGTCTCGGCGCAGGAGTCGATGGCCAGCACCCAGCAGAGCCGCTGCGGGAGCGACGTTCCGGGCGACACCCACCGGAACCTCAACGTCCAGAATCAGTTCTCGAACGTCACGTTCAAGCACGTTCTCTTGCCGATCTGGATCGCGGCCTATCGCTACAACGGCAAGCCCTATCAGTTCC
>JBDTXR010000345.1:0-10202 GCA_040006075.1 Byssovorax sp. | reverse complement strand
TCAAGCGCCTGGAGATGGCGCCCGCGCTCACCCGCGAGATCGCCGCCGCGCTGGCCAATGGCCAGTTCGTGAACTTCGGCGGCGGGGGCGACGGCAACGGCGCGGCCTCCACCGGCTCGGACGACGTGCTCCGCGTCGTGCAAACGCTGATGGCGGCGCAGATCGTCACCGGGAACAACTTCAACAAGAACGGCGGGGGGAGCAGCGAATCCGCGGGGCAAAGCAACCGCCCGCCGGGCCTGCCGCCGTCGACGGCCCAGGCCGCCCCGCCGCGCAAGCGCGTTTGAGGCCTATCCCCGGGACCGACTCAGCAGATCATCCAGGTTCTCGGGTAAACGCTGCTTCGAGGTGCGCAGCTCACTCCATGGATCCCCGCGGCGGCGCGCGAGCAGATCCGGCACCGTGCGGACGGTGAAATCCCCGGGGTGGACGCGGCGTACGTCGGCCCACGCGATCGGCAGCGCCACGGTGATGCCGGCGCGGGCTCGCGCGGAGTAGGGCACCACCGCCGTCGCGCCCTCGCCGTTTCGCAGGTAATCCACGAAGATCCGGCCTCGTCGCGCCGCCTTGGCCGGGGTCGCGGTGAACGCCTCGGGCGCGCGTCGGGCGAAGTCCTCGGCGACGGCGCGCGCGAACCCCTTCACCACCTCCCATCCATGCTTCGGGGCAAAGGGCACCACCACGTGGAGCCCTTTGCCGCCCGTGGTCTTCACCCAGGAGTCGAGTCCGACGCTCGCGAGGATCTCCCGCGCTTCCAGGGCGGCCTCGACCACCCGGCCGTACGGGAGCCCTTCGTCGGGATCGAGATCGAGGACGATCCGATCGGGCCTGTCGGTCGCCGGCAGGCGCGATCCCCAGGTATGCAGCTCGATCCCGCCGAGCTGCACGAGCTGGAGAAGGCCAGTCCTCGTCGTCACCGACAGCACCTCGTGCTCGCCCACGCGGGTACGGTGCACCGAGCCGCCCATCCCGGGCATGGCGTTCTTCTGGAAGAAGCCGGCCTCGCCGATGCCGCTCGGGCAGCGAACGATGGATAGCGGCCGATCCTTCGCGTACGGCAAGAGCTCCTTCGCGACCCCGGCGTAGTAGCGCGCGAGATCTCCCTTCGTCACCCCCGACACCGGATCGAGCACGCGGCCTTCGTGGGTGATGATCACGCCACCCACCGTCGCCGCGTCCCCGGCGATACCGCGCCTGGTGCTCGCCGCCGCCCGCGGCGTGATCAGGCGGGCCGGGCGCTCACGAACCACGTCCTCACTGGGCTTGTCCTCGCGCAGGCCCAGGAACGTCGGGTGGCGGAGCGCGCCGTCCTTTGTCCACTCGGTGAACCCGACCTCACAGACGATCTCCGGCTCGACCCAGGTCACGCGTGGCACGCGCGGGGCGCCCTCCACGGGCGGTGTTGCGCGGGCCAGCGGCTCGAGCCTGCGCCGCAGCTCTCGCAGCATCTTCGCGGCGAACCCCGTACCCACCTTGCCGACGAAGCGCAGCGCGCCCGTCTTGCCAGGGCCGTGAACGCCGAGCACCAGCGCGCCGATCCCGGTGCGCTTGCCCTCCGGCGCGGTGTACCCGATCACCACCAGCTCCTGGCGCTTGCCGATCTTGATCTTCAACCACGATCGCGTCCGCCCCGCCCGGTAAGGCGCGTCGGCGCGCTTGGCGACGATCCCCTCGAGCCCGAGCCTCGTCGCCTCCTCGAACATCGCGGTCCCGACGTCCTCCAGGTGCTCGCTCAACGCCAGCGGAGCGCGCTCGCCCGCGAAGATCGTGGCGAGGATCTGCTTGCGCTCGCGGAGCGGCAGCGCGCGCAGATCGTCCCCGTCGCGATGGAGCAGGTCGAAGGCAAAGTAGACGAGACCGCCCTGATCGTCCGCGGCGAGCGCGCTCTGGAGGCCTTGAAAGCTGGTCTTTCCCTGCTCGTCGACGGAGCACACCTCCCCGTCGAGCACCGCGTCCTTCACCCGGAGATGGCCGAGCGCGGCGGCGATCTCCGAGAACCGAGCGGTCCAGTCGAGGCCGTTGCGAGAAATCAGTCGCGCCTTGCCGCCCTCGATCAGGGCGATGGCCCGGTAGCCATCGAGCTTCATCTCGAAGAGCCACCCGGGATCGGTCGGGACGTGATCGACGAGCGTCGCGAGCTGCGGCTCGAACTTCTCGACCACGGCCGCCGGATCCTCTTCTTTCTTGCGCTTCTTCGTTGGCTTCTTCGAGGCTCGGGCGAGCTCCTCGACCGAGCGCCCGCTGAGCACGCTCCCCGGCTTTTTTCTGGTGATCTCGGCGTCGGCGCCCTCGCGCGCGTGCTCGTCCCGCGCCTTGATCAGCAGCCAGCTGGTGCGCTTCTCCCCGTCGCGCGATCCGATCCGCACCAGCGACCAGCCGCCCGAGAGCTTCTCGCCAAGGAGCGCGAAGCGCAGGTGGCCTTTGCGCAAGCCCTCCTCCGGATCGCCCTCCGGCTCCCAGGTCCCGCGATCCCAGACAATGACCTCGCCGCCTCCATACTGGCCCTCGGGGATGGTCCCCTCGAAGTCGCGATAGTCGACGGGATGATCCTCGACCTCGACCGCGAGGCGCTTCTCTCCGGGCGAGAGGCTCGGCCCCTTCGGGACTGCCCAGCTCTTGAGCACGCCGCCCCACTCGAGCCGGAAGTCGTAATGCAGCGCGCGCGCGGCGTGCTTCTGCACCACGAACGACTGTCCCGCGCCGCGAGGAACCGCCGGGCGCGGCTCCTCCGTGATCGAGAAATCGCGCTTCGCCGCGTAGCGGCCGAGCTTCTTCACGCGGCCTTCGTGCGCCCCTTGCGCGCCCCCCGCGCCTCCACGCTCTTGCGCAGCAGGCTCATCAGATCCACCACGTTGCCCCGCGCGGCCTCGCGCTTCTTCGGCGCGGCGACCTTGCCCGTCTTCGCCTTGCGCTCGATCAGCTTCAGCAGATCGTCATGGTAGGAGTCGTGGTAGCGCTCGGGCTTCCAGTCCGATCGCATCGACTCGATCAGCTCCTCGGCCATGGCCCGCTCCCGGGGGGTCACCCGGGCCGCCTTGGCGGGCGCCTTCGGGAGCGGGAGGCCCTCTGTTCCCCGGAGCTCGTGAGCAAAGCGCAGGATCTCCAGGACCAGCAGATCCCCTTGCGGGAAGATCGCGCAGAGGTGCTGCCTCGTCCGGATCACCACGGTGCCGACCGCGACGACCTTCTTGTGCTCCAGCGCCTCGCGAAAGAGCGTGTACGCCTTCTCGGCTCGCTTGCCCGGAGCCAGGTAATAGGGCCTCTCGAAGAACGTCGGCAGGATGGTGCTCACGTCGACGAAGTCCTGGAGATCGATGGTCTGCGTCGCCTCGACGTTGGCCGCCTTCAGGTCGTCGTCGTCGATCACCACGTACTCGCCCGACGCGTACTCGTACCCGCGGACGATGTCCTTCCACTCCACCACCTTTCCCGTGGTCTCGTTGACGCGCTGGTAGCGGATCGGCGCGAGATCGTGGCGATCGAGCTGATGGAACTTGATCTCCTTCGACTGCTCCGCGGTGTGGAGCGAGACCGGGATCTGGAGGAGCCCAAAGCTTATCGATCCCGACCAGAGGGCGCGGCGAGAGCCCCCCTCGTCGTCCTCGGCGGCGCTGCTGCGGCGCGGGCTCGCGCGACGGTGACTCTTCGGGGGGCTCTTGGTGGTCATGGAGCGGCGGCCAATGCAGCCTCCATTCCATGCGCGTCGCCGAGAGTGCCACTCCGGCGGCGTCGCTCTCGCTCCTGATCCGCAGCTCGCGGACCGTCAATGCTCGGCATGCCTCGTGCAGTGGTGAAATCTCGTGAGAGGGCGGTTGTGGCGCAAATGCGCCGGCCGCACCCGGGCTCGCGACGAGCGACTGCGATTCGAATCGAGCCTTCCTCTTCTTTGGGTAATCCGCGGCGATGAATGAAACTTTCTGTTATCGGATAGGGTCGGCCTTGAAAGCCAGACAACAAAAGAGCGGAGCTCGGGTCCGGAGGTCGGAAATGACAAAAATGCGCGGTGCTGAGGCACTTTTGTTACGCGGGATCGGGCGGGCGGGCGAGGCGATGTCCGGGAGGGAGCAGTCGTGATCTCGTTTCAACCAGGGTGTGTGATCGTCGGGAAGTACCAGCTCGATCACGAGCTGGCGTGTGGTGGAATGGGCTCCCTGTGGGTGGCCCAGGACCGCAAGCTCCGGCGCAAGGTCGCGGTGAAGTTCATCAACTCCATTGCGGCCAGGCACGACGACTCCCTCGCTCGCTTCGAGCTCGAGGCCCGCGCCATGGCCCACATCCGCAGCCCTCATGTCGTCCAGACGCATGATTACGGCGTGGATCGCGGGCACCCCTACATGGTGATGGAGCTGCTCGACGGCGAGGATCTGGGCGCCCGGCTGGCGCGGGAGCGCTGCCTCGACGTCACCAGCATTGCCACGCTCCTGACCCAGATCGCCAAGGGGCTCGACGCCGTGCACGCCGCGGGGATCATTCACCGGGATCTCAAGCCCGCCAACATCTTTCTCTCGCGCATCGCCGGCGAGGAGACGGTGAAGCTCATCGACTTCGGCGTCGCGCGGCAGGAGAGCGAGGATGGACAGCGCACCACCGACCACGGCGTCCTGATTGGCACGCTCAAGTACATGGCGCCCGAGCAGGCGCTCTGCGAGGACGAGATCGATCACCGCGCCGATCTCTGGTCGCTGGCGGTGATCGCCTATTGCCTGCTCACCGGCAAGGGGCCCTTCAGCGGGTCCTCGCGCGAGGAGATGGTGCTCTCGATTTGCCGCGATCCGGTGCTGCCGCCGTCGTTGCTCGTCACCGACGTGCCGGCGGGGATCGACGCGTTCTTCGAGCGGGCCTTCCAGCGCTCGCCCCAGGACCGCTTCCACTCCGCCGGACAGATGGCCTCGGCGTTCGCCGCCGCGGTCAAGGAAGCTCGGACTGGCACGCTCCCGTGGGGGGCGCGCACGCCTCGCGCGCCGATGGCGTCGCTCTCCAGCACGGTGGTCGAGGCCGGGCCGCCGCCGGCCGCCGCGGAGCGCTCCGGCGCGCCCGTCCGCGCCACGCAGGAGAGCCTCGCGCTGACCGAGCTCCGCGACGACGGGCTCGCGATCCCGAGCGCGATCCTCCCGTCCACGTACACGCCCGCGCGCCGGAGCCGGATCACCGACTCTCCGTGGGCCCGTCGAATCGCCCCGAAGAAGAGCTGGTGGTGGGCCTCGATCCCCGTGGCGCTGGCCGTGGTGTGCGCGGTGGTCGTGGGGATCATCGGCGGCGGCGCGGGCGCGACGGCGAGCTCGGCCGCGAGCGCGGCCAGCGTGATCGACGCCTCCCCGCCGCGCGTCCACGGTCATTGACGCCCTCCCGATCGGTGGGTGAGGGCACCGCAGCTCAGCCCGTCGCGTCCTCGAGCAGCGCCGGCGGGACGGGACCGGCGTCGAGCAGCTCGGCCTGGAAGGCGAGCTCGTCGTAGCCTGCGCCGCGGCGCTCCCGCGTGCGCGCGCGGACGCTCTCGATCTCGAGCTGTCCGATAAGGTACGTGAGCGCTTGCAGGCCAGAGCGGGCATAGCGCACGGCTTGCGAAGCGCAGGACGAGGACGGCATGCCTGTCGCCTCGGAGAGAAATGCGGCGACCCGCTCGCGGCTCCACCCTTCGGTGTGGAGCCCGATGTCCGCGAGGGCGCGCGCCGCGTGAATCGAGCGGCAATACTGGTGGAAGAGGCGCGCGATACCGTCGTAGAAACCCGACTCCTCCATGCGCGCCTCGGCGAACACGGCCCAGCCCTCGATCATGAAATGGGGGATCCACGCGCCTCGCAGGATCCCGCACTCGTCTGGCACCGAGAGGAAACGCACCGGCGAGCGCGCTTTGCCGAACCGGAGCTGCCAGGCGCGGCTCTGGAGAAAATGGCCGGGGACTCCTTCGTGAACCGCGAGACCCGAGACGTTCGCGAGCGGGTGGAGCGCGGGATCGGCGAGGACCGCGCAGGCTCCCGGCGCGTCGCCGCCGCGGAGCGGAGCTGGCCAGTTCGTGCACGGCGAGACGAGGCGCCACAGCTCCGGTGATCGGCGCACCTCGCAATGGCAGACCTCGGGAATGCTGAAGGTGCCATTCCGGCGACAGAACTGGACTGCCCGCGCGATCTCTCGCTCGTACCTGGGTAGGATGTCGTCGGCGGAGCTGGGCCTCGGCGCCATCGCCGCGTCGAGCACGCGCTTCGCGTCGGCGAACGAGCGGACGCTGTCCGGTGCGCCCGGGAGGGTCGAGGCGATCTCCGCCGCGACCTCGATCATCCGAGCGCGGGCGCGCAAGAGCTCTTCCTTGGCCCGACCGCGGAGATCGTCCAGGGAATCGAGGCTCCACCACCCGCGCAGGCGGCGGGTGTACTCCGCCTCGCCGAGCGCCACGACGTCGCGCGCGCCCTTCGAGGGCGTGACCACGTCGCGCAGGAAGGCGCCGAACGCGACGACGCTCTTGCCCGCGGGCTCGACCGCTTCGAGCGCGGCGGCGCGCGCGGCGCTCTCGCCCGGCGCCGACGCGAACGCGGTCATCACGATCTCCTGGAGATCGCTCGGAGCGCTGTCGAGCTGCGCCGCGACGGTCGCGACGACGGCAGTCGAGAAAGGTCGACCGCGGCGTGCCCCGGCCTCCAGCGCTTCTCGTGCCGACGCGACATACGCGGGGAGCGCGTGAGCTCGTCGCGACACGACGGCGCGCTCGGCCTCGGTCCCGGCGCGCGCCGCGGCGTGCGCGAGCATCATGATCGCGTAGGGCACGGCCTCGATCGACTCTTCCGCGCGGCCCCGCTCGGCTGCGAGCGCGCGCTCGGTCGCGTGGGCGCGAATGGCCCAAGCACGGAGTCTGCCGTCGCGATCGAGCACCGTGTCGCGCTCGATGGCATCGAGCTCTTCGAGCGCCGCCCGCGCGCGGCGCCCGTCGTCCTCGGCGGCCGCGACCGATGGATCGCGGAGCCGCCCTTCGGGATCCGACAGCCCCAGCGTCGTCGCCTCCTCGGGCTCGGCAGCCATCCAGTCGTCGAAGAAGCGGAGCTCGAGCGCCGCGAGCTGCTCGCTTTCGCCGGACGGAGAAGCCTTCATGGAGATCCTGGTATCACACGATCGCGCCTTCGCGTCAGCCGCCGCGCTCGCCGGCTGCGGAGGACCGAGAGCATGGTCGTCTTCCAGAGGGAAGATGTCGTGGCCGAGAGGCGGTGCACCAGTAACCGGGTGAGTCTGTCCGGCGAGCTGGCTCACCTCCTGGAGCCGACCCACAACGATCGGTTCCGGAGGATCATGGATCGGTATCTGCCGCAGTGGCCGCACGTGCGCGACGAGCTGAACCGGGCGCCGCTGGGGCACCTGGACTGGGACTACTGAGCGGTAGGCGCACGCGCACAAAAGGGACGAGGCGCGTGGGCGATCTCCACGCGCCTCGCCCGAGGCCTGCCTGGCCTGCTACGGACAGCTCGTGACCGAGAGCACGATATGCGCCAGCGTCCCGCTCGCGTGATACCCGTCGGACACCACCAGCGAGAAGAAATCGCTCGCGCCGCCGTCGGTCGTGTTGATGGTGTACGTGAAGCCGGCGACGCCGTTGACGGTGGCGTGGCCCATGATCTGGCGGCTATTCGGGCCGGTGACGACGTACGAGGTCACGTCGGTGGCCACGATGGTCTCGTTGCTCCCGAGATCGACGTAGTGGAAGAACCCTTTGAGCACCCCGTTCACGTAGCCGGCGCCGAGGATGAAGTCGCCTTGCTGCCCGGTCGGCGTCCCGAGGATCCACCCCTGATTGGCAGTCGTCCAGTCCGCGGGGGTGCAGCCCACAGGCTCGCTCCCGGTCCCCGTCGACGAGCTCGCGCTGCTGGTCGTGGCGCCGCCGGCGCCCGATCCGCTGGAGCTGCTGACGCCCGATCCGGTGGTGGCGCCCGCCCCTGATCCCGTGGTGGCAGCGGCGGTGGTCCCCGGCAGAGCGCAGCTCGCGGCGACGATCTGGTTGGTGTCCATGGTCACCGCGCCGTTGCGCGCCAGGGCTCGACCCACCACGTTTGCGCCCGTGCTCAGGGTGACGCTGGTGAGCGCGAGGATGTCGCCCGCGAACGCCGTACCCGCGCCGATCGTCGCCGAGGTGCCGACTTGCCAGAACACGTTGCAAGGCTGTCCACCGTTGATGAACGTGACCTGCGAGGCCGCGGCCGTGGTGAGCGTGCTCCCGACCTGGAACACGAACACCGCGTTGGGGTTGCCCTGGGCGTCGAGGGTCAGTGTCCCGGTGAGCTGCGCCGCCGTCGAGAAGCAATAGACGCCGGCCGTGAGCGTGAGCCCGCCCAGGTTCTGCCCCGTCAGATCGAGATCGCACGCGTCCCCGGCCAGCACGTTGTACGCTGTCGTGGCGTCGAGTCGAGCCTGGGCCGCGACCGCGTCCCCCGCGTGGACGGTGCCCGTGACAGTCCCCGGCGGAAAGCCGATGATCGCCGTGCCCGGGCTGACGCCGATATCGCCGACGACGGTCGTCGCCCCGATGTTCGTGAGCGTCGACGAGGCCAGCACCGCGAAGCTCTGCGCGGTCCCGAGCGACGGCGCAGCCGCCAGGGCTTCCTGCGAGGCGGCGGTCGGCTCCGGCTCCTGCGCGCCGCACGCCCAGAGCGCCGCCGCGAGGACGGGGAGCAGCACGAGAGTGCGTGCAAAGGGTCGACCGCGGAGAGAGGTAGTGCGATTCGCCTTGATCATGGTTGTTCCTTTCCTACGTTATGCGACCTCGACACCCGTCGAGGCCCTCTTGACGACAATGCTCGCGACACCCCGGACCGAGAGGTCCAGCGCGCGCGAGCTTTGGGAGCTGCGGTGGTCCGCCCGCCCGGGCCCTCTCCAGGGCTCCCGGGCCGCGGAGCGCTCTTTTCAGGGGCCGGGCACGGTGATCGCGTTGGTGTCGAGCGCGACCGCGGCGCCCTGCGCCAGCAGCCGGCCCTCGATCGTCGCGCCGGTCTTCATGGTGATGGCCGAGGCCACCAGCAGCGTCCCCTTGAACGCCGAGTTCGTCCCCAGGGTCGCCGAGGTGCCGACCGCCCAGTAGATGTTGGTGGCCTTGGCGCCGCCGGCGAGGATCACCTGCGTGCCCGCGTTGGTGGTGAGCGTGGATCCCATCTGAAAGATGAAGACCGCGTTGGCGTCGCCCTGGGCGTCGAGGGTCAGGTTCCCGACCGAGAGCATGACCGACGTCGAATTCTTGTAGAGGCCGGGAGCGAAGGTGAGCCCGCTCAGATCCCCGGCCAGGACCGCGGCGCCGAGGCGGCCGGCAGCGTCGTTGTAGGCCGCGAGCAACGAGGCCTTGGCGGCCGCGGCGATCGGGTCGCCGGCGTGGACCACCCCGACCACCAGGCCCGGCGGAAAGCCCACCAGCGCCGCGCCCGGCGAGATCCCGAGGTTGCCGGTGACGATGGTGCCCGGGTTGTTGACGTTGGTGACGGTGTTGAACGCCAGGATGGCATAGGACGACGCCGCGCCGAGGTTGACCGGAGATTCCCCGGCGGCCTGGCCGGTCTGGAAGCTCCAGACGTGGTCCATGGCGAGCGCGTTCCCGGCCAGATCCCTGGCGCCGGTGGTCACGGTGGCCGTGTAGGTGGGGTTGCCCGAGAGCGGGCTTTGCGGCGTGAGCGTGGCAGTCGGGCCGGTGCAGGTGACCAGGCCGGGGATCGGCAGCCCGCCGTTGGTCAAGGTGAAGGTCGCCGCGTTGAGCGTCGCGCAGTCCATGGGCTCGTTGAAGGCGACCTGAACCGCGGTGTCGACGCTGACCCCCTTGGCGCCGTTGGCGGGATCCGTGAAGGTCACCAGCGGCGGGGTGACGTCGATCACGTCGGTGGTGGTGAACGTCCAGATGTAGTCGGCGGCGAGGGCGTTGCCCGAGAGATCCTTCACCGCGTTGGTGATCTTGGCCGTGAAGGTGGCCTTGGTGGCCAGCGGCGCGGTCGGCGCGAAGGTGGCTGTGAGGCCAGCGTAGGTGACGGTGCCCGGCACCGGGATCGCGCCCTGCGTCAGGGTGAACGTGGCGGCGTTGATGGTGTTCGGGTTCATCGCCTCGCTGAACGCGGCGCTGACCTGGGCGCTGGCGGGCACGGCGGAGGCCTGGTTCGCCGGGCTGGTGAAGCTGACGGTCGGCAGGGTCGTGTCCGGGGCGTCGCTCGTGGAGAAGGTCCAGACGTGGTCGGCGGCGAGGGCGTTGC
>JBDTXR010000344.1:0-10222 GCA_040006075.1 Byssovorax sp. | reverse complement strand
GCCCGAGCGGGATCCCCCAGTCGCGGAGGTTCTTCACCCGATCATCGACGCTGCTTTGCAGGTAGCTCGGGTTGGTGCTCATCACCCGCACCAGGTGCTCGGCGTCGCGCACGTAGTAGAGCGAGCAGTCGAAGGCCACCCCAAGCCACTTGTGGACATTGACCACCAGCGAGTCGGCCCCCTCTACGCCCTCCCACAGATGCCGCATTTCCGGGAGGATCATCGCCGAGCCGGCCATCGCCGCGTCGACGTGGAGCCAGACGTTGTGAGCCCGCGCGAGCTGCGCTATCGGCCCGAGCGGGTCCATCGCCGTCGTCGTCGTCGTGCCCGTCGTGGCCACCACGGCGCACGGGAGGAGGCCTTTCGCGAGATCCGCCCGGATCGCCGCTTCGAGCGCCTCGGGGCGCATGGCGTAGCGCTCGTCGACAGCGACGCTGCGGACGTGGTTACGGCCAAATCCCGCGAGCAGCGCGGCCTTCTCCACCGAGCTGTGGCTGTGCGCGGAGGTGTAGACCACCAGAGCAGGCCCCGCGCCCTGGAGGCCGTCGCCCGAGAGGCCATAGCCGCTGGTCCGCTCGCGCGCGCAGATCAGCGCCACGAGGGCGCCGGTCGAGGCCGTGTCCTGGATGACTCCGCTCCAGGCCTCCGAGAGGCCGAGGAGCTGACGCATCCAGTCGCACACCACCTCTTCGAGCTCGCTCAGCGCCGGGCTCGACTGCCACGAGAGCCCGAGCACCCCGAGCCCGGTGCTGAGAAAATCCCCCAGGACCGAGGAGAGCAGCCCGTTCGACGGGAAATACCCGAAGAACCGCGGATGCTGCCAGTGCGAGAGGCCGGGAACGAGCTTGTCGTCGACGTCGCGGAGGATGGCCGCAAACGGCTCCGGATCGAGCGGAGGCGCGGTGGGGAGCGAGGCCTTGATCTCGCCCGGCTGCGAGCGCGACATCACCGGGAGCTTCTCCACGCCGGCGCGGTAGTCGGCGATCCAGTCGATGAGCGCGTGGCCGGCGATGCGGAACTCTTCGGGAGTCATCTCGGGGCCGTAGCACGATCGCGGCGCCGTCGTCTCGCCTCGCGGGCGGGCGGCGCGCTCAGGCCTCCTCGGCGATCACCCGCGCCAGGTGCCGCCGAAAGCGCCACATCACCCAGAGGTGCGCATAGGCCTGCGAGAGCCGGTAAACGTACCAGGGCAGCGTCGGCTCGAACTCGTGGATCGCGGCGATGACGAAGCGCCGATCGAGGACCTCGCGGAACTCGAGGCGACCGCGGCCCTTGCCGCTCGCGAGCAGGCCTCCGGTGATGTAGAAGAGCTGGCGATCCTTGCCGCTGCGGAGCGGGGAGAGCTCGAGGACGAGGAGGGGAGTCGCGAGGCCGAGGCTGTAAAAGCGGCAGGTGGGGCCGTCGACTTCGACGCGGACGAAGGGGCGGAATCCCTCGGGGAGCCACCGCAGGTACTCCGAGGCGACCCACGCGGCGTCGTGCCCCGGCGGGAGCGGGAGGCGCTGCACCGAGCGCACGTCGGAGCGCCGGCCGCTCGCGCGATCGGGCGCGGCCTGGTAAGCGACAGGCACGATCTCGCGCGGCGAGGCGGGCACCGGAGTCGCGCCGCGAGGCGGATCGGCCAGGGCCTCGCGCACGGCGTCGTCGAACGAGGTGGCGGTGATCCCGGCCCGATCCATCAGCGCGTGATCCCGCGCGACCATCGGGTGGCCGAGGCTCTCGATCAGCGGGGAGACAAGCTCGCGCGGGGCGCCGGTGATCACCGAGACCCAGAGGCGCGAGAGGCTGCGCGGGATGATCGGCAGCGGCAGGATCCGGCGCTCGAGCCCGAGGATCTCGGAGGTGCGCTTCATCATCGATCGGTAAGTCATCACCTCGGGTCCGCCGACATCGAACGTCTCGCCGTAGGTGGCCTCGTTGCCGATCGTGAAGCGCAGGAGGGCCACGATGTCGGCGAGGGCGATGGGCTGCGTCGGCGACTCGGCCCAGCGCGGGCTGACCATCACCGGCAATCGCCGGACGAGCCGCGCCATCATCAGGAACGACGAGCCGCCCCGCCCCAGGATCAGGCCCGCGCGCAGGGTCGTCACCGGGACGCCGTGCGCTCCGAGGGTGCGCTCCACCTCGAGGCGACTCTCGAGGTGCGCGGAGAGCTTCACGCCCTCGGGAAGGAGGCCGCCGAGATAGACAATCTGCTCGACGCCGGCCTTGCGCGCCGCGCGGGCGAAGTTGTCCGCGCAGATGAGATCCATGTCGCGGAACGAGCCCTGCGTGAGCCGCGCCGCCGGCATCATCGAGTGGACGAGGTACACGGCGACGCGCGCCCCGACGAGCGCCCGCTCCGCGTCCAGGAGCGAGTAGAGATCGCAGCCGCGGAACCCGGCGTAGGCCGTGTTCTTCGGGCTCTTGGCGGCGTCGCGGGTCAGCCCCACGAGGTGGTGCTCGGCGCCGATCGCCTCGCCGAGCGCGGCGCCCACGAAGCCCGTGGAGCCGGCGACGACGATGGTGTCTCGAGTGGTGTTCACGGCGCTGTCCTTAGCATCGCCGACGGGGCCGCGAAATGCGCCTGGCTGGTGAGCAAAGGGTCCCCGATCCTCGACTACCTCCCTCGGGCCGCCGAGGTGATGGTCGCGGAAATCCGCGCCTGATAGCCTGCCACCCCATGCCCGATGAAAGGTTCACCGCGACGGTCGCCGCGCCGTCTTTGGGCGCGCTGTCCGCGGACCCGGAGTCCACGAGCGCCTCGCCGGGTGGACCGCCGGTCCTGGCCGATCGCTACGCGATCCTCGGGCTCCTGGGCGCGGGCGGGATGGGCAACGTCTACAAGGCGCGCGATCTCGAGCTCGACGAGCTGGTGGCCCTCAAGGTGCTCCGGCCCGAGCTGGTCGGCGCGCCCGGCGTGCTCGATCGCTTTCGCCGCGAGGTGAAGCTGGCGCGGCGGGTCACGCACCCCAGCGTGGCGCGCGTCTTCGACATCGGCGATCACCGCGGCGAGAAGTTCCTGACCATGGAGCTCATCGACGGCGAGTCGCTCGGGGCGATCCTCGCGCGCGAGCGGCGGCTGACGGTGGCGCGGGTCACGACGCTGGCCCAGGCGATCTGCGCGGGGCTCGCCGCCGCCCACGCGGCCGGCGTGATCCACCGCGATCTCAAGCCCGACAACGTGCTCGTCGATCGCGTCGGCCGCGTCGTCGTCACCGATTTCGGCATCGCCCGCGCCGTCGCGCCGGGCGCCGATCGCACCGTCTCGAGCTTCGTCGGAACGCCGGCGTACATGGCCCCGGAGCAGGTGGAGGAGGGCGCGGAGATCGACGCGCGGGCCGATCTCTACGCGCTCGGCGCCATGCTCTACGAGCTCGTGGTCGGCGAGCCCGCGTGGCAGGGCACGTCGGTGCTGGGCATCGCCGTGGCGCGCCTGCTGAAGCCGCCGCCCGATCCTCGGTTGAAGCGCCCCGATCTCCCCGACGCGCTCGCGACGCTGATCCTCCGCTGCATGGCGCGCAACCCGGACGACCGCCCGGGCTCGGCCGAGGCCGTCGCCACCGCGCTCGCGGGCCTCACGTTGCCCGCGATGGAGGGCGCGTTGACGATGTTGCCCACGCCGGCCGCCGAGCTCCGCGGCGCCTCGGCCAAGCGGGTCGCGGTGCTCCCGTTTCGCAACGCCGGCGCGCCCGAGCACGAGTACCTCGCCGACGGCCTGACCGAGGAGCTGATCGATCTGCTCAGCGTCTCGCCCGGCCTCCGCGTGCGCTCGCGCGGCGTGGTGATGAAGTTCAAGGGGATCGATCGCGATCCGCGCGATCTCGGGCGCGAGCTCGACGTGCAGGTGGTGATCGAGGGCTCGGTGCGGCGGGCCGCGGGCACGGCGCGGATCAGCGCGCGGGCGATCAGCGTGGCCGACGGCTTCCAGCTCTGGGCGCGGCGCTTCGATCGGCCGGACTCGGAGCTGCTGGCCGTGACCGACGAGACGGCGCAGGCCATCGCCTCGGCGCTCACGGTCGAGCTCGGCGCTCCGCCGCGCCTCGTCTCGAGCAACCCCGAGGCCGCCGATCTCTACCTGCGGGCGCGCGCCGCGTACCATCACTTTTTCTCGGATCACGGCGGCAGCTCGTTCGATCTCTTCGAGCGCGCGATGGTCCTCGCTCCCGACGATCCGCGCATTCTCGCGGGCTACGCGAGCGCGCTCGCCCGGCGCGGCGACGCCGACGCGCGCGACAACCAATCGGCGGCGGTGGCCGCGGCGCGCGCCGTCGCGCTGGCGCCGTACCTCTCGGAGTCGCACCTCGCGCTGGCCCACGTGCGCTATCAATCCGGCGACGAGGCCGGCGCGGTGCGCCCGGTCCGGCGCGCGCTCCGGCTCGGCCCCAACCACGGCGAGTCGCACGATCTGCTCGGGCGGATCCTCTCGGAGACGACGCGCTTCGACGACGCGCGCCGGCACCTCGAGCTCGCGGTCGCGCTCGAGCCCGATCACCACCTGCCGGTGCTCTCGCTCTGCCGCACCTACGAGCTGATGGGCGAGCACGCGACGCTGGATCGCTTCGTCGAGGCGCGGCCGGATCGCGACACCAGCGCGGCGGTGATGTCGCGGATCCTGCTCTGGCGCCGCGACGCGGCGCGGGCCGCGCAGATGCTCGCGGCGCTCCCGTCGACGGGCGGGCCGAACCGCGTCTTCGGAGCGCTGCTCCGCGTCGCTTCCCACGGCGAGCCGCCGTGGGAAGCATTCCAGACGGCCTTCGCGCGAAGCCGCGGCCGCTCTCAGATGTTCTGGTGCCAGCTCGAGGCCGAGTGCGCGCTCACGCTCGGGGACGCCGATCGCGGGCTCGACGCGATCGAGCGGGCCTCGTCGCTGGCCCTCTTCGATCAGGCCTGGATTGACTTCTGCCCGCCCCTCGCGGCGGTGCGCGAGCACCCGCGCTTCCTCGCCGTCAAGGCGGTCGTCGACGCGCGCGCGGCCCGCGTCGTCGACGAGCTCCTCGCCTCCGACACGTGACGTCGCGCGCCGCCGCGACCAGGATCGCCGCCATGAACCTCTCGCTCCCGGATTTCGAGGCCGCCCGCGCGCGGATCGCCGGCCAGGTCCGCGTCACCCCGGTGATCGCGTGGGATCCCATGGAGATCGCCGCGCGGGTCACGCTCAAGCTCGAGCACCTGCAGATCGGCGGCTCGTTCAAGGTGCGCGGCGCGCTGAGCCGCCTCCTCGTCGAAGAGCCGGCGCGGCTCGCGCGAGGCGTCGTCACGGCGTCCGGTGGCAACCACGGGATCGGTGTCGCCTACGCCGCCGCGCGCGTCGGCGCGAAGGCCGTGGTGTTCTTGCCGGAGAGCGCGCCGGCCGCGACCGAGCGACGCCTCGCGACGCTGGGCGCCGAGGCCATCCGCGGCGGCCGCGCCTGGGACGACGCCTGGCTCGCGGCGCTCGATCACGCCGAGCGCACCGGCGCGCTCGCGGTCCATCCCTTCGAAGATCCCCTGGTGATCGCGGGCCAAGGGACCGTCGGGCTCGAGCTCCTCGACCAGGCCCCCGACCTCGACGCGGTGCTCGTGGCCATCGGCGGCGGCGGCCTGATCGCCGGCGTCGCGGCCTCGATCCACGCGCGCGCGCCGGGCGTCCGCGTCGTCGGCGTGGAGCCCGAGGGCGCGGCCTCCATGAGCGTGAGCCTGCGCGCCGGCCGCGTGACGCCGCTCGACGAGGTGCGCACCATCGCCGGCACGCTGGCCCCGCGATCGGTCGGCCCGAACACGCTCGCGATCGTCACGCGCGAGGCCGTGGAGGTGGTGCTCGTGAGCGACGACGAGCTCCGCGCGGCGATGCGACGGCTCTGGGACGACCTCCGGATCCTGGTCGAGCCCGCGGGCGCAGCGGCGGTCGCGGCGCTTCTCTCGGGCCGCGCGCCCCTCGGCGACGCGCGCCACGTGGCGATCCTGGTCTGCGGGGCGAACCTCGACGCGACCCTCGCGGCGGAGGTCGTGAGCTGACTCTCCCGGCCCGCGAAAAAGCGCCTGCTCGGCATTCTCTCGGCCCCCGTCAAGATCGTTTGGCCCGATCCCACGTAAGATGGGAACCCCGCCGTAAGCCCCGTGTCGGCTCGGCGTTCCCCGGAGAGCCATGAAACCGACCCGCGTCGCCATCCTCGCTGCCCTGGGCATGATGCTCAGCAGTGTCTCGGTCTACTCGCTCACGCCGCCCGGCGGCCTCCACGTCGGGGGCCCGGGCCCGATCGGAAGCATCGGCGCGACCATCGAGGATCACACCGAGATCCCCGTCGATCAGACCGAGCTCGCCCACTTCACGGCCGGCTCCACGCTCACCGTCGACGGTCGCCTCGGGCACGCCAGGATCGCCCGCTCCGGCAACGGCGAGACGTTCGTGATGCTCGAGGTCAAGGGGGCCGACAGCGCCAAGGCCCACGTCGCCGCCCCGGTGAACCTCTCGCTGGTGATCGATCGCTCCGGCTCGATGAAGGGCACCCGGATCCGCAACGCGATCAACGCCGCCACCACCGCGGTCGGCCGCCTCAACGAGGGCGACACCGTCAGCGTCGTCACCTTCGACACCACGGTGCAGATCGTCGTCCCGCCGACCACGATCAGCTCCGGCTCGCGTGACCGGCTCATCGACGACGTCCGCCGCATCGGCCTCGGCGGGGACACCTGCATCTCGTGCGGGATCGAGCAGGGCATGTCGCTCATCGAGCAGACGCCGGGCAAGGTCAACAAGATGATCCTCCTCAGCGACGGCGACGCCAACCACGGCGTGCGCGACGTGCAAGGCTTCCGGAGCATCGCCCAGCGCGCCGCGAGCCGCGGGATGAGCGTCACCACCATCGGCGTCGACGTCGACTACAACGAGAAGATCATGGCGGCCATCGCCCAGGACTCGAACGGCCACCACTACTTCGTGGAGAACGACGCGGCCCTCACCCGGGTGTTCGAGGCCGAGGCCGAGAGCCTGACGTCGACGGTGGCCAGCGGGGCCGAGGTGGCGATCGATCTCGCCGCGGGCGTCGAGCTCGATCGGGTCTTCGACCGCACCTTCCGCCGCTCGGGCAACCGGATCATCGTTCCGCTTGGCACCTTCGGTCAGGGCGACGTGAAGACAGTGCTGCTCAAGATCAAGGTCCCCGCGCAGACCGACGGCAAGGTCGCCGTCGCCGCGGTCGACCTCACCTACCGCGATCTCGCGGCCGGGACCGAGAGCCGCTGCGAGGGCAAGCTCGCGCTCGAGGTCGGCGACGGCCCCGGCGCCGGCGATCTCGATCCGGCCGTGAGCGGCCGCGTTCGTCGCAGCGAGACGGTGACCACGCTCAACGAGGCCAACGGCCTCTTCGCGCAGGGCCGCGTGGCCGAGGCCCAGCGCAAGCTCGATCAGCAGGAGAAGACGCTGCGCACGGCGGCCGACGACGCGAAGAAGGCCGCTCCGGCGTCCCGCGCCAAGGAGATCGACGCCGACTTCCAGAACCAGATCGCGGCCATCGGCGGCGCCAACTCCGGCTTCGCGGCGCCGGTCGCGGCGGCCGCCGCCAAGCCCTCACCGGCCTTCGCGCAGGGGCCCAACGATCTCGGGAACTCGTCGCCCTTTGCCACGCCCCCGCCGGTCGCCGCGGCGCCTCCTCAGGAGTCGCGCGCCGGCAAGAGCGCGGTGAAGCTCAACCAGCAGCGCGCGGTCGAGCTCGGCTTCTGAGCGTCAATCGCGGCTCTACATCGGAAGAATGGCTGGTGTCGAAGGACGCCAGCCATTCTTGCGTCAGGGGCCCGACAGGCTCGCTACGGACAGGCGCTGTCGACGTAGTACGAGGTCGAGCTCTTGATCAGATCGCACTCGCCGGCGCATTTCCCGGCCCCGCAGGCGCGGGTCTTCGAGCCCACGACCGGGGGACACACCGCCGGCATCGCCCAGCAGGTGCCCCCGAGATCGGCGGCGTTGCACTGGCCGCTATCGAGGAGCTGATACGCGCACGAGGCCGCTCCAGGACACTTGAGGTTGGCAAAGCCTCCACAGGTCTTGCCCGGCGCGCAGGCCGCGCCGCTGGCCACGGCCTGGCCCTGACTCTTCGCGACTGACACGTTCCAGTAGGTCACGTTGTCGCAGCCGCAGACCGGGGTCCGGTCGGTCGTCTCGACACCACCGCTCGGCACGCAGGTCCCTTGCTGGCAGGTGGGCGCGTCGCAGTACAGGCCTGGCCCGCACGGGTTGACGGCGGCCCAGGTGCAGGGGCTGCTGCCCGTTCCGCTGCTGCTCGCGCTGGCGCTGCTGCTCGCGCTCGTCGTGCTCGATCCGCTGCCGCCGCCCGGTCCGGTGGACGTCGCGCTCGCGCCGCCGCCGCCCGCGGTCGTCGCCGCGCCGCCGGTGCCGCTCGCGCTGGTGGTCGTCGCCGCCGCGCCGCCGCTCCCGCTCGTCGCGGTGGCGGCCTCACCGCCGCCGCCGCACCCGCAGATCGCCGCCAGCGCCGCGGCCGGCGCGAGGAATACCATCGAAGACCGTCGCATGAGCAGCTCCATTCCGGGGTTGGGTGGGCGCGCAGCAGACTCATGCTCCACGTCGATGTCAAGCCGGAGGGATTCTGCGCACCGGATCCGCCGGATCCGTGTAGACTCGACTCTTCGCTTCGTTAACTCAGCTTGAAAGGACTTGAAATCATGCGTCTCCGCTTCTCTCCGCTCCTCGCGGTGGGCACCCTCGCGCTCGCCGGTGGCCTGCTCGCCTCGAACGAAGCCCGCGCCTGCGGCGGCTGCTTTGGCACCCCGAGCCAGACCGTGAGCACCGTGGTCACGGGCCATCGGATGGCGCTCGCGCTCTCCCCCACGCACACCGTCCTCTGGGATCAGATCCAGTATGCCGGCAACCCGAGCGAGTTTGCCTGGGTGCTCCCGGTCAAGCCCGGCGCGCGCGTCGAGATCTCCACCGACGCGTGGTTCGAGGCCCTCGACGCGGCCACCAGCGCGAGGATCGTCAGCCCGGCGATCAACTGCCCCAGCCCCAGCCCCGGCTGCGGTTGCGGCTTGGCGCTCTCCGCTGGAGGGGATTTCACGCCCGAGGCTCCGCCGGTCACGATCGTCCACCAGGGCACCGTCGGTCCCTACGAGACGGTGACGCTCCACGCCAACGTGCCCAACGCGCTCCCGCTCTGGCTCGGCTCCCACGGCTTCGCCATCGACGCCAAGGTCCAGCCGATCATCGACACGTACACCAAGGAAGGCTTCGATTTCATCGCGCTGCGCCTCCAGCCCGGGCAGGGCGTGCAGCAGATGAAGCCGGTGCGCGTGGTCTCGCCGGGCAGCTCACCCACGCTGCCCCTCCGCATGGTCGCGGCCGGCACCGGCGCCAGCGTCGACATCACCCTCTTCGCGATCGGCGAAGGCGCCTGGGTCCCGCAGAATTTCCCGACCACGGTCGTCCAGTCGCAGACCATCGTCTGGGACTTCACCACCAGCTCGTCCACCTACGCGATCGAACGCAAGAAGGTGCTCGCCGCCGCCGAGGGGCGGACCTGGAACGAGGCTTTCTCGATCAAGGGGTCTTTGCTCACGCCGCTCGCCAGCCCCATTGATGGCTCGTCCATCAGCTATCCGATCGGCGACTTCTTCGCCGACACCATCGCCGAGGCGTACATCCGGCAGGGGATCGTCAACGGAGAAGGCTCCGACGCGAGCTGCGTACCGGCGTTCACGAGCCAGGATGCGAGCCTGGATCAGGTGGTCAATCCGTGCCCGGTGAGCGAAGGCGGCGGAGGGGCCGGGGGCGCGGGAGCAGGCGGCGGAGGCGCGGGCGGCGCACCGGCGATGTGCGCCACGCTCGGCACAGGGCAGATCGACGCTCGACAGTTCGCCTGCGGGAAGCTCGACGACGTCGCCGTGGCGCTCGAAGGACTCCATCCCCACGACGTCACCATCACTCGCCTCGAAGCCAGCTTGCCCCGCGCCGCGCTGGCGGAGGATCTGAAGCTGATGGCCGATTCAACCCAGGAAGACCGCTCGAACTGGTTCCGGGTGAGCAGCTCGGTGAACGCGCCGGAGTGCCCGTCGGGGGCTCCTCCGATCCTCGGCGGCGAGTCGGGCCGCGGGGGCCCCGGGGGCCGCGGCCGCTGGGCGCTCGTGGCCACCATCCTCGCCGCGATCCTGGCCACCTTCGGTCGGCGCGCCGCGCGACCGGCGATCACCGCCCGCGCGCGCTGAGAGGCTGGCCGTTTATCGGCCAGACTCGATGCGGGGTGGGGTGGGGCCC
>JBDTXR010000343.1:0-10228 GCA_040006075.1 Byssovorax sp. | reverse complement strand
TCGGCCTGCGCATCGACAAGTGGGTCGTGCCGAAGCCGCTCCTCAACGCCCACCTGCGCGACGCGGAGGAGGCGGTGCTGAAGCAAAAAGGCGTGGAGCGGCTGGGAAAGAAGGCCAAAGCGGATCTGAAGATGTTCGTCGTCAAGCGCCTGCGGAAGCAGCTCTTGCCCTCGACGAAGAGCATCGATCTCGTGTGGAACGTGCAGAGCGGCGTGGCGCGCTTCTTCAGCCAGTCGGAGAAGATGCACCTCCTCGCGCAGGAGCTCTTCGAGAAATCGTTTGGCCGAAAGCTCGTGCCCGAGAGCCCGGGGACCGCGGTCGAGCGGCGCGGGCTCGATTCGAAGGCCGAGAAATTCTGGGAGGCCGCCGAGCCGACGTCGCTCTCGCGCGAGGACGACGAAGAAGGAGGCGAGGCGTGAAGGATCTGATCGAGCGGATCGAGCAAAATCGCTTCGTAGGGCGGGAGTTTTTGCTCTGGCTCTGGTTCGAGAGCCAGCTCTTCGAGACCAACCTCGCGCCGCACGGGAGGTCGTCGTGCTCGCTCTGGCTCGAGACGCGGCTGACGCTTTCGTTCGAGAAGGACGAGAGCGTGCTCAAGAGCGCGGCGCCGGGCGCGGCGCCCGAGGCCCGCGAGGCGCTGCGGCAAGGCAAGCTCCCGCGCGAGGCGCGGATCCGGATGATCACCGAGGACCGCGAGTACGCGTGGACCTTCAAGGCCGACACCCTCGGCCTCGCCGCGCTGGCGCTGCCCGCGGAGCTCACCAAGAAAGACGACGACGCGCACGAGGTCCTCTACGAGCGGATGCGCCTCTGCGAGGCGCTCGAGGCCACGCTCGAAGCGCTGTGGAGCGATTTCCTCGCGCTGCGCCTCTGCGACGCGTGGGACGCCACGGTGGTCCCGGCGCTCGGCGCCTTCGCCCACGACGAGGCGATCGACGAGGCCGGCTACGCCAAGGCCAAGCAGAAGGCCCTGGCGAAGCGCGCGAAAAAGGCTTGATTTGAAGGAGTATTAGCCGGTCAGCTCCGCGAGGAGCGCCGCGGCTTCTTCGAGGTTCGCGTCCTCGGACTGGGCCTTGCGCGCGAGCTGGATGGCCTTGCGCACGTCGCCCTGGTCCTGGGCGATCAGCGCCTGGCGGAGGTAGGCCATGGCGCGGGTGATCGGCTTCGGCGCCTTCATCAGCGCGATGGCCTTGAGCGCCTTCAGCGCGATCTCGAGCTGGCCGAGCTCGGTGGCGACGTCGGCGAGGACCGAGGCCGCCTCGGAGTTCTGCGCGTCGGTGTCGAGCGCGGCGTTGAGCCAGCCGATCTGGTTGGTCTGATCGCCGATGAGGCCGGCGATGGTGCCCATCCGCTGTTGCAGCATCGACGCCTCGCGCGAGCGGCGGCCCTTGTGCGCGGCGATCGAGGTGTCGAGGAAGCTGGTCGCCTCCTGCAAGCGGCCGGCGCTGATGTACGCGTCGGCGAGGAGCGCGGTGACGTCGCCGTCGCGCGGGCGGAGCTCGTGCGCCGTCTGGAGCGGGGCGACGGCGGCGCCGGGATCGCCGACCGACTCGAGCAGCAGCGTGCCGGCGCGCCTCAGCGCGGCGAACTTGTCGGCCGCGTCGGTGGCCTGCGCGGCCTCGGCGAGGTGGAGATCGGCGAGCTCGCGGTGGGCGGCGGTCTCCTCGTAGATCTGCTTCAAATTGGCGCGGATCGCGGCGTTGGTCGGGTTGTCGCGGAGCACCGCCTCCAGCACCGGTCGGGCGTCGGCGCGGTAGCCCGCCTGCACGCACGCGGCGGCGAGGAGGAGCGCGGCCTCGACGCGGGCGGGACCTTCCTCGAGGCCGACGACGCGATCGCAGAGCTCGACCGCCTGGTCCCAGCGGCCGGTGAGCGCGTCGAGGTAAGCCGTCTGGCGGAGCGAGGCGACGTCGCCGGGGTTCTGCGTGAGCCACTCGCCGAGGAGATCGCGCGCGGGCTCGCCGCGGCGCATGTCGACGAGCAGATCGAAGAGGCGGAGCCAGAGCGCGCGATCGCCCGAGCCGGCCGGCGTGGCGCGGCGGCGCTCGAGGCACTCGGCCAGGTCGGGCGCGACGCTGCGATCGAGGAGGTACGCGGCCTCGAGATCGGCGCTCGCGGCGTCGAGCTGATCGGGCGACGTGGTCAGCTCGGCGCGGAGCCGGAGCAGCGCGACGCGGCCCTCGACGCCGCCGCGATCGAGCGCTTTTCCAAGGCGATCACGCGCGTCGTCCTCGCGGCCGGCCCTCGCGAGGCAGCGCGCGAGATCGACCAGCAACGAGCGATCGTCGGGCGCGCGCGACGCGGCGAGATCGAGCGCGGCGGCGGCCTCGGCGGGGCGATCGACGCGGTCGAGGTAGAGCGTCGCGGCCTCGCGCAGGCGGGCGATCGACGCCGCGCCTTCGGCCGCGGCGCCCTCGACGGCGAGCATCTCGGCGAGGTCGGCCCAGCGCTCGCGGCTGGTGTAGAACGCGGCGAGGCGCGCGCGGATCTCGGCGTGGGCGGGCGCGGCCTTGAAGCCGAGGCGCAGCGCCCGCGCCACGCCCTCGTCGTCGCCGGCCTCCTCGCGGATCGAGGCCAGCGAGAGCGCGCGCTCGGGGGCACCTTCGCCGGAGGAGAGCGCCAGGAGCCGCTCGAGGATCTCGGCGCGCTCGTCAACTTTGTCATCGGCCGTGTACAGCGCGAGCAGGCGCGTGAGCAGCGGCGCGCTCTCGGGCGTGGTCTCGAGCGCGGCGCGGTAGATGTCGATCGCCTGCTCGGGCTTCGTCGGCGCGACGAGCGCGCCGAGCTGGAGCGAGAGGGCCATCGCCGCCGCGTCGTCGTTGCGCATCCGCGCGCTGCTCAGGCGGCGATCGAGGATCTCGCCGAGCGCGTCGCGGCGGCCGTGGCGCTCGTAGAGCTCGGTGAGCTTCTGCGCCGCGGCGGTGTCGTCCTCGTCTTCCTGGAGCACCTCGGCGAGCTCGGCCGCGGCGTCTTCCCAGCGCTCTTCGAGGAGCAGCGCGGCGCGCTCGCGCCGGAGCTGGATCCTCCAGGAGACGTCGAACGCGCACTCGATCGCCTCGCGGAGCTTCTGCTCCAGCGTCTCGCCCACGCCGGCGCCGCGGTGGAGCTCGAGCAGCGGCATCCACACCTCGCGATCGTGACGATCGCGCTCGAGCAGGCGCTCGTAGATCGAGGTGGCGAGCGCGGGATCGGCGAGGCGGCGCCCCGCGAGATCGGCGGCGCGCGCGGCGAGCTTGAGCGCATCGTCGTGCTCGGCGGCCTCGATCGCCCGGACCAAGAGCTGCACCGCGGCCTCGACGTCGGCGGCGGCCTCGCGGAGATCGGCGAGCGCGAGCAGCGCCCACACCGCTTCGGCGAGCCCGTTGGTGTTGGCCTCGCCCAGGGCGACGGCGCGGTCGAGGAGGATCTCCACGCGCGCGGAGTCGCCGGCCGTGGCGGCGAGATCGACCGCTTCTCGAAGGAGATCCATGCTCGCGCCGGGGCCGGCCGAGGCCCGATCGAGGGCGTCGAGCAGCATCGCCGAGCTGCCCTCGGCGCGGGCGACGCGCTCGTAGGCGGCGAGCACAGCGGTGTCCGACGGCTGCGCCTCGGCGGCGCGGCGGAGCATGGCGCCGGCGCGATCGTGGCGGGCGTCGCGGCTCATCGCCCAGTCGAGCGTGCCGAGGCCGGCGGTGAGGTCGGCCGGCGAGGCGAGCTCGAGCGCGGCGAGGCGGTAGGTGTCCTCGGTGAGCGCGGCGGGATCGCCGGACTCGCCCGCGAAGACCAGGTGACGGAGCACGCGGATCTGCGAGGCGCCGTCGCCCGCGGAGGCCGCGGCCCGATCGATCGCGCGCCACACCGTCATCGGTTCGAAGCCGAGGGACTCGGCGCGCGTGTAGGCAGCGAGGGCGCGCGGGGCGTCGGCGAGATCGCGCTCGGCGAGATCGCCCAGCGCGAAGTACAGGGCCGCGGCGGCCTCGCGGCGTCCGGCCTCGTCGGCGCGCGCGGCGAGCGGCTCGATCGCGTCGGCGCAGCGGAGCGACGCCTCGCGGCCGACCGCGCGGGCCGACGCGATGGTGCGCGCGAGCAGCGGCGCCGAGGCGGGATCGTGCGCCAGCGCGCCGAGGAGCGCGGCGAGCGCCTCCTCGTGACGGCCGAGGCCGGCGAGCACGTCGGCGAGCTCGGACTGCGCCACGGCGCGCGCGGCGCCGTCGAGATCGCCGCGATCGATCCGCAGCATCAGCGCTCGCAGCAGCAGCGCCGGATCGCCCGCGCCGCGGAGCGCCTGCTCCAGCTTCTGGGCCTCGTGATCGCTGGATTTTGCGGCCTCGAACGCCGAGGCGAGCATCTCCTCGGCGCGGTCCTTCTGGCCGAGGCGCGAGAGCACGCCGTGGAGGTGGATCATCGCCTCGCTGCGCGCCGGGGCCTCGGCCACCTCGTTCCCGACGGGCTGGCGCAGCGCGATCAGCAGCAGCGCGCCGAACATCCGCGCCGAGCGCTCGAGATCACCCGCGTCGCGGTACACCGCCCCGAGCAGGCGGAGCGCGCCGGGGTGCTCGGGGTTCATCGAGATCGCGGTCTCGAGCTGCCGCCGCGCCTCGGCCTCGTCGCTCGTCGCCGAGGCGATCAGCGCGAGCTGGGTGTGCACCTCGGCGCGCTCCGGCGGCTTGCGCCGGCCGTACTCCTCGAGCAACCGATCGAGGATCGTGCGCGCCGACTCCAGCGCTCCGGTGGATCGGAGCGCGTCGGCGAGGATCAGGCGCGAGGCGCGATCGCTCGGCGCGAGCGCGGTGAGCGCCTCGAGGATCGGGATGGCCCGCTCGCGCGATCCGAGCTTGATCCGCAGGACATCGGCGGCCTCGCGCAGGTGCGCGACGCGGCTCTCCGGCTCGCTCGGCGCGGTCAGGAGCTCGACCAGGCTCTCCCAGGCGGCGGCGGCGCGGTAGAGCGCGCGCAGCGGATCGGCGAGCGCCTCGGACCCGGGGTGGTCGCGGAGCCCGCGCTCGAGCGCCGCGCGCGCGTTGTCGGCGCTGCCGGCGCTGACGTGCGCGCCGGCGAGGCGCGCGACCGTGGCGATGCGATCGGCCGCGGCGTCGTCGGCGAGCGCGGCGAGGCGACGCTCGATCCACGCGACGGCGGCCGGGTGATCGCCGCGCGCGGTGGAGAGCCGCGCGAGCGCGTCGAAGGTCTCGGGCGTCGGCGCGAAATCGGCGGCGCGGGTGCGGGCGGCGAGCGCGCGGGGCACGTCGGCGAGGCGGGCCTCGGCGAGCTCGGCGGCGCGGGTGAACAGCGCCGCGGCGCGGTCGCCCAGGCCGCGCTCGGCCAGCTCTTCGGCCTGGCTCTCGAGCACCGATCCGAGATCGGCGAACGCGCCCTCCTCGGTCAGCAGCCGCGCGATCTCCTCGAGCGAGGCGTGGTGCGCGGGCTCTTCGGCGAGGTTCTCGCGCAGCGCCGCGAGGCGACCCGGCGTGTCGCCGAGGCGGCCGAGCAGCTCGGCGATGTCGAGGCGCAGGCGCAGGTGATCCGCGGCCGTGGTGGCCAGCGCGAGCTCGTGCCGCCGCAGCGCGAGCAGATCCGCGGTGCGCTCGGTCTTCGCGAACAGCGCCGAGAGCCGCGCCAGGGCCTCGGCGTCGGCCGGAGCGCGCGCGACGATCGCTTGCAGCAGCGTGATCGCGCGATCGTCGTCGCCCATCGGATCCGCGGCGATCGCCGCGGCCTGGTGGAGCCGCGCCAGCGCCGCCGCCTCCCCGAGCGGCAAGCGCGCCGCGCCGACGAGGATCGTCACCGCGTCCAGGTGATCGCCGCGCGACGACGCCAGGGCCACGAGCTTGTCGACGGTGAACGCCGCGAGCTCGCCGAGCGCCGGGGGCGGCGGCTCGGATCCACCCGCGCCCCACTCGCCGCTGTCCCCGCCCAGCGACACGGGCGGCGTCGCCTCGGCGTCGAGGCGCGCCGCGATCTCGCGCAGCAGCCGATCGAAGATCACCGCGCTCTGCGGCTCGTCGTGGAGCACGTCGAGCGCGATCACCGCGGCCTCGCGCAGCGCCTCCAGCACGTCGTCGCCGGCGTCGGCGAGGCGGATCCGCGTGGCTACGAGCGAGGCGCCGGGCGCGCGCCGCTGCACGTCGGCGAGGAGCCGCAGCGTGGCGATCTCGTCGCCGGAGCGGACCAGCGCGCGGTCCAGCGCGCGCTCTGCCGCGACCGGATCCGCGCGGTGATCGCGGTGCCACACGGCGGCGCGGCGCTCGAGCTCGCCGGCGAGCGGCGCGGAGAGCGCGCGATCGGCCTCGACCGCGTCCGAAAGCTCGGTCGTCACGGCGTCCCAGGCCGCGCCCGCCGCGGCCGCGGCCTCGAGGGCGGCGAGCAGCTCCGCGTCGACCACGCCGCGCGCGCGCGCCGAGGCCACGATCGTCGTCGCGGCCACGTCCCAGCGGGCCTCGCGCACCGCGGCCCGCACCACGGCGGCGGCGGTGCGCGGACGATCGCTCGCGTGCGAAAACGCTTCCAGATAAGCCTCGCGCGCGCCGCTCACGTCGGCGAGGTGCCCCTCGAGCAGCGCGCCCCGGCGCTCGTGGAGATCGGCGGCGCGCAGCCCGGGCACGGCCATTCGCACCGCCTCGCCGAGCGCGCGCGCGGCCACCGCGTGCTCGCCGGTGACGTCGGCGAGCGCGAGGATCCGCGCCTCGATCGCCTCGTCGTCGGGCGAGAGCGGCAGCGCCCGCGCCAGCGCCGCCAGCGCCGCCGAGCGATCGTCCTGCTGCACCTCGTGCAGATCCGCCGCTTCCCGCAGCAGATCCGTGCGCGCCGCGTCGCCTTCCGCGAGCTCCAGCCGGTGCTCGAGCAGCGAGAGGCGGCCCGCCCAGTCCCCGGTCGCCGCGAACGCTTCGAGCAGCAGCTTCACCGCGTCGGCGCGACACGGCGCGTGCTCGAGCAGCGCCGTCAGCCCGGCGCGCGCGCCGAGGTGATCCGGCGCCTGGGCGAGCACCGCGCGGTAGCAGCCCAGCGCGCGCTGCGGCAGCGCCGCGTGCAGGCGGTACACGTCGCCGAGCCGCTCCAGCAGCGCGAGCTTGCGCGCCGGCGCCGGCGACGCATCCAGGGCCCGCTCCAGCGCGCTCGCGAGATCGACCCACCGCTCCGAGGCCTCGAGGAGCTGGGTCAGCGCGTCGACCGTGCTGTCCTCGGCGCCGAACAGCCCCTCGATCTCGATCCACGCGTCGATGGCCGCGGCCGGATCGCCGAGCTTCTCTTCCAGCACCCGCGCCGCGCGCACCCGCAGCGCCGGCCCGAGATCGTCCTTGGTGTCGGCCGCGCGCCGGAGCGCGATCACCATCTCGGCCCAGCGCGCCGTTCGATCGAGCAGCGCGACCGACGCGTCGTGCGCCGCGGCGTCGTCGGCGTGCTCGCCGAGCACCAGCGCGTAGGCGGCCAGCGCCCGATCCGGATCGCCGAGCGCGTCGGCGATCTGCGCGGCCTCGGTCCGCAGCTCGCGCCGCGTCGTGGCCTCGGGCTCCAGCCACGCGCGCCGCTCGAGCACGTCGAGCCGCTCCGCGCGCCGCTCGTCGCCCGCGAAGAGCGCGTCCAGCCGTCGACAGACGTCGAGCAAGATCGCCGGATCCGCGGCGCGGCAGCGGAAAATCTGCAGGAACAGCGCCGCCGCGTGGGTCGCGTCGTCGAGCACGTCGGCGCGCACGGTCCCGGCCTCGAACAGCAGCGCCACCGCGCGCGGCGAGAGCCCATCGCCGACCATCGGGAGCCCGCCCGCCGCGTGCGCCAGCGCGTCGGCGTAGCGATCGAGCCGCCCGGTCCGCTCCGACAGCGTGCGCAGGCGAGCGCCGGCGCTCTCCGACGCGGGATCGAGGGCCAGCAGCGCCGCGAAATGATCGACGGCCTCGGCCTCGCGCCCCTCGCTCACCAGCAGGTTGGCCACGTCGTGGTGGAGCTCGAGCGGATCGAGCGCGTCGCCCGATCGCGGCGGCGACGCCACCGTGAGCGCCATCTGGAGCACGCGAATGGTCTCGCCGGTGCTCCCGAGCGCGGCGTAGTGCTTCCGCGCCCCCGCGAGCGCGCGCGTGCGATCGTCCAGCGTCGCGCTCGCCGCCACGAACGCCCGCTCCAGGAGCTGCGTCGTGGTCGTCGCCGTCGCCGGATCGTCGAGCAGCCCCTCGCTCTCGTCGAGCGCCTCGGCGGGGCTGTCGAGCTTGTCGAGCAAGCACGCCGCGATCACCCCGCGCAGCCTCCGCGCCTCCGCCGCGTCGAGGCCGGCGAGCCGCGATCGCTGCAACGCGACCAGCTCCCGATACCGCCCCTCGCGCTCCAGCAGCCGCTCGAGCGAGGCCGTCACCGGCGCGTCCCCGGGCCGCAACGTCACCAGCGCGCCGAGGTACTCGATGGCTCGATCGGCCCGCCCGGCCAGATCCCGCGCGACCTGCGCCGCCTCCCCGAGCAGGTCCACCCGATGCGCCGGATCCGCGGTCGCCGCGATCCGCCGATCGTACTGCGAGAGCAGCTCGTCCCACCGCCGCTCGATCGTCAGCAGCATCGTCAGCCGCCGGAAGGCCCACGGCGCCAGCGGATCGATCGCCAGCGCCCGCAGGAGCACGGCGATCACCGCGGTTCCATCCTCCGACCACTCCGCCAGGAACGCCGCCGCCCGCTCGCACAGCGAAAGCAGCACCTCGTTCGGCAGCGGTTGCGCGAGCACGTGCGCGTAGATCGCCGTCACCTCGTCGGGCGTCTGCTCGTCGGCCGCGACGCGCTCGGCGTCGTCCCACAGCTCCATGCGCGCCGGCGCCGCGGCGATCGCGCGGGCGGTGTCGGTGTCCGGAAGCGGGGGAATCACAGCGGTTTCTCGCGTCATCGGGCCTGCTCGGGAGAGGGATCGGCGAGCCGAAAACAGAGGCTCGCGGCGGAGGATACCAGCGCGACGGGCGCAGAGGAGCGCTCGCGTGATCCGGGACGCGACCGATGGCCGGACCCTCTCTGCCAGAGAGGGATGGTTGCAGATCCCGGTTTGCTCCGTAGCAAAAGGCACGTGCAGGATCGCGCAGCACCTGTTCAGGCCGCCATCTTCATTTCCCTCGGAGCACAGGGCACCTCTCTTGGCCTCAGCCCCGCTTTGAATTCCAGAGGAGGATGGCGCGCGTCACGGCCTCGGCTCTCGCTCCGGGATCTCGATCTCCATCCTGCTGTTGCGGAGCGGAGGAGAATTTAACTGCAAGGGCACATGCGGTTGTCCGGGTCCGGTCCGCGTGGAAAACAGATGCAGATGGCGAGGAGCTCTCGCGCGGCCAGAGATCAGCGAGCCTGGCGCCGGTTCGTCCCATTCGAGCCCCGCGACCGCCATCTTCTCGGCCGAGCACCCATCGCTGGAGCCATAAAATGTTGTGTTTCATGCAATTGTGCGCCAGTTGAGCCCTCCAACGCCACCGCCCGGCGCTCGCGCCTGCCACTGGCTCCTCTCCAATGTGGCATTCAGCACAAAATGATCCCGATCCCGCCGCCCCTCCGCATCCTCTTGCGTACGCCGGCATAGTGCTCGATCCTACGTTCCGTCCGCCGTCCTCCCTTTACGCCCGCAAGGAGCACTGCATGGCCCGTCCTCTCGTCAACCGCGTAACGTATGGCGACGCCGTCGTCTCCCGCTTCACCGATCTCGGCATCTCCAAAGACCTGAAGGCCGACTTCACCGCCTTCAAGCTGCAACACGCCGTCTTCCTCGAGTTCACCGCCTCCGTGGAGAAAGGCGAGCACAGCTACGACGCCATCGCCACCAGCGTCGCGAAGCTCGATGCCAGCCGCGACAAGACCATCCTCTCGCTGGCCGACAAGCTCCCCGGCGCCGGCCTCGGCTCCCGGACCAGCCCATTCGCGCGCTTCTCGAAGTATGCGCCCACCCGGCTCGTGAGCTTGCCTTACATGGCCGAGACCGCGGAGATCCGGACGCTGCTCGCTGGCATTCAGGGCGAGGCGCCGCCGAAGGACATCGCTGCTCTCTGCGTGGAAGGCCACAAGCAAAACGAGGCCGTCAACATGGCACTCGCGGCCCTCACCGTCCCGCTGGCCACCCTCAACGAGGCGCGCAGCAAGCGCGACGCGGCGATCCCCGACTGGGAGAAGCACTTTCGTCGGCTCAAGGACGCCGCAAAGCACGTCTACCGCGACGAGGCGGGCCGCTTCGCCGCCCTGTTCGCCGAGCCCGACGCCGTGCTAACGCACACGCGGTCCAAGGCGCGGAAGGTGACGGCCAAGG
>JBDTXR010000342.1:0-10240 GCA_040006075.1 Byssovorax sp. | reverse complement strand
AGTGCTTCACGCCGGTGCGCTTGAACATCTCGTAGTAGCCCGCGCCCTCGAACGCCGCGCGCGTCGGCACGGTGATCCCGCAGCGCTCGCCCACCGCCAGCTCCTTCATGCTCCCGTCGTCGCGGTCCTGCACCGCGCGGAGCACGCCCTCGACGAACTCCGGCCGGGTGTACGCGTTCTGGAACACCGGCCCCGAGGCCACGACGTTGGGCTTGAGCAACGTGCGCCCGGTCGGCCGCAAATCGAGCTCTTCCATCCCCTCGCGGACGATGGTCCGGATCCGCTCGACGTCGTAGCTCGTACAGCGGCGAATGATGACCTTGGGTCGCGCAGGGATCTTCATGACGCAAGAGGGTAGAAGCCCGCGCGCCCCGCGGCAAGCGACCCCGCGCGCTGCTCAGTTCGAGAGCCGACGCTCCAGATCGAGCCGGACCTCGCGCACGGTGTCGATCAGCCGGCCGTCGATGATGAACCCGGGCTCCTGCTTGCGGCAGCGCGCGACCTTGATCCGGAACGACGCGCCGTCGATCGTCGCCTCGGGGCGCGAGCCCGGCGCCGACGCCGTCGACGACGCCACCGAGATCAGCTCGCCGCGGATCGTCAGCAGCGTGCCTGTCCCGCCCTTGCTCCAGGTGAACGCCGAGCTCAATCGCCCCTCCGTCCGCGGGATATCGCCACCTTCGCTTCGCGCTCGGCGTCCTGCGCCTTCATCGTCTCGCGCTTGTCGACCCACTTCTTGCCCTTGGCCAGGGCGAGCTCGACCTTGACGCGACCGTCTTTGAAATAGATCTTGGTGGCCACGACCGTCATCCCGTCGCGCGAGATGGCCTCGTGCAGATCCCGGATCTCGTTGGCGTGGAGCAGGAGCTTGCGCGGGCGCTTGTTCTCGTGCCCGAACGCCGCGCCGTGCATCGTCGGGATGTTGACCCCGTTCAGCGTGGCCTCGCCCTTGTGAACGCTGCACCAAGCGTCGGTGAGGTCGGCCGGGCCGGCGCGGAGCATCTTCACCTCGGTCCCGATCAGGACCACGCCGGCCTCGTACTTCTGACCGAGCTCGAAGTTGAAGCTCGCCCGCTTGTTACGGGAGATCAGGGTCTCGCCGGGAACTACCTTCTCCTTGGCCACGCGGGGGCCTCGTACCGCGAAGAGGACGGCTTGTCCACGGCCGCGGCCCCCGCGCCGGGGGCACCGGCCCTCACTTACACTGCTGGCCCGGGTTGCAGGTTTGCCCGAAGTTGCAGCAGGTGTTCCCGTTGCCGCAGACGAGGAGGCTGGCGCAGCAGCCCCCGTCGACGCACTTGCCAAAGCCGGAAGCGCACGACCCGCCGTTGCTCTTCGGATGCGGGACGCAGGCCCCCGCGGCGCAGGTGCTCGGGTCGTTGCAGGCGTTGCCGTTGGCGCAGCTCGTCCCGTCGGGCGCCAACCCGAACCCGCAAAGCCCGCTGTCGCAGGTGGCGACGGTGCACGCGTTCGCGGCCTGCGGGCACTGCGTCGGATCCGCGCACTCGAGGCACTGGCCGCTGAAGCAATGCTTCCCGGGCGCGCCGCAGCTGTCGCCGTCGTTGCCAGGCGGGTGGGTCGCCGCGCCGTTGCTGCAACCGTCGACCGTGCACGGATCGCCGTCGCTGCCGACGTCCATGTCGTCGGTCTGGATCTTGAGCTCACCGCCGACGCAGACCGTCTTCAGGCAGTTGCCGTCGGGATCGGAGATCTTCACTCCCTCGTTGGCCGGCGACTGCATGCACGTTCCGCCGACGCAGTCGTAGGTCGAGCAGCTGCCGTCGGCCGGGCAGTCGGGCTTCGTCGAGCACTCCGGCGGGGCGCCGGTCGAGCTGCTCGACGCCGTCGCGCTCGCCGTCGTCGGCCCGCTCGTCGTCGTCATCGAGCCGCCTCCCGAGGTCGTCGCCGCCGCGGTCGAGGTCCCACCGCCCGCCGAGGTCGCGCTCGCCGCCGCGTCGCCGCCGGCGCCCACGGGCAGCCCGGTGAGCGGCAGCGTGCAGCCGTGGACGAGGGCGATCGTTGCAGCTGCAACGATCGCCGGGAGCACCGGGGAGGTTCGCATCCGCCGAGCGTAGTTCGTCCACGACCGGCAGGGAAAATCGAAATGCTCACCGCGGCGCGGGCAGCTCGTGGTCGATCCACGCGGCGACGACGCGGTGTCCCTCGGGCGTGAAGTGGATGTCAGGGGGCGCGAAGTAGTAGCGCGCGGCGCCGTCGCGGCGGACGGCGGCCTCGAGCATCTCCCACGGATCGAGCATCGGGACGCCGAGCTCGCGCGCGAGATCGGCGACGCGTCCGCGCACCGCGTAGTCGCCGGTCTCCTTCGGCGCGGCGGCCTCGAGCGACGCGCGCGCGGGCAGGTAGGCGAGCGTGAAGGCCACGCCGCGCCCGGCGATCTCGCGCCGCATCGCGCCCACGACCGCGGCGAAGCGAACGAAGCGCGCGTCCGGATCCGGCGCTCCTTCGGCGGCCGGCGCGCCGAGGGATCCGCCGACGCGGGCGAAGGCGACGACGGCGTGCCGGGCCAGCGTCGAGGCTCCGGTGGCGACGCGGAGCGGGTAGGGCGCGGGGCTGGCCGCGAGCCGATCCCGACGCCGCGCGAGCCGTCCCGGCGACGCGCAGCGGGCCCGCGCCTCGCGCGAGGCGTCGAGCAGCGGGCCGCCCGGGCAGCACGGGTAGGGGCGATCGATCTCCGCGAGATCGTTGGTGCCGAACACGTAGAGCACCACGCGCGCGGCCGCGAGGCGGTCGAGCCAGCCGCGGATCAAGAGGAGCTGCGCGTCCGCCGAAGTGCTGGCAAATCCGGCGTTGACGTTGTTGACACCGGGCTCCAGCTCGCCGAGGCGCGCCACGAAGGTCTCGCCCGGAGCGACGCCGACGCCCTCGACCATCGAGTCGCCGAGGTGGATCACGATCGGCGCGCCGGGCCGGATCCCGCGGGTGCGATCGAGGAACGGCCCCGGCGTCGACGCCGGATAGAACGGCGCGCAGGCCTCGATCCCGGGGACGTCGTCGAAGAGCAGGCGAGCGGCCCCGGGCGCGGGAAACACCGTGTGCGGCGCGGGCAAGCGGCGCGCGCCGAGCTCGACGACGGCGAGCGCGAGGGCCGTGGCGACGGCGGCGAGGCCGAGCTTGCGCCCGAGCGATCGACCGCTCTCGCGGGACGATCCCGCCAGCGCGGAGACCCCGACGAGCAGGCCCGCGAGGAGCACGTCCCAGCCGCCGACGCGCGCGAAGATCGGCAAGAGCAGGTACGCCGCGACGATCGGGGTCAGCGCGAGCGCGGCGCGGGCGGCCGGGCGCGCGGTCCGTCGCGAGCGCAGCGCGCGGCCGACCGCGAGGCCGATCAGGATCGGCGCGACGACGACGGCCGCCGCGAGCGCGCCGGGATGCGCGACGACGTGCGGCTCGTCGGCGCGGCTCGGCGCGGCCTCGGCGCGCGGCGGGGCGGCCCTGGGCGCGGCGTCGGCCTCTTGCCAGATCGCCTCGTCCTTCAGCGATCCAAACGCCTTCAGCAGCGGCGCGCGGGCCTCTTCCGGCGGCGCGCCGTCGGGGAAGCTCACGCACCACGGGCCGGCGCGCGTCGCCTCGCAGCCCTTCTGCGGATCGTCGAGCTGGATCGCGAAGCACCGCGTGGGATCGGCGGCACGGCACAGGCTCGCCCACACCGCGTCGCGATCGATCCGCGCCGAGACCAGCGTGAACGCCGCGCCCGGGCTGCCGAGCGCGGCGAAGATCGGTGGTCCGGCGGAGGGTGGGATCACCCGCATCGCGCGAGCTTACGGGCGATCGCGCCCGCCGAGCGATCCGCGCCGCGTCGTCGCCGCAACGCGAGGCTTCCGGCGCCGAGCTGACACGAGACCACGACGAAGCCGGGATGGCGTCTTTCCTGGCCCGGTTGGTGGGAACATCCGGCCCGCGCCGCGCTCGATCGCAGGTTCGCGCCCGCCCGCGAGGGCGGCGCGCCTGCACGGGAGACCCCATGTCCAAGACCACCTCGATGATCCTCGGCGCCGCGCTCGTCGCGGCGATGTCGCTCGGCGCCAATCCGGCCAGGGCCGTCGAAGCGTGTCTGTCCCCGAAGGTGCGCGAGGCGCTCGCCGACTGCTCGGCGGCCGCGGCCTCGCCGATGGCCGCGGCCGATCTGCTCGCGGCCGCAAAGCAGCTCCAGAGTCGAGCCTCGATGGGCAGGCTCCCCGGCGGGGCGGGTCGGACCAAGCTCGCGGTGCTCACCGCGAGAGACCTCGACGACGCCGAGACCAAGCTCGACGGCGCGTTTCGTCGCTTCCTCTGCGACGACAAGCCCGCTCCCGGCGACGCCGCGGCCCGCGACCGGAACGCGGAGATCGCCTATGCGCGGGCCCGACTCCACTACAGCGAAAACCGCTTCGAGGAGGCGGCGATCCTCTTCGGCGACCTCGCCCTTCACCGGGCCGACACCCCGGTCGGCGTGTTCGCGAGTCAGCTCTACCTCGAGTCGATCAACGTGCTTGGCAGCGGCGGGATCGCGAGCTGCTACGACGACATGGCGCGTGACGTCCCGGCCTTCGCGGGCCTCTATTGCGAAGGTGGAAAGGACAAGGTCAACGTCGACGAGTGCGGCGTGCTGAGCAAGATTCAACGCGATATTCTCCGCCTCCACGCCGAGCAGCGGATCCAGGTGGCCGACCGCGGGGGAGACGACGCCTACGCGACCTACGAGGCGGGCGGGGCGATGTATTTCCAGATCTGGGAGCAGTACGGCAAGGCCGCCTGCGAGGGCAAGAGCGCCGGCTGCGAGCGGATGGAGGAGATCCTCTACAACGCCGCTCGCGCCTACCAGGCCGCGCGCAACATCGACCGATCGATCGCCATCCGCAAGGTGCTGATCGATCCCCGCTATCACCTCGACGCCACCGAGCTGGCGAAGAAGGCGCGCTACGAGATCGCGGGCAGCTACCACGCGATGGCCTTCTACGACGAGGCCGCCACCTGGTACGAGAGCTTCGCCCGCGCGACTCCGGCCCACGAGAAGGCGCCGGAGGCCTTGATGGACGCCACGGTGCTGCGCCTCGGCCTCGGCCAGATCGCGCAGGCCGAGGCCAACGCCGGCGAGCTCAACCGGACCTATGGCAGCAAGAAGCCCGCTCAGACCGCGCAGATCGCCTACGCGCTCGCGATGTCGTCGCTCGACCACGACGACCTCAAGGGGGCGAAGAAGAGGTTCGAGGCCGCGATGGCGATGATCGACAGGAACGCCCGGGTCGACGTGCAGATCCTCGCTCACGCGGGCCTCGCGCGGGCGCTCGTGGGGCTCCACGAAGACGTCAGGGCCGCTGCGGAGTACGAGAAGGTGCGGGCGTCCTACCGCGATCCCGAGCGGGTGATAAAGAGGCTGCAGCAGGACTACAGCGGCGACGAGAATCGACCCGTCGCCCGGGTGCTCACGGCGGTGGGAGAGGCCATCTTCTTCTTCGCCGAGGCGAAGCGCCGCGAGGCCGAGGCGATCGCGCGCCCGGTCTACAAGGGAGCCGGCGAGCGCGACGACGTTCTCAAGTTCGTGAACAGGCTGGTGTCGACCTGGATCAAGGAGCGACGAGCAGCGATCGAGGGCGCCGAGAAGGCCTATGCCGAGGTGCTGAATCTCCAGCCCATGGCGCCCCCGAAATGGGTCGTCGCCTCCGCCAGCCGCGTCGCGCGCATGCACGCGCGGCTCCGGGTGGAGCTGCTCACCCTGCCCTTCCCGAAGAGCTGGAAGGCCCAGGGCGCGAGCCCGTGGGGCGCGCCCTGGGAAGAGATCCGCGCCGCCTTTCGCGGCCGCCTCGACGAGGTGAGCGAGCCGATGGAGGCCCGCGCCAAGGCGGCCTTCAAGGCCTGCGTCAACACCTCGGTGAGATATCAATACTTCGACGAGCACGCGAGCGCCTGCAGCGCGTGGCTGTCGAGCCACTACCCGGCCGAGTTTCCGAGGCTCGACGAGATCATCGACAGGCCCTCTCACCGGTATTACGGCGTGGAGAGCGGCTTGCCGGTCGGTGGCGTGAAGGTCGAGCCGGGACCGTGACGCTCTGCTAGCGTAGCCAGGATGATCGACCTCGGCTCGGCGCTGGACGGCGGGGCTCGGATCGCCCCGACCTTGACCCTGAGCGCGGCATTTTCGCTGGTCTTCGCGGGATCCGGCGCGCTCGCGTTCGCGGGGCTGGTGGGCCACGCGCTGGTGGCCGCCGCTCGGCACCGGCGAATGGCCACCGCGGCGAAGGCGAGCTTCCAGCCCGATCGGCCGTACGTGGCGGGAGAAATCGTCCTTCACGGTCGCGTCGCGACTGCCGACGGCGCGACGCTCGCGGTCCGCGTCGAGGTGGACCAGGACGGCACCGAGACCGAGAGCTCGGGCGTGTGGTCGCACGCGTGGACCGAGGTGTCGCGCCGGATCTTCGTCGAGCCGTTCTACCTCGTCGATGCCGCCGGGCGGCGCACCCGCGTCGAGCCGCCCGACGACGTCCTCCTCGTCGACGCGATGGATGGAAAGATCATGGTCAATCTCGCCCGGCGGACCTGCTCTGCCGAGCTCACCCCGGGAGAAGAGGTGTGGGCCGCGGGGGTGCTCGTCGTCGCGCCCGATCCGGAGGGCCCGGCGCACGGTTACCGGGGTCCGTCGGGGCTCGTGCTCAAGGCCCCTCCGAGCCGTCGTATGCTCCTCTCGTCCGAGCCGCTCGGCGCTCGCTTCGAGGCGAAAGCGCGCTTCTTCCGGCGCTGGTCAGCTCTCCTCGGCCTCGCAGGGGCGCTGGTCTGGGCCACGGTGTTCGGACCGTATCTCCTGCGCGCTGTCGCCGGCGAGACGCGGTCGGCGACCATCACCCTGCTCGAGCCGTACGACACCGACGATGACGGCCACGTGACCCATCATTATCGCGTCCTGGCCAGCGTCGCGCCCACCGAGCCGAACGTCGATGACGACGTCCATGAAGAGACGTTCCGTCGCCTCCAGGTGGGGCAGTCGATTGTGGTCCGCTGGGTGCCCTCGATGCCGCAGGTCAGCACCCTGGGTCCCGACGCGGCCGTAGGACGCTCCCCGCTCGTGATCCTGTTCTGGGGGCTCTGGGTCGTGAGCGCGATCATCTATCGGAGCCGGATCCACGCGTCGATGGGCTGGTACGAAAAGAAGGTCGTCGACAAGGGGTCAGGGAAGCTCGGGTTCTGATTTCCACGCTGATCCCGAGGCGAGGGCGCGCGGCTTCACCCGGGATCAGAGGTCCTTCTCGAGCTGGAGAATGCGATCCTCGAAGTCGCGCTGCGGGGCCCTGGCGGGGCTCGGGGCCGCGGGGCTCTTCGCGCGCTCGCGGCGGACGTCGAGCACCAGCGACGGCGGATACTCGACCTGGTACGACACGCGGAGCTCGCGCTCTTCGTGGGGCTTGAGCACCAGAGTCCAGCGGACGATGCCCTTCACGTCGGGCTTCTCGCCGGGCAGGACCCGGATGTTGCTGACGCGGATCTCGTCGTTCTCGGACACGGGGACGCGCTCGGCGAGGACGACCGTGACGTCGCGATCCGAGAGGTTCTTCGCGGTGCTCACGAACGAGAGCTGCATCCGGTTGCGCGCGGTGCGCACCAGCGAGCTCTGCTTCTTGTCGAGCTCCCGGGTCAGCTTCACGTCGTCGGCGACGTTGAAGAACACCGAGAAGTCCTCGTTCTTGGCGACGAAATCGACGTCGGTCATCCCGAGGAAGGCGCCGTCGCGATACCGGGCCACGCTCCCGGGCAAGAGCGGTTGATTGGTTTTGTTGTTGAGCTCCAGGGTGACCGCCGCGTTGAGCGACTCTTCCGGAGCGGCGATGATGCTTCGCCGAACCTTGATGTGGCTGCTCCCGATCCGGAGGCGGATCGGGCGGCCGTCGGAGCGGATGATCGCCGGATCGGCGGCGACGAAATGCACCGTAGTTCCGCGCTTTTGCAGGCCCTGGAAGATCTCCACCGTCTTGCTCTGCACCCGCTCGAACGAGGCCACGTTGTCGGTGTAGTATTGCTCGAAGCGCTCCAGCTCCGAGCCGCGCTGCGAGGGCGCCTGGTTCATCAGGTTCCAGTTGCGGTTCTGCTCGGTGTACTTCTTCTGCGCGGAGCTGAACGAGGTGGTGCGCCGGGTGGTGCTCTGGGTGGTGTCCTGGGTCTTGCCGAGCGCCAGGATCTCGAGCTCCGGGATCCGCTCGCTGTCGGACGACGACTGGGTGGAGAACGAGAGATCGGCGTGACTCCAGTCCTCGCCGGTGGTCTGGGTGACCACCGCAAACGAGGTGAGCTCGGCCGAGTCGGGATCGCTCGCGACGGTGCGGAGCTCGTGCATCGGCTCCCAGGTGGCGCCGGGGGTGGCGTAGCTCAACGTCACCTTCGCGCTCGCGGCGGCGGTGCCCTGGACCGTGACCAGCACCGTGGTCTCCTCGAGCTTGGTCAATCGCCGCAGCTCTTCGAGGTTCCTGGCGCTGGCCTCCACGTCGGGGGCGAGCTGCTCGCGCTGCGCCTGCGTGTCGCGGCGCGCCGCGGCCGTCTTGCGCAGAGTGCCAGTCACGAAGTCGATCACCTCACCATAGCTCTCGATCTTGATGTCGCGCGTGGGAGCATCCTTGGTGAGCTTCTCCAGAGAGAACACCTTGATCGAGTCGACGTGCTCCTTCTGCGCGCCGAGGATCAAAAGCTCGTCGTCGAGCGCCTGGACCTGCTGGAGCAGGGCTTTGTGCTTGAGCTCGACCTTGCGGAACCCCTCGTCGCTCGACCGCGCCAGGTAGTGGCGCTCCACGCTCACGTCGACGATCTTGCCGGTGCTGGTGGCGGCTCGCACCGAGCCATCATCGACCCAGCCAGGCAGCTTCTTGAAGCGAAACACCGTGGGCTCGGCGGTGAGCGCGACCGTCGCCTCGCGGCTGACGATCGCTCGATCGGAGTACACGGTCACTGCGGTGATCCGCGAGGTCACGCCGTTGTCGGCGGCATCGGCGGGGTGATCGGTGACCCCGGCCGCGAGCGCGAACACCGGAGGTGGGGCCGTGGCCGCAGCCTGCTCCGCGGTGATCGGCGGCGTTGTGCCGGACATTGCGGCGCAGCCCAGGGCCGGCGAGAGCGCGAACAACACGACGAGAGACCGGAGGGCAGGGGGCGTCTTCATGGCGGGGCCGGCTTGTACGTGCGAGCCGCGCGGAAGTTCTGGCCATCCAGTCGTCGGAGCGGCTCAGCCGCTGATGCGCTCGTAGCGGATCAGGTCGACCTTCTCGAGCTGCGGTGTGCCCTCGGGCGCCGGGAGGATGCGGATCTTGCCCACCGACGAGAGCGCGTTGAGCGCCTGGGCCACCTCACCGCGACCCATGAACGAGGTCTTCCCGACGGCCTCGGCGGCTTCCGTGAGGGTGAGCGGGCCGCGCTCGCCGAGCGCGCGCTCGAGCTGACCGGCGATCCCCGTGCCCTTCTTCGCGTTCTGTCGCTGAATGAACATCATGACCAGCGCCACGACGAGACCGATGATTGCGCCCTGGAGCATCCGGGTGCGTTATCATGGCGGCGGCGCGGTGAGCAAGCTCGGGCGGGAGGCTCGCGGGATCATGGTGATCCGCGGACATGTCCTGGCTGAACGAACGGCAGTCCGCGGAGGCGCATCGACCCCATGAACCTACTCTTCGTCTGTAGCCGAAACCGCCTCCGCAGCCTCACGGCCGAACGCGCCTTCGACGGGGTGGCCGGACATCAAGTGCAGTCCGCCGGTACCGAAGAGGACGCGCGGGTCCGCGTCACGGCCGATCATGTCGTGTGGGCAGAGCTGATCTTCGTGATGGATGATTGGCATGCTGAGAGCCTCGAGCAGAGTTTTCCCGGTGCAATGGCCGGCAAGCGGGTCGTGTGCCTGCACATCCCGGACGACTACGGGCTCATGGATGAAAGGCTGATTGAGCGGCTGCGCAGCGCGGTTGCGCCTCACGTGAGCTTCGACTGAGTCGCGAATCGCCGAGATCGCCCGCCTGAAGCACCCCGGGCTGAACGCCTGTACACGTATTGGGCTTGCCGCGGGCGCAATTTCGCCTAGAAGCATGACCCCCCATGCAAGCCATCCGCCTCCGCGGCGCCCGCACGCACAACCTCCAGGGCGTCGATCTCGATCTCCACGCCGGCGAGCTCGTCGCGATCACCGGCGTCTCCGGCGCGGGTAAATCGTCGCTCGCGCTCGATACGCTCTACTCCGAGGGGCAGCGGCGCTTCGTCGAGAGCTTCAGCCCCTACG
>JBDTXR010000341.1:0-10244 GCA_040006075.1 Byssovorax sp. | reverse complement strand
CGCACTGGGAGCGCTTCGGCCTCACCGTGCCGCGGCTCCGCGCGATCTCGCTCCGGCAGACGCGGCGCATCCTCGGGATCCTCGACGCGCACGGGCGCGGCGCCGACGTGGCCGCGGCGCGCGACGACGATCGCCGCGGCGGCTTCGTGGCCGTGCGCCACGCCTCGGCCGGCGCCGTCGTCGCTCGTCTTCGCGCGGCCGGAGTCTTCGCCGACGCCCGCCGCGATCTGCTCCGCCTCGGCCCGGCGCCGTACCTCACCGACGCCGAGATCGATCGCGGCACGCTCGCGGCGATCGAGGCCATCGAGGCCATCGAGGCGTGACGACGCCGCGCTACGTCCCGCTGCTCGATCGCGCGGGGATCGAAGAGGCCGCGCGCCAGACCCACGGGCTCTGGGGCTACGGCCGCCCGCTCCCGGAGCACGTCGAGCACACCGCCGCGCAGCTCGCGCACGCGGGCCCCGAGCTGCTGCGCTACGTCGGCCTCGTCGACGACGCGCGCGGCCTCGTCGCCGCGAGCAAGCGCTACGGCCTGCTCTTTCGCGTGGGCGGGCGCGAGGCGCGGGTGATGGGCATCGGCGCGGTGTTCACCAAGGACAGCGAGCGCGGCCGCGGCCACGCGCCGGCGTTGATCCGCGCGATGGTCGCCGAGGCCGCCGAGCTCGGCTACGCGGCGGCGATCCTCTACTCGGACATCGACGCCGCGTACTACGCGCGGCTGGGCTTCGTCGCCCTGCCGGCCGTCGACTGCTTCGCGCTCGTCGAGGCGCTGCCCGCGGCCCCGGCGCTCTCGTTTCGCCCGGCAAATGAAGCCGATTTCGATCGCCTCATCGCCTGGCACGAGGCGAGCTGGGCGGGCGCACCCGAGGCCACGCGGCCCGCGCGATCACGCGCGCTCCTGCGCTTCTTCCGCTGGCGCAACCGGGTCGCGGGCGCGTGGATCCTCGCGGACGAGGGCCGCGATGTGGGCTACCTCTTCGCGACCCCCGACGATCCGCTGCGCGATCTCCCCGAGCCGCGCCCCGAAGGCTTGCTCTGGGTCGACGAGTGGAGCGCGCCCGGCGTGGATCCGGCCCGCGTGCTCGCGACGATCCGCGCGGTGGCAGATCGGTCGCGCGCGCTAAAAATCGGCCTCTGGCCGCGGCCCGGGCAAGATCTCGCGTCGCTCCGATCCGCCGCGCGGCTGGCCTCGTTCCCGATGATCCTCCCGATCGCACCGGGCCTCGTGGTCGATCCTTTGCGCGACCACCTCGGATCGTTCGAGCACTTCTGATCAGGTTGGATCAATTCCCGATCACACACGTGCGAGAGGCCGGATCGCAGGCCTTCCCGGCCGGGCAAGCTCCGCAGTCGAGCATCTGGCCGCATCCATCGGGGATCGCGCCGCAGCTCGCTCCGTGGGCATCGCACGTCGTCGGGGTGCACCCGCAGTGATTGGGTATCCCCCCGCCGCCGCACGTCGTCCCGGCCGCGCACGGGCCACATTCGATGATGTTGGCGCACCCATCGTTGACGCTCCCGCACTTCGCCGAGAGCTTCTCGCAGGTCTGCGGCGTGCAGCTCTGGCCCTCCTCCGAGCAGGCGGTCGGCCCGACTCCCACGCACACCGAGACCTTGTTGCCGTGGCTGTGCTCCGAGCAGTCGGTGCCACAGACCAGCTCGCCGCCGCAGCGATCGAGGATGAAGCCGCACTGCGCCCCCTCGGCGGCGCAGGTGGTGGGCACGCAGCCGCACGCCATCGGGGCCTTGGCGCCGCAGGTGTCGGGCGGCGTGCAGGTGCCGCAATCGAGCGTCCCGCCGCAGCCGTCCGACGAGGTGCCGCAGGCCGCGCCGAGGCTCGCGCACGTCACCCGCGTGCAGCCGCAGGCGCCGACGGTCCCGCCGCCGCCGCAGGTGTCGGGCGCAGCGCACCCGCCGCAATCGAGGATCTTGCTGCACCCGTCGGTGATCTTTCCGCAGCTCAATCCCTGCTCCACACAGGTGGTCGGCGTGCACGCGGCGGGGCCGCATTTGTTCGGGCCGCCGCCTCCGCCGCAAATCAGCTCGGGCGGGCACATCCCGCATTCGAGGATCGCGTCGCAGCCGTCGAGGACCTCACCGCACTCGGCGCCCACGGCCGGGCACGTGGTCGGGAGACAGCCACACTGGTTCTTCGCGCCCGCTCCCCCGCAGGTGCTCGGCGCAGCACATTTGCCGCAGTCTTCCTTGCCACAGGGCCCGTCGAGCTCGCCGCAGGTGGCTTTGGCGGCGGCACACGCGGTGGGAGCGCAGGTGCCCGCGTCGGCGTCGGACGCGAGATCGTCGGCCGAGAGCCCGGTTCGGCCGCAGGTCGCGGCGCCGAGGCAGAGCGCGGCGACGATCGCGAGGGATCGCCCGAGGACCGCGCCGGCGCGGAAGGAGAGCGAGGACCGGCGGGAGGACGGAGGGCGAAGGGGGAGGCTCACCCGGGGTATTGGCCGGGGGGAACTGCGACCTTCAATAATTCGTCCTGCGGCGCAGGGCGCTTCCGATCATTTCTTGCCCTTGAACGAGGCCACCACGAAGCCGCCGCCGTCGCCGACGTTGCGGCCGGTGGTGAGCTGCGGAGTCTGCTCGCGGTTGTCGCGGCGGGCCTCTTTCGCGACGCGCGGCTTCACGAAATCGAAGAGCTCTTTCAGCGAGAGCTTCCCGTCGCCGTCGGCGTCGGCCTGGCCCGCGAGGCCGTCGGCGATGTGCTTGGTGAAGAGGCCGCCGGTGCCGCTCGCGACGGGTCCGGAGATCTCTCCGCCGCCCGAGGCCGAGAGCACCGCGAGGCGCGATCCTGCGGCGGGTACCGCGGTCTCGTGCACGCGCACGAGAGGCCGCGCGCCGGGAGGCAGCACCGAGCGCCCGCCCGCGCCGGAGAAGCACGAGTCGAGGATCGCCAGCACGTCGCCCGCCTTGGTGTCCGAGAGCTGCGCGAGCACGCTCGAGAGCTGGATCGCCGTCTGATCGACGAACTTCGGATCGCCGTCGTAGGGCAGCAAATACGGTGTCCCGTTGGTCGCGTCGGGCGCGCCGTGGCCGGCGAAATAGAAGTAAATCCGCCCGCCGGTCTCGACGTTGGCCTTGAGCCAGCGGAGCTGCTTCTCGATGTCGCCCTTGGTCGCGCGATCGTCGTACGCGGTGCGGATGTTCTCCTCCGGCACGCCGAGCGACGAGTGCGCGAGCCGGGCGAACTTCTCGGCGTCGCCGCGCGCGCCCGCAGGCGGGGGCACGTCGCGGTATTTCTCGATGCCGATCACCAGCGCATAGGCCTGCGGCTGCGCCGCGCCGACCAGGGCCGCCGTGGGCTTCGCGGGCCGGTCGTCGTCGTCTCCGCCCTTGGTTGCAGGCTTTTTCGTCGCGGGCGCGTCGGCGGTCGGGGCCGGCTCGTCGCTGCTAGCGTCGGCGACCGCGGAGCCCTCGGGCGCGCCCTTCTTCGCGAAGGCCACCACCCGCTTCGAGGCCTCGAGCTCGTTCACGAGCAGCGCCGTCACGCGATCGAGCGCGTCTTGCTGCTCGGGGTTACCGCCGGTCGAGTCGGCCTCGACCTGATCGAGCTTGGTGCCGGCGGCCTCGAGGTTGAGCTTCACCCGGGCCTGCGCGTTCTTCACGATCTTGCCGTTGACCTGCATGGTCATGAAGCTCGGGATAAGCGTAACGTTGGCGCTGATCTTCACCACGGCGTCGTGGTGCTGCGCCTTGTCGGTGACGACCTGGAAGCCAGCCCTGGTCAGCGCGCTGCTCACGGCGTCGGGGAGCGAGTCCTGGAGCGCGGCGTGCTCGCCGGCCATGTCGCCCGAGAGCTGCGCGTGCTCGAGCACGTAGAACGTGAGGTGCGCCATCGATTTCGGCGCGGGCGCGAGGGCCACCGGGATCGGCGCGGCCCCGCAGGCCACCAGGAACACGAGACAGACGAAGAGCCAGCGAGCGCGCATGGGCGCCACGACAACGCCGCGCGGCGCGGGCGTCAAGGCGCCTCGTGCTTCAGTGTTTCGGCTCGATCACGTAGCTCGTCACGGCGCGCGACCAGCGGCTCATGGGCACGTCCTTGATCTTCTTCGTGATCGCCGCGGCGATCCCCGCGCCGTCGTCGCTCGTCGCGCCCGCCTGCGGCTTGAGCCGATCGAAATCGGCCTTCTCGCGGAAGGCGTAGACGATGAGCGACTCGCGCGCGGCCTTCTTCGGATCGCGCAGCGCCGCCTTGATCACCATGCCTTGCGCGCGCTCCTTTGCCGACGGGAGCTTCGCCGGCTTCTCGGGCGACGCGGTGGGCTCGGGCTCTTCGTTCGAGGGCCAGAGCACGTCGCCCTTGCCGTCTTCCTCGAGGTAATACGCGACGAGCCACGATTTTTTGCTGGTGGTGATCAGCGCCTCGACCTTGTCGCCCTCGCTGATCTGCGCGGGCAACGACACCACGAGGCCGAGCGGCTCGGTCTCGACCAGCTTCTTGTAGGTGAAGCCGTAGGCCTGCTCGGTGTCCCACTCGGTCGAGTCCGAGAGCGCGGCGTTGTTCTGCGTCTCGGCGCCCGGCGTGAGCGCGCCGATGGTCGCGCTGACCTTCCCCCCGAGATCGGCCTCGGCGAGGAGCGCGCGCTTTCCGGTCCCCACGAACACCGTGTCGACCACGTTCTCGCCGCACGCGCCGCGGAGATCGGCCTTCAAAATCGCGGTGTTCTTGATGTCGATGTCGGCCTTGTTGGTGTGCCCGTAGTGGGCCTCCATGCCGACGAGCTTGGCGTAGCCGGCCGAGACCGCGGTCATGCTCCCGACGTCGACGCGGCGGTGGGTGGAGTAGGCGGCCTTCACGCGCTGCACGGCGACCTCGCAGCCCGGCGCGCGCGCGTCGGCGATGGTCCACGCGCCGTCCTGCGTGAGCTGCACGGCGCGGCCGAGCAGATCCTCCGCGTCCTCGATCGGGAACAGGAGCAGGTTGGCCTGCCCGGTCTTGCTCGCGTCGGCGGGGGCGTCTTGCACCTTCGGGACGAGCGGGTTGCTGCCGCATGCCGCGACGACGAGCGACGCGACGACGAGGAGCGAGCGGAGGAGAGCACGCATGCGAAAAACCCTTCAGATACCGGCGTCGTCGCGGGTCCCCGTGCAGAGGGCCCACGACATGGTGACCGTGGAGCGCGCGAGGCCCCAGCGGCGCGCGTGATCGACGGCGATGAGGCCGCCGTGGGTCCCGATCTTCGCGGCGAGCCGCGCGAGCACGGCCGACGACGCGGCCTCGGCGGAGTCGCCGCGGGCCATCGCCACGGCCGCGGTGTGCGCGGCGGCGACGCGGATCATCCCCTCGCCGTGGCCCGTCGTGGAGACGGCGCCGGCCTCGTCGTCGGCGTAGGTGCCCGCGCCGATCAGCGCGGAATCGCCCACACGACCAGGGCTTTTGTTGATCAGGCCTCCGGTGCTCGTGGCCGCGGCGAGGCCGCCGTTGGCGTCGAGGGCGACCGCGCCGACCGTGCCGCCGGCCCACCCGCTCGCGCCCTCGTGGCCACGCGCTGCTTCGAACGCGGCGCGCGCGGCCGGGGTGATCAGCGCCTCGTCGCCGACGGGGACGAAGCCCTTCGCCAGGGCGAACGCCCGCGCGCCGGGCCCGGCGTAGAGCACGTGTCGCCCGTCCTCGAGCGCGGCTCGCGCGATCGAAATCGGCGTGGAAAAGCCGTCGATCGCGCACACCGCGCCGGCGCCGAGCCGCGTGCCTTCCATGATCGACGCGTCGTGCTCCACCCGCCCCTCGGCGTTGAGGCACGCGCCGGTGCCGGCGTTGAAGAGCGGATCGTCCTCGAGCGCGCGCACCGCCTGCTCGACCGCGAGGAGCGCGCTCCCGCCGGATCGCAGCACCGCGGCGCCGACGGCCGCGGCGCGCTTGCAGCCCTCGGTGTGCGCTTCACGGCGCGCCTCGGGCACCGCGCCCGCGCCGCCGTGGACGAGGATCGCGAAGCCCTCGATGGGCCCGCCGAGAGAGACGATGCGGTTCATGCGCGGCGCGCACGGTAGCGCGCCGCCGCCCCGTCGAGGAAGAGGATGAGCGGCGCGCCGATCAACGCGGCCGCCGGGAGCCGCCCCGCGGCGACGGCCTGGAACGCGACGATGGCCAGCAGCAGCGCGACCACGCCGACGAGCGCGCGGATCCGCGCGATCTCTCCTGCACCCCACGCGGCGGCCGCCGCGGTCCACAGCGGCACGCCGACGGCCGCGATCCCGAGGGCGATCACCGTGAACAACGCGGCTCCCGCGGGCAGCCCCGGGGCCTCGCCGGCCGTCGCGGCGACGCGGGCGACGGCCCCGCCGGCGTCGACGCGGAGCCCCTGCGTCAGCTCGGTCATCCCGCCGCCCTGCGCTACCCACACGTGCGCGGCCGCGGGCCGAGGGAACAGGCCGCCGAGATCGGCGAGGCCCGACGCCGCGAGCGCCGGCCCGAGCGCGGCGATCAAGACGGCGCCGACGATCGCTCCCCGCGCCGCGCGCGGCGGATCGGCGCCGATCGCCGCCAGCGCCCGCAGCTCGCCGCGCCCCGCCGCGATCCGGATCGCCCCGAGCGCGCCGACGGCGCCGGCGATCGGCCCGAGCGCGGCGGCCATCCCGAGCCGTCGCGCGAAGGGCGCGCCCTCGTCGGTCGCGGCGATGATCACCAGCGTGAACAGCGCGGTGATCCCCGCCAGCGCCGCGGCCCGCAGCGTGAGCCGGAGATCCCACGCCGAGCTCATGCGCGCGCGACGGCTCGCTTCACGGCGTGGGCGCCGCGGTGCGCGTCCCGTCGATCGCGTAGACGAGCCCGCACGGCAGCCGCGCGAGCACCGCGGCGCCGCCGGTGATCAGATCGTCGCACGACGATCCGTCGGTGGGCGCAAAGCCGAACTCGAGCTTCCCCGCGAACGAGGCCACGTCGTCGCCGGTCGCCGAGAGCGTCCCATCGGCGCGATCGGTCCGCCGAATCGAGCACGGCGGAGGCCCGTGGACGTCCGGGTTCCGCATGTTCATCAGCACGCCGGTGGTGAAATGAAACGTCGTCGCGTCGGCGTCGATGGTCCCGTCGATCTCCTCGGCCCCGTTGTTCCAGAAGATCTCCGCGCCCCCACGCGCGAGCTTGACGTCGAAGTCCCACGTCGCGGTGCTCCCGAGCGCCCCTTCCCCGCAGGTGTTGGCCCCCCGCGTCGCGGCGACATGGTACGTGCCGAGCGCGTCGCCGGGTTGATGAGCGTCCTTGGTGCCGAAGGCGTTGTCGCACGCCGCGAGCCAGGGCAGCGCAAGCAGCAGCGCGAGGGACGAACGATCCATCCGCCGCGCGTACCAGCGGGCGCGGGGAGGGGCCAACAAACCGAGGCGGGGACACAAAGGCCGCAAGCGCTCGGGGAAAAGGAAGCAGCGCGAACAGGAGACCGGAGGGGCGACCTCGGAGGAGGCCGGAGGCGCCCGTTGTCTGAGCGCGCTCTTGCGCGCGAGTTAGGGCGCCGAAGGTCGACGGAGAGGTTGCCCCTCCGGTCGACGCGTTCAACGCGAATGGAACCGGGGTTTGGGGCCGCTTGCGGCCCCAACGAAAAACGGGTCGAGAGCGTTTCCGCACCCGACCCGCCCTGGGCCTCTTACTACCGGAGGCCACTGACCGTGCTGCACCGGTTGAGAAGCGCATCCTCGCGCGTCCGGTCCCGGGAGCCAGCGCCGCGCAGCCTCGTGAGCCGCTTCAGGCGCTTTCCACGATGGTCAGCTGTTCCCAGCCTCCGGTTTAGAGCCACTGGTACTTTGCATGGTTTCCATCCCTCCTCCGGCGTACCGGCACTCAGGTCCGCGTTGGGTGCTTCCAACCGGCGCAGGTCGAGTGTTCGATTAGGGGTCGTTGCGCGGCGGGCCGCAGCGACCAGATTCAGCCACGAGCACCGGGGTGAACCCCGGAAGGACCAATCCTGGAGCAAGCTCCTTCCCGAGACACAGGTCGACGATATCATCGCTCGGGACAACGGCAAGCGTCTCGTGCAGACAGCGTGCGCCTGCTGTCGCTCGTCCCATGGGCGGGCGGCGTGGTAGCCCTGCGTGAGGCGGGCAAGGCAGCCCGCGCTCGAGACGCTGCGTGGCATGAGCGAGGCCGATCTGGTGGCTCTCGCCGGTGGTGCGGTCGCGCCCCGCAGGCCCGCCGTGCCGGAGCGCCGACCAGCGCGGGATGACGAGCGCGACGAGCTCGACGAGGGTAGGCGAGGCGGCGTCCGAGCGAGGTCGCGAGGAAGAGCGTTGGGCCATGGCAGGTTCGCGAGCCTACGCCCGCCGAGCCGCCGTGATCTCAGCCGAACGTTGGCTCTTCGAGCGTGACGTCGGCTTCACGCGGGCCGAGCGCGGTCGCGACATCGACCTTCAGATACGTCCCGCTGCGGCTGATCTTCGGCGGGGACGAGCGGTGAGGCTTCATGACCGACTCGACCGCGATCGACGGATCGACGCCGTGGCCATGCGAGGCCAGCGTGGCGATCACGGTGACGGCCTTGTCGTCGAGCCGACGGCGGATGGTGACGGCGCGCCGGACTTGCACGTCGTCCTCGGACCAGGCGTCGAGCCAGGCGTCGAGCTCGACCGACGTGGCGAGGATCCCGAGGCGGAGCGGCGCTTGCGCCCGCGGATCGCCGGAGGCGATGACCGACTCGCGGAAGCCGAGGATCTCCCCGCACTCGAGCGGCGGACCGCCCGCGACTTCGATCGTGAAGCCGCGCAGCGCCGCGGGTCGACGCGTCGGACCCCGCGCGGCGCCGCGGCGCGTGACGGGCCCGCTCACCGGACACTCTGCTTCAACCAAGGACGGCGCGTGATCCCCGGGTAACGTCGGGGAGGACGGGAGCGATGGATTGGACACGATGCAACCCTACACGACGAAAGGCATCCTGAAAATGCGCGAAGATGCCTATCGATCGAGCGGGTAGGACAGCCGACACCGCAGGTGTGTCCATGACACCGCAACCATCCTACATGGACGACCACGCCGCGTCGGCGCGTCGCCGGATCGGCCGCCGCGGCGTGGTCCGGCGCACCCGCGAAGGCTCCTTCGCACCCTCGCGATCTTCGCTCTCGTCGCCGGTGTCGCGGCGCACGCGTCCACAGGTTTCCTGCGGGCGCGCTGCCATTGCATCAGGGTCAGATATTTCACGAGATAGGATATGACCGCACTCCCCATGTGCAGAGTCCTCGCCGAGCCCGAGATCGGTAACGTCATCGAACGATGAAGAAGCGGCACGAGGGGCAAGGCACGTTCGAGCTCACGAGTCAGGTCGAGATGTCCGATTGATTGGCAGCTCCGGTGGATCGTCGTCGGTGGCCTCGCCTCGCCGCGTCGCGGGCCTGCCGATCCGCTCGACGTCGGGGAGGACTGCCTCGCGCCCCGTGGGCAGAGCTTCCTCGGCTTGCTCTCGCAGCGCACCTGTTACTACTACTCGCGCCGGATCGCGCCGGCCCTGCGGACGCGCGTGAAGCACGAGATCGACAAAGGAGACCAGGAGTGACGGAGCTCGAGATCAACGGGGCCGAGGCGGCCGCGAGCGCGGCGGAGCCGCACGAGAAGGCCGCGAGCGAGGGCGCGATGCCGCACAAGGGCGACGCGACCGGGATCGGCGCCTTCCGCAAAGTGCCGCGAACCGGCGTCATTTACGTCATGGGCGAGGCCGCGCGCCTCGGCTACCGCCACGGCGGCGAGCCCGGCGAAGACGGCTGGTGCAACCTCGGCCAGGGGCAGCCCGAGACGGGGCCCTTGCCTGGATCGCCCCCGCGCGTCGAGTCGCTCACCATCGACATGGACGATCAGGAGTACGCGCCGGTCGCCGGCCTGTGGGAGCTGCGCGAGGCCATCGCCGACTTCTACAACCGCGCCTATCGGCGGGGGATGCCGTCGCGCTACACCGCGGAGAACGTCGCGGTCTCGGGCGGCGGTCGCATCGCGCTGACGCGGGCCGCCGCCGCGCTCGGCAACGTCAACCTCGGCCACTTCCTCCCGGACTACACCGCGTACGAAGAGCTGCTCGACGTCTTCCGGCTCTTCTCGCCGATCCCGATCTTGCTCGAGGCCGAGCGCGGCTATGCGTTCTCGGTCGGCGATCTGCGGCGAGAGATCCTCGGGCGCGGCCTCTCGGCGATCCTCTCGTCGAACCCCTGCAACCCCACCGGCAAGCACATCCGCGGCGAAGAGCTCGCGGCCTGGGTCCGCACCGCGGAAGAGCTCGACTGCACGCTGCTCTTCGACGAGTTCTACTCGCACTACGTCTACGGCC
>JBDTXR010000340.1:0-10245 GCA_040006075.1 Byssovorax sp. | reverse complement strand
AGGCGCGGAGCTGGTACGTCTCGCGGAAGAAGTACGTCTCGTTGATGGTGATGAGATCGGTGGCCTCGTCGAGCTCGGCGCGGCCGCGCTCTTCGAAGCGGAGGAGCTGGTAGTACTCGCTGAACGAGTGGAGCCCGAGCGCGGCGATGCGATCGCGGAGCCGACGCTCGACGATGGGCCTGGCCTCGGGGCCGAACAGGATGCCGCAGTGCTCGTTGAAGAGCTCGCGCAGCAGCCGGAACTCGGCCATTTCGAGGTGAACGTCGCCGCCGACGGCCACTACCGGTCTCCTTCTCGAAGACGCGGGAGGCCGCGGGGCGGGGTCCCGTCGTGCGCGGACTGAGGCCCGATCGAGCCGAAGCCGCGCGAGCCCGGGGAGAGGGCGCGCTCGATCGCGGCGCGGACCTCGCGATCGGTCTCGATCAGCGCGCGGCGGGTGAGGCGCGCGCGCGCGCCCGCGACGTCGACCTCGTCGAGCATCTCGACGGCGAGGAGCCGCACGCCGGGCGCGGGGTGGTCGAGGCAGCGCCCCAGGGCCTCGCGGCCGAGCGCGGTCTCGGCGAGCTTGAACGCCGCGGCCTTCGCCACCGAGGGATCGGGGTGCTCGAGCGCGGCGGCGATGGCCTCGCACGCGGCGAGCGTGCCCGCGGCGATGGTCTGGCCGAGCGCGTCGACGGCCGCGAGCGCGACCGCGCTGGGCGCGCCGCGGGCGAAGAGGGCGAGCACGGAGATGAGCTCCGGCGGAGGCGGCGCGGGCGGCGCGGATCGACGCTCCGAGTAGCCCAGGCTCATCCCCTCGCCGACGGCGCGGACGGTGGTGGCGACCAGCTCGGGCGCGCCGGTGCGCTCGACCAGATCGAGGATCTCGCTCGGCGAGGGCGACGCGAGCGCGACGCAGCGGCGGCCGAGGGCGCGCGCCGCGGCGAAGCGGACCTCGCGCTCCTCGTCGGCGAGGGCGAAGCTGAGGACCTCCATCGCCGCTGCGCCGCCGATCTCGGCGACGGCGAGGACCGCGGCGCGCCGGGCGTGGGTGTTGCCCGTGGCGGCGACGTGAGCGAGGAAGGTGGCGTCGTCGAGCTCGTCGGCGCCGAGCGCCGCGAGCGCGCCCATGATCAGCGCGGCGGCGAGGTGGTGCGGCTCGCTCTCGACGAGGCGCGCGACGTGCGCGCGCGCGGCCTCGGGGAAGCGGCCCGCGAGCGTGGAGAGCGCGGCCTCGGCCGAGGCGACGATCGCCCGCTGCGTCGAGAGCGTCCCCGCGGCGGCGAGCGCGAGATCGGACTCGTCGCCGAGGCGCGCCAGGGCGTTGAGCGCGCCGCTCCCGACCTCGTGCGCGTCGTCGCGGGCGGCGCGGCGGAGCGCGGCGAGGACGCCCATGGCCACGGCGCCGCGGTGATTCGAGGCGATCTCGGCGAGGACGTCGACGAGCTGGGCGCGGGCGTCGACCGGCGCGGCGAGGTCGTCGAGGTGCGCGAGCATCGACGGCAGCGCGGGGGCGCCGAGGACGCGGAGGGCGTCGCGCGCGGCGTCGGCGAGCATCTCCTCGGAGAGCGCGGCGAACGCAGCGCCGGCGGCGGCCTCGGTGCGCGCGGAGGCCGCGAGGCGCAGCGCCATGGCGCGGAGCTCGATCGGCTGCGCGACGTCGGCCGCGAGCTGCTCGAGGCGCTCCCCGAGCGCGGGCCCCTCGGCGCGGAGGGCCGCCTCGACGCGCGCCGCGAGCGGGCCCTCGGCGAGCTGCGCGAGCGCGCCGAGCGCGTGGGTGAAGGCGCCGCTGCGCGCGCGGCCGAGCTCGCGCGCCACCGCTTGCGCGGCCTCGGGGCGATCCGAGAGGGCCGCCGCGGTGATCGCCGCGCCGCGGAGCATCGGCTCGTCGAAGAGCGGCGCGAGGCGCTCCCACGGCGTCTGCGCCCGCAGCGCCGAGAGGCCCTCGAGCGCGGTGAGGCGCACCAGGTGATCGCGATCGTCGAGGCTGCGGAGCAGGATCTCCTGGACGCGCGCGGGGGCGATGGCCCCGAGCTGCGCGATCGCCAGCGCGGCGGCCTCGCGGACGTTGTCGTCGGCGTCGCGCGCGAGGAGCGCTTCGAGCGGGCCCAGCGCCGCGGGATCGCCCGCGCCGCCCAGCGCCTCGACCGCGAGCTTGCGCCCGTCGGCGTCGAGCTCGCCGAGCGCCTGACGGACGCCGGCGGTCGCGGCGGATCCGGTCGCGGCGAGGACCTCCACCGCGGCGTTGCGGAGCCCGACGTTGTCGCCCGCGCGGAGCACGTCGATCATGGCGTCGACGAGGCCCGCGTCCGGCGCGATCCCGCGGGCGGCGACGGTGGCCTCCTTGCGCACGCGCCAGTCCTCGTCGCCGAGGGCGCTGACGAGGAGCGGGATCGCTTGATCGGGCTCGAGCTCCGCGAGCCGCGACGTCGCGAGGCGACGCTCCTCGGCGTTCGTGGACGAGAGCGAGAGGCGGATCGACTCGGCGTCGGCGGCACCCATGCGGCCTCCTAGACCACGCCCGAGGCCGAGAGGGCCTCGAAGATTTCGATGAAGCGCCCGGTCTCGAGCACGAACGTGAGCCGCCCGTTGTGGGTGACGACGCCGGCGATCCCGCGCACGTCGCGGTTGCCACCGACCTCGGGCGTGGGGCGGATCCCCTCGATCGCGCCGAAGACCTCGGTCACCGCGTCGACGATGATCCCCACCGATCGCTCGCCGCCCGCGTGGAGCAGGATCCACTTGGTGTTGCGCCCGCTGTCCGCGCGATCGAGGCCGAACCGCGCGCGCAGATCGATGACCGGGATCACCTCGCCGCGGTGATCGCTGACGCCCGCGACCTCGAACGGCATGTGCGGCAGCGGGGTGACCTCGAGCGGGTTGACGATCTCGCGGACCCGGCCGATGTCGACGGCGTACGCGACGGGGCCGACGACGAAGCCCACGAGGTTCTTCTGCGCTTCGGTGCGGTGGCGCGGGCCGGTGTCGGACATCGGGATCCTCTGGAAGCTCAAGAAAAGCCGAGTACCGCGCGAAGGTCGAGGAGGATGACCACCGAGATCTGCGACTCGTCGTCGGTGCGGCCCTCGACCGAGCGGCGGCCGCCCGCGGCGAGGCCCGAGCCGAGCGACGGCCGCGCGATGCCTTCGATGTAGGGCGCGACGTCGCCGCCGAGCGCCGCGGCGGCGGGCTCTTTCTCGCTCTCGGAGAGGCGGTACACCTGGAGCACCTCGTCGACGAAGAGACCCAGCGTCTCGCCGCCGCTCGCGTCCGCGAGGAGAATGCGCGCGCGCCGCGTGGGCACCGGCTCGGCGAGGCGGAGCCGCCGTCGCAGATCGACGACGGTGACGAGCTGCCCGCGCACGCTGACGATCCCCATGATCGCGTGCGGCGCGCGGGGCACCGGCGTGAGCGGAGGAGGCTTCAAGATCTCGCGCACGAACGACACCGGCGCGGCGTACACGTCGCCGGCGAGGACGAACGCCAGGTACTCGGTGCGCGGGCCGCGATCGTGCGGGCGCGCGCGCCGCAGCCCCGCGGGAGAGCCGGCTCGACGGGCGAGATTAGCCATGAGATCCTCGTGACGCGATCATCGGGCGAACGCGCTCGCCGCCCGGCGCGTGGAGCTCGTCGACCAGCGACGGCGCGTCGATGACCAGGGCGATGCGCTGATCGCCGAGCTCGCTCGCGCCCGCGAAGCCGCGCACGCCCTTGAGCGACGGGCCGAGCGCCTTGATCACCACGTCTTGCTCGCCGACGAGCGTGCCGACCACGAGCCCGAGGCGACGCGCGCCGACCGCCGTCACCACCACGTACTGCCGCGACGACGAGGTCCGCGACGCGGGACGAAAGTCGGGGTTCGCGCTGCCCGGGGCGCCGGTGCCCGAGTTCGACGGCCACCCGTTGGTCGTCGGCTGGCTGGCCTGCGACTCGAGCTCGAACAGCCGCGCCAGGCGGCAGAGCTGGAGCGTGCTCCCGCGCAGCGTCACCACCTCGCGGCCGTCGATCACCCGCACCGCCGCGGGATCGAGCACCACCGCCTCTTGCACGTTGGCGAGCGGCACGGCGAAGAGCCGGTCTTCCACCAGCACCACGAGGGCGCTGATGATCGCCAGGGTGATCGGCAGCGTGACCGTCATCTTGGTCCCGATGCCCTGCTCGCTCTGCACGTCGATCACGCCGCCGAGCTTGCCGATGTTGGTCTTGACGACGTCCATGCCCACGCCGCGGCCCGAGGTCTCGCTGACCTCGCCCTTGGTGGAGACGCCGGGGATGAAGATCAGGTTCAGGACCTCGGAGCGGCTGATCGCTCGCGCGTCGTCGGCGGAGATCACCCCGCGGCGCACGCTGGCTTCGAGGAGGCGCGTGGTGTCGATCCCGCGGCCGTCGTCCTCGATCTCGATGACGACGTGGTTGCCCTTCTGGAAGGCGTTGAGCGCGATGGTCCCGAGCGCCGGCTTGCCCACCGCCTCGCGCTCGCTCCGCGACTCGATCCCGTGATCGATCGCGTTGCGCATCATGTGCATGAGCGGATCGCTCAGCTCTTCCACGATCAGCTTGTCGACCTCGGTCTCGGCGCCGGTGATCACCAGGTTGACCTGCTTGTCGGCCTCGCGGCTGATCTGCCGGACCACGCGCGCGAGCTTGTCGAACACCTGCCCGAGCGGGACCATGCGCACCTCGAGGATGCCCTGCTGCATGGCGCCGAGGTGGCGCTCGAACGTGCGCTGAAGCCGGTGCACGTCGGCCGCGAGATCGCGCTCGAGGCGCTCGGCGCGGAGCCGCTCGACGAGGCGGGCCATCGAGGTGCGCACGATCGACAGCTCGCCGACGATGTTCATCAGCCGGTCGAGCTTGTGGATGTCGACGCGGACCGTCTGGGCGACGGAGCGCAGCGTGCCGAGATCGCCCTTCGGCCCGGCGCTGATCTCGTCGTGGCGCGACGGCGGCGCGAGCGAAGGCACCCCGAGCCCGCTCGGCGGGAGCGGCGTGTGGATCGGGATCCGCACCGACTCGGCGCCGCTGCCCGCCGAGGCGCCGCCGCCGCCACCCGCGGCGCCGGCGCGGCGCGGGATCTCTTCGAGATCGACCCCGCCGCTCGCGAGCGCGTGCCGCAGATCCTCGGTCCCGACGGCCGACGCCATCAGGATGTCGAGCTCGATCGAGTCGGCGTCGGCCCCGGCGCCGGTCGGCAGGTAGGTGATGATCTCGCCGTGCGGCTTGGCCATCGCCTTGAGCTCGTCCAGCGCCTGATCGATGGTCGCGAGCTGGAACTGCACGCGCAGCCGGTAGAGGCGCAGCCCCTGGGCGATGTTGGCGCGGAGCCGGTGCTCTTCGTACTCGGTCAGCACCGCGAGCAGGCTCGGATCGAGCTCGTAGCGGCTCGGCGCCTGCGCGGCCTGCGCGGCGCTCCCGCCCCCGTTGCGGTTGAGCTCGCGCACCAGCTCGTCGACCTGGGGGATGACCTGATCGCGGCCCTCTTTCTCGGCCTGCAAGATCAGCCCGTAGAGCTGCACCGATCGAAAGAGCAGATCGAGCACGCCGGCGGTGAGGTCGACCTTGCCGAGGCGGAGCTTGTCGAGCAGCTCCTCGAGCTCGTGCGAGAGCGAGGCCATCCGGGTCGCGCCGAAGAGCCCGGCCAGCCCCTTCAGCGTGTGGACCGCGCGAAAGACGTCGTTGATCAGGCTCGGATCGAGCCGGTTGGCGCGGAGCCCCTCGTCGAGGGCGAGGAGATCGCGCCCCAGCCCCTCCACGATCTCCTGGGCCTCGGAGAGGAACTCCTCGCGCGCCCGATCGCCGCTCTCGGCCATCAGGCTCCGCTCCTCGCGGTGTCGTCGCCGGGCTGCGGGCCGCGTCGCGAGAGGCACCGGGTCACGGCGTCGCGGAGCGCCTCGGCCGTGAACGGCTTGGCGAGGAACCCGTCGGCGCCGAGCGCCAGCGCGCGGGCCTGGTCGCGCGACGAGGACTGCGTGGAGATGATCAGCAGCGGGATGTCCTTGTAGCGCTCGTTCTTGCGGACGAAGCTCACCAGCTCGAGCCCGTTGATGTCGGGCATGTTGATGTCGCTGAGGATCAGATCGTACGAGCCGCGCGGCAGCAGCCGCAGCGCGTTGAAGCCGCTCTCCGCCTCGACGATCTCGCCGTCGTCGCCCAGGGCCGGGAGCCCCTCGAGCGCCGCGCGCACGTAGGTCCGCATCGCTTGGGAGTCTTCGACGAGGAGGATCCGGGCCATGGCGCCGCCAGCCTACCCGGATTGCGCGCCCCCGGCCAAGGGAGCTCGCGACGATGCACACGAGCGCCCGTCAATGCCCACCTCCTGCGACCCTGGAGCGCGCGTGCCGGTCGCGGCGATGAAATGCGGCGACGGCGGGAATTTGCATCCGCGAGCAGGAAGATCACCGAGGCCCGCGGCGGCCGTGGTTGACACCTCCGTCCCCTGTCGCGCAACCTCGGCGCGTGAGTCGATCCCAACGCCTGCTCCTCGCCGCTGCCGCCGCCCTCTCGCTCCTCGCGAGCGCGTGCGGTGGAGTCAACGTCAAGCTCGTCAACTCGGCCCAGAAGAAGCCCAACAACGTCTGGGTGTTCTTCACCGTCGACCGCGGCAAGAACGATCCGGTCGGCGGCCTCCAGGCCGAGGACTTCAACATCTACGAAGACGGCGATCTGGTCTCCAAGTTCGAGAGCAAGCAGACCATCCAGAACCCGGAGGTCGCGGCCGTCATGTACACGATGCTCCTCGTCGACATGAGCGGCAGCATCACCGAGTCCGGCGCGGCCGACACCCTCGTCGACGCGAGCAAGTCCTTCGCCGACAAGCTCGGCAAGACGCAGAAGGTCGGAGTCTTCGCCTTCGACGGCGAGGAGAAGCTCCACTCCGTCGTCCCCTTCACCGAGGCCCAGGGCCAGGTGCAAGGTGGCCTGGAGGGGCTCCGGAAATACAAGGCCAAGGACCCGTCCACCAACCTCCACGGCGCGGTGATCGAGGGCCTGCGCGAGCTGAAGCGCTCGCTCGACAAGGAGCACAAACCGCTCAAATTCGGCACCCTGGTGCTCTTCACCGACGGTACCGACCGCGCCGCGCGCTACTCGCGCGACGACATGAAGCGGGAGATCGCCGACGAGAAATACGAGAACTACGAGATGCTGGCCATCGGGGTCGGCGCCGAGATCGAGAAGGCGCACCTCGAAGACGTCGGCCGCGACGGGACCGAGCTGGCCTCCGACCAGGCCAAGGTCAAAGAGGCCTTCGACCGCACCGCGGCGAAGATCGAGGCCCACACCAAGCGCTTCTACCTGCTCTCGTACTGCACCCCGGCGCGCAAGGGGGATCACGAGGTGAAGATCGTCGCCAACGCCAAGAACCCCAACGGATCGGGCGCGCTGGAGTGGAAGTTCAACGCCGATGGGTTCGGCCCGCCTCCGGACTGCGATCCCAAGGCCCCTCCCACCTTCGACCTCAAGACCGTGACCACCGCGGACGATCGGAAGGATCCCCCCGCGGGCGCGGGCGTGAAGGCCAGTGTCAAGGCTTCGGGCACGGTGAAGTAGCGTCGGCGCAGTCCACGGCGATTGGCCCTACGCCGCGCCCTCGCGCCCGGCGAGGCTCACGTCGCGACGCGCACGACGTCGGAGCGCAGGTAGAGAAACGACGCGTGCACGTAGCGCACGAACGGCGGGTGAAGGTCGAAGAAGGTCGCGAGCTCGACCTCGGCCGCGGCGTGGAACGTGTCGCCCGAGAGCGTCGGCGCCTCGGTGCGGAGCGCCCCTTGGGCCAGGCGGCGACACGCCGGTGATCCCGAGGGGGGGTGAACGGCGACGATCAGCGTCGCGGCCCACGGCGCGCCGGGAAAGCGCTCGCCAAGCGCCCTGGAGTAGCGATAACGGAGCGCCAGGACGCCGCCCCGGAGCGTGGCTTCGAGGAGCGGTGGCTCGGCCGCGGCGAGTGCCAAAGGGCCTCCAGCGGACGCCGCGGGCTGGTTTCCCGCAGGCGAGCACCCCGTGGCCCCGCCAAGCGCGAGCAGGCCGGCGCCGGCCGTGAGCTGGGCGACGAACGCGCGCCGGCTCTCAACGGCCATCGGAGGGCCCCTGACCGAGCCGTCGTTTGCGCGCCTCGCCGACCGCGGACCGAGGTGGGGTGATCCGGCCGAGGACCATGGCGCTCTCCTGCGCAGTCGCCCGCACCGGGTGCTGCGGCGGCAGCGCGTCGAGCATGCTTTGCCAGAGGGCGAGCGCGCGGTGCTGGTAAATCTGCGCCAGGCTCGATCGCGGCGAGAGGAAGCCCTGCCCGAGCATCATCGCCCGCTCCAGGAAGGTTATCGCCTCGTCGTCGCGACCGTCGTTCAGGAGGTGCAGACCCTCGTTGTACCAGGGCATCGGATCCATGGGATCTTCCTCCCGCATGCGCTGGTTGGCCTCCAGATACCGGCCCAGCTTGTCTTCCATGGCGGTATCGTCTTTCAGGAAGCCATAGTGCTGGATGGTGACGCCGGCCGGTCGCACCACCAGCTCCGGGTGCCGATCGAGGCTGGTCTGCACCGTCTCGTGCACCGCGCGGCCATAGCGGATCCGGGGATCGTTGCGGAAGAGCCGCACGGCGATGGTCATCACCGCCGGACCGTCCTTCTGATGATTGACAATCTCGAAGGCATAGGCATGCACGTCGAGATCGTCCATGAGGCGGACCAGGCGGGGCAGATCCCAGTGGGCGATCTCCTCGTCGGGATCCAGGCTCAAGATCCAGGGCTGGGTCGCCATTTCGAGGCCGACGTTGCGCACCTCGGCGAGATCGAGGTGGTCTGTCCGGTGGACGCGGACCTTGTCGGTGAACCTCCCGGCGATCTCCACCGTGGCGTCGGCGCTGCCGTTGTCGACGACGCAGATCTCGTCGACAAAAGGCTCGAAGAACGCCAGGAACCGCTCGAGCCGCTCGGCCTCGTTGCGGGCGATGATGCAGAGGGAGAGCCCCGATCGTGGCGCATACCGGCGCAGCGTCACGGTGTTGCTCGCGAGATGGTCGTGATCGGGGGCGCCGCTCCGGCGGGCTGTGGCGAGCTTCTCTTGCCGCAGAGCCTCGGTGTCGTGGCCCAGGCGCTGGACCCGGACGTTGGTGAAGCGCCCGGTGCCGTCGGGCATCTCGGGGAGGCCGACGTCGGCGCCGCGGACGACCTCCTGGCGAGGCTCGTGCCGGAACATGCGCTGCTCCGACATGGCCCCGAGCGGCCCGTCGGCGCGGAAATACGAGCGGGTTGGCTCCCAGAAGGTGTACCCGTGAAAGCCGAGCGATTTGATCCGAGGATCGGTGAGCGCCATCAGGCGCTCGGCGCGCGCGCGGCTGAGCTCGAACACCTCGCTGGGCGCGACAGCGACGATCCAGTCGGGCGAGAGCTCGGCCGCGATCTCCAGCAATCGATTGCTGCTGCGCCGCGGATCGGAGGGAAGGTCCTCTCGCTCGTAGCGGGTGACGGCCGGGTGGGAGCGCGCGATGGTGCTGGTTTCGTCGGTGGATCCGTCGTCGAGCACCACGATCGCGTCGGCGAACTGCGCGGTGGCGTCGAGGCTCTCGCGCAGCGTCGTCGCGGCGTCCCCGACGCGGTAAATGGCCACGAGCTTGCGGTGGCCCGCGCGCCGCTCCCGCCATTTCTCGAAGAACAGATCGGCGTTCTCGAGGCCGCCCCGGAGCGCGGGAAACGTCCGGCTCAAGGTCGCGCCGCCCTCGTGGTGCACGTACACGTCGCCGGCGATCATGCAGTCGAACCCGCTCTCCTGGGCGCGCAGGACCAGATCGCTGTCGTGGTAGCCCGCCGGGAAGAAGCGCTCGTCGAAGCCGCCAATCGCCTCGTGGACGTCGCGCCGGATCATCAGGCAGAAGCTGGCGAGCGTGAACGCCGAGGTCCATTTGCCGCGGAACGCCTCGCGGTGCAGCGCGGCGTGCTCGTCGAGCCTGTCGGGATCGAAGGGCCCTGGATTCTGCACTTGCTGCGGGCCGCGCGCGCTGCTCGTCACCGGGCCGACGAGGCCGACGCGCCGGGCTCCGGGCACGATGCGCGGCGCCTCGTCGAGGCAATCGCGCAGCCCGTCGAGCCAGCCCGGCGTCACCACCACGTCGTTGTGGAGCAGGACCAGATACTGGCCGCGCGCGGCCGCGAGCCCCCGGTTCGCGCCCCCGCAAAAGCCCAGGTTCTCGTCGAGGAACACCGTGGTTGCGGCGTCGCCGAGCCGGGCCGCGATATCGGCCAGATAGGCTGTCGTGCCGTCGGTGGACCCGTT
>JBDTXR010000339.1:0-10269 GCA_040006075.1 Byssovorax sp. | reverse complement strand
CCCGTTCCCGCACCCACCGCGACCGTCGCCGCCGAGTGCGCCATCGACGCCGGCACCACCGACGCGGGCGACTTCGACGCCGGCGCCTGGTCCGATCCCGGGTGCCCCGAGGGCATGGCGCGCGCGGGTCGCTTCTGCATCGATCGCTGGGAGGCTCACCTGATCAAGCGCGGACCCGCCGGCGAGATCCTCCCGCTCTCCCCCTGCGACAGGCCCGCTCCGGAGGGCGACTACGAGGCGCGGAGCGAGCCCGGCGTCTTCCCGCAAGCGTACATCAGCCGCGTCGAGTCGGCCCTGGCCTGCAAGAACGCGGGGAAACGCCTCTGTTCCATGAGCGAGTGGCACCGTGCCTGCGAGGGGAAGCGAGGCTCGGTGTACCCCTACGGCGATCACTGGATCGCCAAGAAGTGCAACTCGGACCGGCCTCACCTGCTCTCGATTCGCTTTGGCACCGACGCCCGCCGCTGGCGCTACGAGGACTTCAACGATCCCTCTCTCGATCAGGAGCCCGGGTTCCTGGAGAAGACCGGCGCCTTCGACCAGTGCGGCGGCGATTTCGGGGTCTACGATCTCGTCGGCAACCTCCACGAGTGGGTGAGCGACACCGTCGACGACGCGATGATCCAGCAGCTCGAGGCCGAGGACGTCAACCGCAATCGCCAGCCGTCGAACCCCGGAAACGGGGTATTCCTGGGCGGGTTCTTCAGCACCCATCAGGAGCTCGGGCCGGGCTGCAAGTTCACCACGGTGGCCCACGAGCCGAGCTATCACGACTACTCGACCGGGTTTCGCTGCTGCGCGCCCGCGCCGACCCCGCGCCAGAACCTCACCACACCGGCGCGCAAACGCTGAGCAAAGCGTGATAGCGTGGGGCCTCACCCGAGAGGTCCCATGCGCGCATTCGCTCTGTTTTCCGGCATTGTTCCGCTCACACTCCTCGTCGCGGCCTGCGGCTCGGATCCCGGGGGCACGGGCGGATCGGGGAGCACGGGGACGGGAACAGGAACGGGAACGGGGGGCGGGGGAGATGGGACGCTCGTCGCCACCGACAAGGGATCGGTGCAAGGCACGATCGTCGGGACGACGCGGATTTTCCTGGGGATCCCCTACGCAGCGCCGCCGATCGGGGATCTGCGCTGGAAGCCGCCCGCGCCCGCCGCGGCCTGGAAAGACACCCTGGTCGCCAAGACGCGTGGCGCGTACTGCGCGCAGCTCAATGCCCTCTCGCCGGTCATCGCCGCGGGCTCGCAGGAAGACTGCCTCACGCTCAATGTCTGGGCGCCGGTAGGTGCCAGTGGCAAGACGCCGGTCATGGTCTGGATCCACGGCGGATCGTTCATCTTCGGCAGCGGCGGCGAGCCGACGTACGACGGCAGGCGGCTCTCCGAGGCCACCGGGGCGATCATCGTCACGATCAATTACCGGCTCGGGCCGTTTGGCTTCCTCGCCCACGACGATCTCGCGGTGGAAGACCAGGCCCACCCGTCGACTGGCATGTACGGGATCGAGGACCAGCGGGCCGCGCTCCAGTGGACGAAGGCCAACGTCGGCGCCTTCGGCGGAGATCCCGGGCGGGTCACCCTCTTCGGCGAGTCGGCCGGCGGCGAGAGTGTCTGTCTTCACACGCTGTCTCCGAAGAGCCAGGGCCTCTTCAACCGGGCGATCATCGAGAGCGGCGCCTGCGCGGCCACCTCGGGGATCACCCCGATCGAGGCCAAAGCGCAGGGCGACGCCTTCGCCAAGGCCCTCACCTGCGACGGCAAGGACGGGCCGGGCACGCTCTCGTGCCTCCGCGGCAAGTCGATGAGCGAGGTGCTGATGGCCCTGCCCTCCAAGGGAGCGCTCGACTTCTCGCCCGGCGGCTCCAAGTGGTTTCCCAGCGTCGATGGCTACAACATCCCCAAGGAGCCGCTCGACCTCCTCAACGCGGGCAGCTTCTCCCCGGTGCCCCTGCTCGTCGGCTCCAACGGCGACGAGGGCACGCTGTTCTTCGCCTTCGGCGGCACCACCATCCCCGACGACGCCGCCTACAAGGCCGCGGTCGAGTCGTTCTATCCGGGAAAGGGCGACGCCATCCTCGCGCATTACCCGAGCGCCACCTACGGATCGCCGCAGGCGGCCGTCGCCCGGGCCTTCGGAGACTCGGTGTTTGTCTGCCCGTCACGCCGCCTGGCCCGCGCGTTCTCCAAGGCCGGCGCCCCGACGTACCTCTATCATTTCACCTACAAGAACCCCAACGCCGCTCTCCCGAACCTCGGGGCATTCCACTCCTCGGAGCTGCCGTTCATCTTCGGCAACCCGAGCGAGCTCTTGCCCGAGAACCTGACGGCCGAGCAGCGCAAGCTCTCCGATCTCATGATGTCCTACTGGGGTGAGCTCGCGAAGACCGGGGAGCCCGCCGGGGACGGCCCGCTCCGGTTCCCGGATTACGACCTCGCCCACGACGAGAGCATGAGGCTCGATCTCATGGTATCCAAGGAGTCCGGCCTCGCGAAGGCCGACTGCGATTTCTGGGACGCTCTGTGACAGAATAGGCTTCTCAAAGCAGGAGGTTCACCATGCTTCGAATCGAACGGTTGATGCTCGCGCTCTCGATCACCGCGCTCTTCGCGCTCGGATGCGGGGGCGCGGTCACCACGGGCGGCGCGGGAGGCGCGGGCGGCGTGACGACGACCGCAGCGGGCGGGACGGGCGGAGTCAGCGGGACCACGGCGACGAGCGGAGGCAACCCGACCAGCGCGACCAGCGGCGGCACCGGCGGCGCGACCAGCAGCGGCAGCGGCAGCACGAGCACCAGCGCCGCCAGCAGCAGCAGCACCGGCGGTGGCTGCGGCGATTGCGGCCTCTTCGTCTGCTGTGGCACGAGCTGCATCAACAAGAACAACGACATCAAGAACTGCGGCTCCTGCAACAACGTCTGCCCGGGCCCCAACCCCTATTGCGACAACGGGGTCTGTGGCAAGCCGCCGTGCTCGCCCGGAACCGCGTGCCCGGGGGGCGGGCTCTGCTGTGGCGCGAGCTGCTGCACCACCGGACAGCTCTGCTGTGACGTCCCGGGTCCCGTGGAGATGGGGCCGACCTGCGCGCCGCCTTCGTCCGAGGGCACCTGCGCCAAGGGCTGCCTGGGCTGCGTCTGCGCGTCGCCCGACACGCCGATCGCCACGCCGATGGGCGAGCGGATGATCGCCGACCTCGTCGCCGGAGACCTCGTGTACACCGTGCGCGGTCAAGCCGTGGTGGTGGCGCCGCTCCTCCGCGTCAACAAGATTGCCGCGCACGATCACCACGTGGTGCGGGTCACCCTCGACTCCGGTCGAGTCCTGGAGATCAGCCCCCGTCACCCCACCGCCGAGGGGCGCACCTTCGCCGATCTTCGCCCGGGCGATCGCCTCGACGGGGCCCGCGTCGTCGAGGCGACGTTGATCCCGTACACCCACTCGTTCACCCACGACATCCTCCCCGACTCCGACACGGGCACGTATTTCGCGGGCGGCGTGCTCATTGGCAGCACGCTCCACGGCAGCGTGGACGTGGGCATGCGGCGCTGACGAGGCGGAAGAGCCCGGGATGAAGCAGAGTGACTATGCGGCGCTCGTCGCCGAGGGAAACCGCCAGTTCCGGGACGAGGTCTTTCCCGCCGAGATGGAGGAGATCCGCGCGCGGCGCCGGGCGCGCGCGGAGTCCCTCGGCCTGCCGCTCCCCGCCGACGAGGGCGGAGGGCCAGAGTCCAACCTCTTCGGGGTCGCGCTCTCGGGCGGGGGGATCCGCGCGGCGACCTTCAGCCTGGGCGTGCTCCAGTCGCTCCAGAAGAATGGCCTCCTCGAGCACGCCGACTACCTCTCCACCGTCTCCGGCGGCGGCTTCATCGGCACCTGCCTGACGTCGCTCATGCGCCGCAAAGGCGACCAGTTCCCCTTCCTCCAGGGGAACAACGCCGAGGAGCCGCGGGCGCTCAGCTACTTGCGGGATCGGGCGCGGTACCTCGCGCCGCGGGGCACGCTCGACGTGCTCCGGATCCCGGCGCTGCTGCTGCGCGGGGTGATTGGCAATTTCATCCTGATCTTCCCCTTCCTCGCGGCCATGGGGGTCGCGGTCGGCGCCGGTCGCTGGTTCTACCGGAGCGTCGGCGGCCACGATTTCAACGTGTGGCAGTGGACCAACTACCTCCATCTCACGCCCTGGCTCGCCGCCGGCGTCCTCGCCTGGACCATGGTCAGCTACATTGTGGCCACGTATTTCGTGCGCTCGCTCACGGGGCGCCGCCGCTTCGAGTACACCTTCGTCTGGGCCTGGACGCTGCTGCCCCTGGTGGCCATCGCCGAGCTTCAGCCGTACTTCATTCGCCTCTTCCACGCCTGGCGCCTGGCCGAGACGCCCGACGGGTGGTGGACGAAGACCGCAGGCGCGATGGGGGTGCTCACCACCGTCGTCACCGTCGCGCGCGGCGTCTACTCGGTGAAGCCGCTGGTGCGGCCCGCCGGCCTGGCCCTCGCCGCGCTCGCGGGCCTCGTGCTGCCCTATTTCGTCTATCTCTGCGCGGCCGACGTCATCAATTTCGGCGAGCCGATCCAGGCCTTGATCATGGTGATCGGCGCGCTCTTCCTGGTCATCGCCGGCTTCGTCATCGCCGATCTCAACGTCGCTTCCATGCATGGGTTCTTCCGCGATCGCCTCAGCGAGGCGTTCCTCGTCGGCCGCGACGCGAACGGGGATCTCCAGCCCGACGACGAGCTCCTGCTCACCAGCGTCTGCGCCGAAGGCTCGGTCGCGCCGTATCCCATCTACAACGCCACGCTGAACCTCCAGGGCAGCTCCGATATCCGCCTCCGCGGGCGCCAGGCCGACTTCTTCGTGTTCACCAAGCGCTTCGTCGGCAGCGCGCGGGCCGGCTATTGCCCGACACCGTACATGGAGCACGTGCTCCCGGCCTTCGGGGTCGGCACGGCCATGGCCATCTCCGGGGCGGCCACCACACCCAACATGGGCTCGCTCACGCTCCGACCCATCGTGTTCCTGATGGGCCTCCTCAACATCCGCCTCGGCTACTGGCTGCCGAACCCGCGCGTCTACCGGCGCTGGGCGACGCGATCGGTGCTGGCGCAGAGCCTGCGCGAGACCCCGCCGGCGCGTCCTCCGTGGCTCGCGCGGCTGCTCCTGCGCGTGCACTGGGCGCCGAGCCTGGGGTATTTCCTGCGCGAGCTGCTGAGTCGGCTCCACGAGGAGAGCCGCCACATCAACCTCTCCGACGGGGGTCACCTGGAGAACACTGGCCTCTTCGAGCTGCTCCGGCGGCGGTGCCGGTTCATCGTCGCCTCGGACGCGGGGGCCGATCCCGGCCACATTTTCGCCGATTTCTCCAGGGTGATGCGCTTTGCCCGGACCGATCTCGGCGTCCGCATCGACATCAACCTCGACGATCTCCGGCTCGGCCAGGCCACCCGCTGTCACCGGCACTTCGCCCTGGGGACGCTCTGGTATCCGGCCCACGGCGACCTGCCCGAGATGACTGGCTATCTGCTCTATTTCAAGCCCTCGATCACCGGCGACGAGGACGAGATCGTGAACGAGTACCGCGCCGACAGCCCGGAGTTTCCCCACGAGTCCACCGCCGATCAGATGTTCGAAGAGGCCCAGTTCGAGGCTTACCGCGCCCTCGGCTCCCACCTCGCCGACGGGGCCTTCGCCGCGCGCGCCGTGGTCGGCCGGGCGCCGGGCGCGACCGAGGCCTGGTTCCGCGGCCTCACCGAGGCGCTGGCGAGCGAGAAGAAGCCAGCGTGATCAGCGCTTCTCGGCGATGGAGAGGCGCTCGATCGCGCGAGATTTGCCCATCCCCGGCCAGTAACGAGCGGCCCACTCCACGCTCGACTCGTCGGAGAAGCGGGTGAGCCCGGCGGCGCGGAGGAGGTCATTCATCTCGTCGGGTGAGAGCGGCGTTCGAAACGGCTCGCCCACGAGATCGAGGGCGCGCCGGGCGAAGGGGAGAGCCCAGGACATGACCATGCGCGGCGGAGAGTAGGTGAGCGCGATCCGGCTCCCCGGCGCGGAGAGGGCGCTCACGGCGGCCAGGGTGCCGGAGATGGCCTCTCGGGTCAGATAGACCACCACGCCTTCCCAGATCCAGAAGGTGCGCGCTGACGGATCGAATCCGGCGGCGAAGAGGGCCTGATCGAGGCGATCGTGCTCGAAGTCGACCGGGACCCGCACCAGCGATTTCGCCGCGGGAGCAGGCTTCGAGGGCAGGGCGTCGAGGCGAGCGACCTTGTCGCGCTGGGTGCTCGGATAGTCAATCTCGAAGGCCCGCACGGAGGCCAGCTCGTCCAGGCGATAGGCGCGGTTGTCGAGCCCGGCGCCGAGGACCACGAGCTGGGTCGCCCCGCTCTCCACCGCGTCCCGCAGCGCGTCGTCGATGGCCCGCGTGCGGAGCGGGACGTAGTGGCTGAGCCCCATCGTGGCGAATCCGAGTCCGTGATGGATGGCCGCCGCGGCCCATGGAGCGTGGGCGACTACCGCGGCCGGCAACCCGAGCGGGAAGGGGACGAGCGCGCCCGCCAGCGGGTCCGGCGCGATCCGGTAAGGCTCGGGTAAGGTGGTATAAAGCGCGCGGAGCGCGGCGACGTACGCCGCGGTGGAGCTGGCCTTTTCTGTTTTCATCCGAGCCTGGTGACGTTCGTGGACGTTCGGGGACGAGGAGCGACGTTGTTGAACGTTGGCTAGCTGGGAGAGCGGAAGAGCGCGAGGACGCCCGTATAGAGGGCCACGCGGGATTCGCCCTTTGACCACGGCGTGATCTCGAAGGCGGCGTGCATCCCGGCGATGGGCAGATCGCCGAAGCGGTGACGGAGGATGCGTGACTCCACGTCCGGAGCGCCGTACAGGCCCTGTCCGCGGCCGGCGCAGGTGAGGTAAAGGGCGAAGCGCGGGGCGGCGCCGAGGGCCTGCTGCGCGAGGCTGCGCGCCGAGGCCTCGAGTCCGGCGCGGGCGGCGGCGGCGTCGCGCACCGCGAAGGCGAGGCGCATCCCGGGGCGCGCGTCGGCGCCGACGAGGATGCCGCGGCGGCCGGGATCGATGCCGCGGACCGGGCGAATGACGTAGCGATCGTCGGCGCTGTCGGTGCTGTCGGCCAGCGCGGCGAAGACCACCGGAGGCGGGCCGCCGGCGCCCGCGTCGCGGAGGCCGGGCGCGCACGAGGAGAGCAGATCGAGCGCGGGGGTGCCGTCGATGGTGAGGACCATCCCGCCGCTGGTCTCGTCGATGCGACGGAGCGGGGAGAGGAGCCGACAGGCCGCGCTCGAGTCGACGAGCGGAGGCGCGGAGCCGAGGAGGACCAGCCCGACGGCGCGCCCGCGCTTGACCTCGCCCGTCGCGGTGATCGTGAGCGCGGGGCCGCCGACGGTGCCCGCGCCGAAGATGCGAACGCTCGGCGCGGCGGCGCCGAGGCCGTCGAGCATGTCGGGCGCGAAGTCGGACCGCGGGAAGAGGATCACCGTGGCGGAGCGGCCCGCCGTGGCCTCGACGATCGCGTCGCGCAGCGCCGTCGCGGGGGCGCCATCGTGGACCACGAGGGGCACGACCTTGCCGCCGGACCAGAGCATGCCGGCGAGCGCGGCCGCGCCCTCGACCTCGCCGCGCTCGGTGAGCACGCCGGCCGCGGGGACGACGCACGCCGGCACGCCTTTCCACGCGGTGCGAAGCTGATCGGCGATGGGCCCGAGCTCCTGCGTCGGGGCCCCGGAGACGAAGACGAGCCCACCCGAAGGCGCGGGGACGTCGCTGCGGACGGCGGCGAGAGGCCGGACGAGGCCGTCGATGCTGGTGACCGGGATGTTGAAGCTGCGGGCCGCCATCGGGGAGTGGAGATCAGTCTAGCCCTCTCGCCCTCGAAACCATACCCCCCAACGTCATCCGCTTTAGCCGGGGAGACCGGCCGAGCGGCGTCTCCGGCGGCCCTCCGGCGCCCTAACTCGCGCGCAGGAGCGCGCTCAGACAACGGGCGCCGGACGGCCTTCTCCGACGCCGCTCGGCCGGTCTCCGGCGTGCGCTCCTTCATTTCCCCCGCCTTTGAGTGGCTTTGCGTTGGTTTCGCGCCTGGCTTGGCGGTGCGGGGCGTCTGAATTTTGCTGGGTGTGCGGGGGATTGGGGCGTCCGGAAGGCGGCGAGCCTGGGCGGGTTTCGGCGATGGACAAGCGAGGACGAACGGCATAGTTTCGAGGAATCCTCCCGCCCCGAACTCGGTCCGACGAAAACACAGGGATGTCACGGCCTCTGATGCTCCGATCTTTTGGCCGCACTGACGTCGGTCGACATCGTCGTGCCAACGAAGACGCGATGTTCCGGGACGATGCGTTGAACCTCTACGTCGTCGCCGACGGGATGGGGGGTCACGCCGCGGGGGACGTCGCGAGCTCCGAGGCCGTCGACACCATTCACGGGATGGTGAAGCGCGGGCTGAGCACGTCGGGCGCGACCATCGACGAGGTCCGCGCCTGTCGCCTGCTCGAAGGCGCGATCCAGGCGGCGACGTACATGCTCTTCGCCATCGCCGAGGTCGACCGCGACAAGAGCGGGATGGGCACCACCATCAGCTCGGCGCTCGTGGTCGGTCGATCGCTGGTCACGGGGCAGGTCGGCGACAGCCGCATCTACCAGATCCGCGGGGCCAAGGCCGAGCAAATCACCGAGGATCACACGCTCATCGCCTGGCAAATGAAGCAGGGGATCATCTCGGCCGACGAGGCGAAGACCTCGCCGCACCGCAACGTGATCACCCGCGCCGTGGGCAACCGCGACTACGTCGAGGTCGACACCTCGGTGGTGGCCATCGAGCCGGGCGATCGCTACCTGCTCTGCTCCGACGGGCTCCACGGCTACCTCGAGCTCGACGAGGTCGCGTCGATCGCGGCGCTCGGCGGCGACGTCGCCGTCGACCGCTTCATCGACATCGCCAACAGCCGCGGCGGCCGCGACAACATCACCGCGGTCCTCGTCGAAATAAGCTAGCCCTCCGGCGTTTTCGCGCGCTTTCGCCCGCGCGTGCGTCGTGGTACGCGTGGGCTCTTTCGCGAGGAGACCACGATGGCCGAGCCGGCTCCCCCAGGCGTAATCCGGATCCCTGTCCCCCCGACGGAGCGCGAGATGCGCCGCCCGCTCGCCGAGCGACGCCCGGTGCTGATCGCGGGCGGGATGAAGAGCTGGCCCGCCTTCTCGACGTGGACCCTCGACCACCTGATCGAGCGCGCCGGATCGTGCGAGGTGACGATCCGCAACTACACCGCGAACGTGGGCGTCCCGCGCCACCTCTGGAAGCAGTACTGCGTCTTCGAGACGACGACGTTCGGCGCCTACCTGGAGAAGATCCGCGCCGGGACGGCGAAGAGCATTTACCTCGCCCAGGTGAGCATCCCGAAGGATCTGAAGCCGCTGCTCGCCGACATCGAGAAGCCGCGGTTCCTCAACTATTCGTCGCTCGATCCGGTGATCTGGATCGGCCCCGGCGGGCACGTCGAGCCGCTCCATTTCGACACCGCGCACAGCGTGATCGGCGAGGTCGTGGGCCGGAAGCGGGTGCGGCTGTTCTCTCCGAAGAGCTACTTCGCGCTCTACCCGTTCCCGTGGTGGAGCCCTATTGGCAGCTCGTTCAGCCGCGTCGACGTCGACCAACCCGACCTCGATCTCTTCCCGCGCGCGGCTGAGGCCCGCTCCATCGAGTGCACGCTCGACGCCGGCGACGTGCTCTTCATCCCCGCGGGCTGGTGGCACCAGGTCTACTGCCTCGACACCCACGCGGTCTCGGTCACGTACTTCTGCGAGCGTCGCAACGCCGAGCTGTTCGCCGATCTGAAGGATCCATGGTGCAGCCATTTCGAGGCCTCCAAGTTCCTGCGCGGCAAGCTCGCGACCGCGAAGGCGATCGGCGATCGGCGCGTGGCCGCGGCGCGCCGGATGTTCGGAGCGACCTGATCGCGCGCGTCACCGAAAGTTGGTGTCCCCGTTTTGTTGACCTGACGAGCGGGGCTTGATACCCGGTCCTACGTGACGGGCCGCTGTGGGTGGCCGGACACGAGGCGCGTCGTCGACCCTTCGTTTCCAGCCTCTGCACGCCGAGCTTTCGCTGGAACCGCGCCGGGATCGCACCCCGGTTTGCTTCTTGCGAAGCCCACGAACATGGCGCGTGATCGACAGCAGCGATCCGCGCGGTGCGAGGCTGCGCCTCGCGACGGAGGATTGGCGATGAAGAAGCGGCATTCGGATCTCCGCGTCACGATGAACGGC
>JBDTXR010000338.1:0-10283 GCA_040006075.1 Byssovorax sp. | reverse complement strand
CTCGCCCCCAGCCCCGGCGCGCGGCCCTCGGCGCGGGCGGTGGCGGCGACGGCGCGCGCGGCGCTGCGCGCGGGCGGCGCGCACGACGACGATCCGCGGCGCGCCGATCGCGACGCGCGGCGGGTGCGGGCGGCGTACCTCAAGCTCCGCCGCGACGAGCTCGATCACGCGACGGGCGCGCGCGACGACGCGGCGCCGTGGCTCGCAGAGGCGGCGGCCCACGCGGCGCGCGCGCGATCGATCGCCGCGCGCGCGCGTGACGCCGATCCGCGCGATCAGATCCTCGGCCCGCTCCCGCCCGATCAGCGTGCGCGATGGCTGACGGCGCTGGTCGGCTCGGCCGCGGCGGCGTGGCCGCTCGGGGGCCTCGCCGCGATCGACGAGCGCGCGTTGGCGATCGCGTTGACCGATCTCGCGCAGCAGATCCCCCCGGCGGCGTGGACATTTCACGACGTCGAGTCGGCCGCGCGCGGGCGCCCCGCGCCGGCGACGATCGCGCGCCGCGCGCCGCACCGCGGGCTGATCGACGCCGCCGAGGCCGCGCGCCTCGCGCTGGCGATCGCCTCAGCGCCGCCCGACGCCGCGGCGCTCGAGCAGATCGAGCAGAGCGATCGCGCGCCCGCCGTCCTGGTGCTCGCGGCGGCCGACGCGCTCCGGCTCCGCGGCGAGCTCGGGCGCGCGCGCAGCCTCGTCCTCCGCGAAGGGAGCGGCGCCGACGCGCTCGCCGCGGAGATCCTCCGTCGCGCCGGCGACCTCGCGCTCGCCGAGGATCGCGCCCGCCGCGCCATCGCCGAGGGCGCCGATCCCACGGGCCGCGCCTGCGCCGCGCTGGCGCGGATCGCCCTCGATCGCGGCGATCACGTCGAGGCCGCGCGGCTCACCGATCAGGCGTCGACCGCCGCGGTGAGCGAGGTCGCCGCGCTGGTGCGCGCGGCGCGCGGCGACACCGACGGCGCCCTGGCCGAGGTCACGCGCGGCGAGGCGCTGGCGTCCACGGCCGAGGAGCGCGCGCGCCTCGCCGCGGTGCGCGGCTACGTCGCCCACGCCACCGATCCCGAGAGCACTTTCGTGGCATACCGCGCTGCCGTGGATCACGCGGCGCGATCCGGCGCCCTCGTCGAGGAGGCCACGTACCGCACTGGCGAGGCCGCGGCCGCGGTCAACCTCGGCGAGCTCGGCGCGGCGATCGCCACCTCGCGCCGCGCCGCGCTGCTGTGGGAGCACCTCGGTCGCCCCGCGCTCGCGGCCCGCGCGCTCCTCGCGGCGGCCGCGGCGTACGCCACCGCAGGCGCGCTCCACGACACGGTGCGCGCCGCCAACGAGGCGATGGCGCGCGCCCGCGACGGCGGCGATCGCCTCGCCGAAGCCTACGCGCAGTGGGCGATCGCCGACGTGACGCCGCCCGGCGATCCCGACGGGCTCGAGGCCGCCGAGCGCGCCGCCGCGCAGCTCGTCGACGCGGGCGCCGAAGACGAGGTCCGCGCCGCGGCGCGCCTGCTCCGTCACGGCGCGCTCGCGCTCACGCGCGATCCGGCGCGCCTCGACGCCGTCGATCGCCTCGCGGGCGAGGCCGCCGCGGTGAGCGCCGGAGCGCGCCTCGACTGGTGGGGCGCCCGCGCCGCGCGCCTCGTCGAAGGCGCGCCCGACGGCGGCGATCTTCGCGTGCTCGCGGCGCTGACCGGCCTCGCCGATCGCCGCGCTCCCCTCAGCGCGCGCGGCCCCGCGCTCGCGGCGGGCCACGCGCTCGCGGCGCAGAAAGGCCGCGGCGACGAGGCCCAGCGCCTCCTCGCGCTCCTCGGCGACGTCGCGCGCGATCTGGTGCGCCGCGCCCCGCCCGAGCTCGCCGACGCGGTGCAAGCGCTGCCCTGGGTCGCGCGCGCCGCGGCCGCACCCGAGCCCTCGATCCGGCCCGAGCAGGCCCGGGATCTCGAGGCGCTCATTCGCTCGTTCAGCGATCACGAGCGCCTCGGTCCGCTGCTCAACCGCATCCTCGACGCGCTGGTGCTCTGGACCGGCGTCGAGCGCGGCCTCCTGCTCTTGCGCGCGCCCGACGGCCGCCTCGTGCCGCGCGCCGCGCGCAACCTCGCGCGCGCCGACCTCACCGAAGAGCAGATGTCGCTCTCGCAGACCCTCGCGAAACGCGCCCTCGACGCGGGCGAGCCGGTGATCGCCGTCGACGCCGCGGGCGAGCTCCCGAGCATCCACCACAGCGTCCACGCCCTCAAGCTCCGCAGCGTCCTCGCCGTCCCGCTCGTCGCGCGCGGCGAGGCGCTCGGCGTGGCCTACCTCGACGATCGCGTCCGCCGCGGCGCCTTCGGTCCGCGCGAGATCTCCTTCGCCCGCACCATCGCCTCGCTCGCGGCGCTGGTCATCGCCGACGCCCGCGATCAGGTCCTGCTCCGCCGCGCCGCGCGCCGCGCCAAGCGCGCCTCGGCCGAGATCGCCGAGACCCTGGCCCGCCGCGAGGCCGCCCTCGACGTGGCCGAGCGCGAGCTCTCCAAGGTCCGCGGCGAGCGCGGCACCCGCTTCAAATACGACGAAATCGTCGGCGAAAGCCCGGCGATCCGCACCATGCTCAAGATCGTCGACCGGGTCACCGCGGCCGAGGTCCCGGTCCTCGTCTCGGGTGAATCCGGCAGCGGCAAGGAGCTGGTCGCGCGCGCGATCCACCACAACGGCCCGCGCGCCGGCCGCCCGTTCGTGAGCGAGAACTGCGGCGCGATCCCCGAGGGCCTGCTCGAGTCCACGCTCTTCGGCCACGTCCGCGGCGCCTTCACCGGCGCGTCGACCACGCGCTCCGGCCTCTTCGAGGTCGCCCACCACGGCACGCTCTTCCTCGACGAGATCGGCGAGATGAGCCTGCCGATGCAGACCAAGCTCCTCCGCGTCCTCGAGGACGGCATGGTCCGCCCCGTCGGCGCCGAGCGCGAGCGCAAGGTCGACGTCCGGATCATCGCCGCGACCCACCGCGATCTCGAGACGATGGTGAAGGCCAAGACCTTCCGCGAAGACTTGTTTTACCGGCTCAACATCATCTCCATCCGCGTCCCCCCGCTGCGCGAGCGCGCGGAAGACATCCCGCTGATCGTCCGCCGCTTGCTCGAAAAACACACCCGCCCCGCCGCATCGAACGGCGTGGCGATCGCCGCACCGCACGTCACCGTCGGCGCGATGGACCGCCTCGTCGCCTTCGCCTGGCCCGGCAACGTCCGCCAGCTCGAGAACGAGATCCGCCGCTGCCTCGTCCTCTCCGACGGCACCATCGACGAGGACCACCTCTCCCCGGAGATCGCCGGCGGCCCCGCGCCCGGCGCGCGCGACACCGGGCTCAACGTGCGCGGTCGGATCGACGCGCTGGAAGTGACGCTGGTCCGCGAGGCCCTCGACCGCACGCAGGGCAACCAGACGCAGGCCGCGAAGCTCCTGGGGTTGTCGCGCTTCGGATTGCAGAAGATGATCAAGCGGCTGGAGATCAACTGAAAAGAAGCGCCGGTCGACCACGGCCGCGCGCCTCCATTCTTCGTCGACCGCTCGCCCCGTCGTCGATGCCTCCTCCCGATTGCTGCTTCTGCGCGCTTCGTGATACGCCAGTCATCCACTCCCGGAGGGGCACTGTGCTTGGAATTGAGCGGCCGACGCTCGCGCTCTCGTTCATCTCGCTCCTTCCGCTTGGCTGCGGCGGCGAGGTCGCGACAGGCGGCGCCTGGACGTACTTCGCGGGGCCGCGCTCCTCGGCAGCACCCCTCACGGCCGCGTGGACGTGAGCCTTCCGCGCTGACCTGGCTCGTTCATCGTGAAGCAAGATCATCGTGCGCTGGCCATGGCCGAGGGCGGTCGCCTGGCCCGAGGCAAGGTCGGCTCAGGCGACCGAGCGCTGCTCTCCCGACGCGTGACGCGCGTCGCCGAAAGCCTCGCTGTCGTGCTCGTCGGGATGCTCGAGATCGGTTGTGATCGCTACCGTCACGGCCTTCGCCGTGGAACGTTAGCCGAGGTCGAGCTGCCCACGCTCAGCATCTTCGTCGTCGATCAAGACCACTGGAAGCTGGCCATTGGCAACGAGGCGAAAGATGGAACGTGCCTCGAAATGAGGGCGCTTCGCGTCACGATCGACGGCGTGGCGCAGACGAGCACGATGGGCGGCCGCACCAGCGGTCAGACGAAGGGCTCGTTTGGACCCGTCGATCGGACCGATTGGTGCGAGAGCGCCGTCGCCGATCTCGTCGTACCCGACCGACCAGCGCGCCTGGCCGATGTCGTCGAGGTCACGGACGGGACAGCGGCGATTCGCGCCGAGTTTCCGAACGTCCTGTCCCACGCCGTCTGGGTGAAGCCGCCACCCCGCAGCGCGCGAGCGGGATCGACGTTCGAGGTGCGATTGCAACCCGCGCTCGCCGTGGGCTCCGACGCCGACGATCCGCCCAACCTCGTCGGTGTCTGGTTCGACGCACCCGGGACGAGCATCAAGCTGGAATCACGCTTCCTCGGCGGCGACAGGATCGCGGTCACCGCCCCGTCGACGGGTACGCCACGGAAAGGAGGAACGCTTCGCCTGGTGAGCACGCAGCACGGGGTGGCGGCGCGAAGCTGCACGGCGCGAAGCTGCACGACGTGGACGCAAGTCGCCATCGAGTACCCGCTGGATGTGGAACCTTAGGTAGTCGGGACGATCTGGCGCAGTGGGGGGCCGAGAGCGACCTGAAGCGACCCCGGGGCTCGATCGACCCTACCCCGAGGCTGCCCCAAGCAGCCCGGAGGCTCGGTCGACCGTACCTCGAGGCTGCCCCAAGCAGCCTGGAAGCTCGGTCGACCAGGCTCGAAGCCCGGATCGAGACGAGAAACCGCCAGGGCGCGAGGGTCGCAAGGACGAAGAGGAGATTTTGTTCTTTTCTCGCCCTTGCGTCCGTTGCGCCCTGGCGGTCTTCCGGTCCTGGGAGCGGGCCGCCTCCGCGACGCGCATTCCGCAGGACGACGGAATTAGGAGCCGACTACTCTCTCCACCGTGGCAGAACCGCACGAGAATCGAGAACGGGCGGAGGCGCTGGCGAGGCGGGTGACGGTCGGGATCGTCACCGCGCTGCCCGAGGAGCGCGCCGCCATGCGGGAGATGCTCGATCAGCCTGTTTCGTGGTCGATCGCCAGCCGCGGCGCAGGCCGGATGGTTGACCTCGGCGAGATCGCGGCGCGGGACGGCGGGAAGCACGTGGTCGCGCTCGCGCTCGCGGATAGGGGCAACAACATCGCCGCGGCTCGTGGCGCGCTGCTCCTCTCGCACTTTCCCGCGATCGAAGCAATCTTGATGGTGGGTATCGCCGGAGGCGTGCCGAATCCCGACAGGGCGAGCGATCATGTGCGGCGCGGTGACGTGGTGGTCTCGGATCGATATGGGGTGATCCAGTACGACTTCATCTAGAAGACTGCGAAGTTCGAGCAAGTGCGCAGCCCGCCTCGACCGCCGGACGCACAGCTCCTTGAAGCGGCGCGGAGCCTCGAGTCGGATGCAGTCGCCGGAGCGAGGCCGTGGGAAGCGCTCGTGCAGCGGGCAGCGAACCTGGTGGGGGCGACGCGGCCGGAGCCGTCCACAGACGTGTTGCACGCGTCGCGCCCGCCGTTTCAGGCGCTGAAGCATCCGCTGGACCGCAAGCGGATCGAGGGACAGCCACGCATCTTCTTCGGCCCCATCGCTTCGACGAATGCCTTGTTGAAGGATCCTGTAGATCGAGATCGACTGAGAGAGCAGCACGGGGTGAAGGCCGTGGAGATGGAAGCATCCGGGATCGCCGATGCGACGTGGATGCAGCGGGCAGGCTATCTGGCGGTGCGGGGCATCTGCGATTACTGCGACAAGTACCAGAACGACGATTGGCATAGGTACGCCGCGCTTGTCGCAGCGGCGTATGCGCGGTCCGTGATCGAGCGGATGGCGAGTGATCGACCGAGCGCGAGGCCCGAGGATCCCAGCGCTGAGCCGCTCGCGATGACGCCGCCCATGCCCTATCGCGGCGTCGGCACGAGCCTCTCGATGCTGACCGCGGCAGATCACATCGTGGATCAGCTCGCGATCACCAGGCTCCACGCCCACGCGCGGCAGCGCGGCCGCAACGGCGCCTGGGAGACCGCCCGTCAGCTCGCCGAGCAAAGCTTGGCGCTCGCCAAACGCTCCGACCAACCGCTGCTCCTCGCCGAAACCTATCGCCTCCTCGCCGACACTGCGCTTCATGGCCTGGACTACGAAAACGCGAAGCTCTTCTACGAAGAGGCCGCCCGCCGATTCGACGCTCTCGACCTGCCCAAGGACGCCTCCACTGCCCGCCTGCTCCTCGTGCCTCTGCTGCTCCAGTTCGGGCACGTCGAGCGGAGCGCTCGGCACGTCGCCTGGCTGCGTACCTACCTCGGGCGCGCGGAGCCCGGCACGGAAGATCGCTCCGACATAGAAGACGTGCTGCGGCTCGCGGATGCCGCTCAGGAGAGCGCGACGTGAGCATCGTGAACGGGACCCTCGACCGCCGGCAAGAGCTCCTCGATACCCTCAACCTGACCGAGAATCCCTTCGTCAAGACCCAGCCTGCCGACACCGCCATCGACCGCATCTTCGTGGGCCGGGTCGCCGAGATGCGCGCCGCCGCCATGAGCGTGGTCGACCACCCCAGGAACCTCCTTGTCTGGGGCGGGTACGGGTGCGGCAAGACGACCTTTGTCCGCAAGCTCCTGCACGAGCTTCGGATGGCGCGGAAGCTCTCGTTCTGAGCCAGGTTAGCGATACGCTGGTCGACCTCCACCGAAGGCAGATCCTGCGCACCGTGTGAGCTTCGCACGAGGGACGGCGCGGTTGACAGCCGAGCCACGGTGATGCTCAGATGCCCCCTTCAACAGGAGGGGGATCCGTGATACCGAGAACACACATCGTGCTCGTGCCCGGGTTTGGCGGCTTCGACGCGCTGGGATCGCTGGAGTACTACACGGGGGTGACGGAGCTGCTGCGCGGCGGCGACCGCCAAGCGTTTATCTCCGTCCATTACTTTCCGAATTTCCCCACGGCGAGCGTCGCGACGCGGGCCAAAGCTCTCCTCGAATGGCTCGCGAAGCTGTTCCGGCGCGGCATCCTCCAGCCGCTCGCCGGAGGCTTTCCGGGCGACAATGTTCACCTCGTCGGCCACTCGACGGGCGGGATGGACATCCAGCATCTGATGCTGGATCTGATGGCACCTACCGAGAAAGACACCTCGATCCTTGGCATTCCCGCCCGGAGCATTCGCCAGAGCCTGCGCTCGATCCAGTTCCTGTCGACGCCTCATCACGGTACGACGCTCGCTCACTACGTCGGCCGAAACGAGATGTGGATCCGCCGGATGTTCGGCGCCGTGTACGAGACCGACCGAGCGTTGCGCGGAAAAGCCGTGAGCAATGCGGCTCGCGGTGTCGCCCGGCTGGGGCGGCCGGAAGGCGTTTTTCGCGCCATCCTCGACTCGGCCAAGAGATGCGACGCGCCGAAGGGCGACGGCCTCGCGCAAGCCGACGCGCGCGGCGTCTACTTCGACACGCTCCGGTGGCTCCTCCATATCTCGAATGACTTCAAGGCGATAAGCGACCTCGATCCCTATGGCACCACGGCGCCGAGGATGTCGGCCGGCGCGTGGAGGCGGCGCGAGCAAGAGGCCACGGCGTTTCGAGCGAAAACTCGATCTGCGCGGCTACCCGAAGACCGCGTTGAGCTCTTTTCGCAGCAAGTTCCTGCCGACCTCAGCCTCGTCTCCCAGCCGGAGATCCAGAGTGTGGTGAAAGACTACTATCAGGAGGACGTCGCGCTGCGGTCGATCGTCACCGTCGCCACGCCGGAGGCCGGCGCACCGGCGCTCGACCCATTCAAGCTCGTCCACGGGATCACGGCGCGGAAGCTGCCCGCTCCGAAGACCGAGCGGGAGAGATCGAGCCAGGAACAGCTCGCAAAGAGCTACTCGCTCCAGACGCTCCAGTCGTGGGTGGATGGGGGTCCCCCGCAGCGGGTCGAGATCGGACCTTCGGACAACGACGGTATCGTCAACAGCGTGTCCATGGTCTGGCCCGACGCGCAGCGCAGCCTCCTCGTGCGAGGCGACCACGGGGACATCATCGGCCACTACGCCTATCGCGATCCCACCGACATCGACGAGCACTGCCGGTACGATCTCCTGCGCTGCGCCGAGGGCTTCGATGCGCCGCGGTTCCAGATGGTGTGGACGAGCATCCGGGAGTTCGCTCTGGCGAGCGAGCCTGGACCGACCTGACTTCGCTCGGACGCTCTCCGTCGCCTCGTCGCTGTGGACACGTCATGACTCAACCCTCCCTCCCCGCCGCCGCGCGACGAATCGGCGTGTCCGCCATCGCCGTAGCCCTGCTGTCTGGCTCGACGCCCTGGGCTCGGTGATCGACTTGAAGAAGACCAGGCGAGGAAGCCAGGAAACCGATGGAGGCCGCAGACTGGCTATCAGGGCAGGACAGACCGCGTCGGACACTCGCCGTCGCCCTGGAAATGGCCAATGGTCCGCATCTCGGCGAGGACGTAGTCGTAGGCGGAGTGGATCGGCCCGCCCAGCGCGCCCGACAGGTTGTACGCCGGGATCGGGAACGCGTCGGCCGCCTCGTAGGACTTGAGCTCGTCGATCGTCGTCTCGCCGTCACCGTTTGCGTCGGCGTCGGCCAGGTACTGCGCGCGTCGCTCGGTGAGCTCGACGCCCGAGGTGAAGTTGCTGAAGAACCAGTGATCGCCGTGGATCGTGGGCTTGACCGGGATCGTCCCGCCCGAGGGGACGGCGAACCCGGCGATGCCGTCGGAGCTGCTGCAATCGTCGAACGAGGTGCCCGCGCGGAACCCCCAGCGGAACGAGATCGCCTTCGCTTCGCGGGGCTTCCCGCCCGGCGGATGCGACATCCCGTTGGGGTTCTCCATTTTGCCCTCGAAGTAAATGGAGTAGCCGTGCTCGATCATGAAGGCCGCGTCGTCGGCCGTGGTGGGCGCGAGCGGGACCGCGCCCGTGGAGGCGTTCGACAGATCGAAGCCGAAGCGATCCCACCGCGCCGCGCCGAGGGCCGGGAGGTCGGCGACGACGTAGCCCGAGGCCGGCGCGCGCAGCAGATCGAGCACGTGCACGCCGGGTGAGCTGACGCGCTCGAGGGTGTCGGATCGCGCCGCGCGGACCGCGCCGACGACGACGACGAAGCGCGAGTAGCTCACGCTCCAGCCGTCGTGGATGTTCTCGTTCTCGGCGCCGGCCTGGAGCCCGTGGGTGATCGTGTCCTCGGGCTCGACGAAGATCTGCGCCGTGCCCGCGCCCTCGCCCGAGCAGCCTCCGATCGCGAGCGCGGCGAGAGTGGCAACGACGATCTGCGAGGCGCGGGCGATGAGCACTGCGGGATTGGGGCGCGATCACGCGAGCCTGTCAAGCCCGTGCTTTTCGTGCTCGGCAGGTGAGGTGGCGCCCCGCTCGCTCCCCCGTACGGGCGATCGCGACGGCGACCCGGAGACCGGACGCTTGGCCCGGGAAGCGAAGACCGCGTACGAGCGTTGCGGCGCGACCGCGAGCCGGACCGACCACCTCTGCTCTTCCGCCCCGCGCGGCGTTGGACTAGGTAAGCGGGCGCGCCGCCAAAAAGGACCGTCATGAAGCTCCCCTTCGTTCGTCTGTTGCCCGTCGTCTTCGCGCTCTTGGTGCCCACCGTCGCGCTCGCCGAGACCCCCGCGGACTCGGCGCCGATGGGATCGACGGCGGCGGCGCACACCGGCGCGAAGAGCGGCGCGAAGGGCCACGCCAAGCCCGCGAAGAAGTCGAAGCCGAAGTCCAAGGCCAAGCGCGCCAAGACGCCGAGCAAGACGCCGAAGTCGAAGTCGGGGAAGAAGGCCGCGCCGAAGGGCTGAGCGGCCCCCCTCTCCTAGAATCCTTCGACGGCAGGCCCCGTCGAAGACTACTGTCACCCAACTCCGCAACGAACCGGGAAACTGAGCGCCATGATCTTCCGAACTCGCCACGCCACGATCGTCCTTGCCGCCCTGCTTCCGACGCTGGTCCTCGCCGCCTCGCAGGTCGGTTGTGGAAAGAAGCCCGAAACGGACGCACCGCCCCCGCCGGTCACCGTGGCCCCGCCCCCGCCGCCGCCCCCCACCGTGGCGGCGATCGTTCCGGAAGAACCTGACGCGGGCTCCGACGCGGCCGCCGACGCGGACGCGGCCAAGCCGGTCGGCACCGGCGGCGGATCCTTCGCGACGATCTCCAAGTGCTGCAACGCCCTCGCCGGCAACGCGGCCTCGGCGC
>JBDTXR010000337.1:0-10288 GCA_040006075.1 Byssovorax sp. | reverse complement strand
GCACGACGACCCGGCGCGACTCGCCCGGGCCGATCGGATAGAGGCGCGCGCGGTACACGCCGGGCGCGTCCCACTCGAGCAGCGCCGGATCTTCCTTCGATCCCGCGTAGACGTTGGCCTGGTACTGCGCGGCCGCCGCGGCCTTCTCCTTGGCGTGGCCCCAGACGATCACGCCCTCGCGATCGACCCCAAAGCGATGGAGCGTGGCGCCGTCGGGGGTTCGAAAGCGGTACGTGCCCTCGACCGTCTCGGAGCTGGGGTTGAAGAAGACCTCGTCGACCTCGGTGACCGCGAAATCGTGATCGACGGTGACGTTGACGTCGAGCTTCTGGATCGCCAGCGGGAAGCGCGGGACGCCCTGCTCGCCGGGGCTGCGCGCGCCGACGGTACCCACGCCGTAGGGCGCCGGCTCGGCGCTGCGATCGGTGGTGGCGAGCCCGCCGGTCCAGTCTTCCCAGGCCAACGCAGGCGACGTGGTGACGACGGGCGCCGCTGTTGACGACCCGGCTGCGCGCGGCGCGAGGTGGAGCTTCTCGCCGGCCACGGCACGCTCGGAGCTGCCGTCGGCGCGGACCTCGCCGGCCAGCACATACGCCTCGGTGGCGCCGTCGCCGCCGGCGTCGATGCTGGCGCGCACGTGCGCCAGGTGGAGCGATCCGCCCGGCGTTTCGAGCGACGTGGTGCCGCCCTCGGGCGTGTCGACGAAGACCCGCCCCTGCGTCAGCTCGATGGTCTCGGCGCGGAGCACGAGCTTCGCGGGACCGCGCACCAGCAGCGTCGCGCCGCCGTCGCGCCGGAGCCACCCGAGCCCGCCGGCGGCGACGGTGATCGCCTCGCCGTCGACCAGCCGCTCGCGCAGGTCCGGCGCGCGCTCGGCGTCGCCGGGCGGCGTCACGGTGATCGCCCGGCGCACGACGCGGAGCTCCGCCCAGGTTTGCGACCGCGATTTCAGCGGGATCGGCGCGGCCGGCGAGCACGAGGGGCAGAGCGCCGCGAGGAGCGCGAGGGGCAAAACGGCGAGGGCTGCTCGGGGAATGGGCATGCAGGCTCCGAGGTGACCAGGGTGGCCGGGGTTCGACCGAGCGCGGCGGGATTGGTTCCCGGAGCCTATCAAGAGATGGCATGGAGCGGGGCGCGCGCGTCGTCGCGACGCGGGCGTGTAGTCTGCGCGGCGTCGTGAGCCCGCTCGACGAGACCTCCGCCGAAAGGCACGCCCGCTACCTGCGCACGTCGCATTTTGCGTCGCTCGACGGCCTGCGCTTCCTCAGCATCGCGCCGGTGGTCTGGCATCACAGCACCTCGGGCCCGCTGCCCGGCGTGCTCGGCAAGGGGCCGATTGGCGTCGATCTGTTCTTCGCGATCAGCGGGTTCCTGATCACCACCCGCCTCGTGCGGGAGCAGCGCGCGCACGGGCAGGTCGCGGTGGGGCAGTTCTACGCGCGGCGCGCGCTGCGGATCTTCCCGCTCTACTACGCGGTGCTCGGGCTCTACGCGCTGCGAGCGTGGCTGTTCCTCCCCCCGAGCCCGACGCGCGCGCACTTCCTCCACAGCCTCCCGTTCTGGGCGACGTACACCGCGGACTGGCTCGTCGACACCGCCGTCAGCCACCCGATCATCTTCTCGTTTGGCTGGTCGCTGGCGGTGGAAGAGCAGTTCTATCTGTTCTGGCCCTGGATCGTGCGCGCCACGCGAGGGTGGCTGTTCCCGGTGAGCGCCGCTTTGCTGCTGTTCGCCGCGGATCAGGCGGCGGAGCAAGGGTATTTGAGCGGGATCGCGCCGGCGTCGGGGCTCGCCCACCGGATGATTGCCAGCCTCGCGACTCCAATTCTCCTCGGGGCGGTGCTGGCCTACGCGCTCGATCGGCCGCGATCGTTCGCGGTGGCGACCCGGCTGCTCGGGCATCGGGCCAGCGCTCCCCTCGCCTTCCTGGCCGTCGTGGCGCTCCTGGTCGCCGACGGGCCTCCGCTCGTCGTGGTCCACGTCGCGCTGGTGCTGCTGGTGGGTGCCTGTTGCGCGCGCCCCGACCACGGCCTCACCCGGCTGACCGACGCCGCGCCGCTGCGGTGGATTGGCACGGTCAGCTATGGAGTCTACCTGCTCCACGTCTCGACGATCACCGCCTGGAAGTGGCTCTTGCCCGCTGCGTGGGTAGCGGCGCCGCTGGTCTTCACCCTCTCGCTCGCGGCGAGCCTCGCGCTCGCGGGGGCGTCGTATCGCTGGTTCGAACGGCCGTTCCTGAAGCTCGGCGATCGATTCCGATCGCCGCGCCCCCTTCGCGCCGCGCCGGTCCTCAAGTAAGACGCCGACTTCGCCCCTCAGGAGATCGCCATGCGCCTCGCCGCTGCTTCGTCGTTTGCCGTCCTCGCCACGCTCGCCGCCGCCTGCGGGAGCGATCCGCTCCCTGAACCGAAGGCGATCCCGACACCTCCCGCCACGGCGACGCTCGCGCCCACGGCGAGCGTGGCCGCGACGACACCACCGCCGCCCGTTGCTCCGGGATCGAGCGGCAAGGTGCTCGAGGTGGTGGGCGGCGTGACCACCGCCTCGTTCGCGCCGGCCGGCTTCGACAAGCTCACCGCGCCGCAGCGGGTGCTGGCCTATCACCTCGCGCAGGCCGTGCTCGCGGGCGATCCGCTCTTCACGATGCAGACCTCGCGCTACGGCTGGCCGACGACCGAGCTGGTCATGAAGATCCTCGCGCAGAAGGACAAGATCGATCCGGCGGTGCGCGCCAGGCTCGTGACCTTCCGGAAGATGCTCTTTCTCCACCACGGGATCCACGACTCGAAGACCGGCCAGAAGCTGACTCCGCCGCTCGATCAACGGGAGCTCGAGGCCGCCGCCATCGCGGCCTCCGTGCCGATCCAGCCCGGTTTGCTGCGGGGGATCTTCGATCCCACGATGGCGCCCAACGTCACCAACAAGACCCCTGGAAAGGGGAGAGATCCGCTGGTGGAGTCGGCGGCCAACCATTACGAGGGAGTGACCAGCCGGGATCTGGAGAAATTCAAGGACCATTACGAGCTCAACGGGCGCGTGGTGAAGGAGAAGGGCAAGCTGGTCGAGCAGGTCTATCGCGCCGGCGGCGACGGGGCCGCGCCGGGCCTCGGAGCAAGAGAGCTGGGGCGCGTGGTCAAGCACCTGGAGGCGGCGATCGCGCTCGCGCCTCCGGCCGAGCAAGCGTCGCTCACTCACCTGGTGAGGTACCTGCGCACGGGCGACAACGACGAGTATCGCCAGCAGGACATCGCCTGGCTCAAGCAGGTCTCGACGGTGGATTACATCCTCGGCTTCGTCGAAACATACACCGACGTTCGCGGGCGCAAGGGCGGGTTCGAGGGCTTCGTCGCCATCCCGGATCCGGAGCGCGATCCGCCGCTCCAGGCGCTGGCGAAGAGCGCGCAGTACTTCGAGCAGAAGATGCCCTGGGAGGCAAAGTGGAAGCGCGACTCGTTCCAGACGCCGGCCTCGGCCGCGGTCACCGTGCTGGCCGCCGCGGGCGACGCCGGGCCCTTCACCTTCTCGGGCGTGAACCTCCCCAACGCCGAGGATCTCCGCGAGAAATACGGCTCGAAGAACTTCGTGGTCCTGACCACGATGGATACGCGTGATGGCCTGATCCTCGGCAAGACCATTGACGAGTTCGCCCCGGAGGAGTCGCGCGCCGAGATGCACCGCTGCGCGAAGTACCTGGAGTACGCGGCGACGAGCTTCCACGAGGTCACCGGGCACGGATCGGGCAAGGTCAACCCGGGCCTGAAGGGGGATCCGGCGCACCTTCTGGCGCCCTACTACTCTGCCATGGAAGAGGGCCGCGCCGAGCGCGTCGCCGACTTTCTCACCGGCGATCCGAGGACGCTGGAGATTGGCCTCCTCCCCGACGCGGGGTGCGTGAAGGTCTACGCCGCCTACACCGCGATGATCCAGATGGTGATGGTCAAGAACGTCCCCGAGGGCGACGTCGTCGAGGAAGACCACCTCCGCGCCGAGCTGATCTCCGCGGGCAACGCGCGCGAGAAGGGCGCCATCGTGGTCGAGCAGCGCTCTGGCAAGACGTTCTTCGTCGTCAAGGACCAGGCGGCCTGGCGCAAGGCCGAGGGCGATTTGCTGGCCGAATTGCAGCGGATCAAGGCCACCGGCGACCGCGCCGCGATCAAGGCCCTGGTCGACAAGTTCGGGAGCAAGCTCGACACCAAGCTGCGCGACGAGGTGCTGGCGCGGCGCAAATCGCTGAATTTGCCGGCCAACATCGCCACCATCCCGCCGATGCTCACCCCGATCCGCGACGCGAGCGGGGCCATCGTCGACGCGAGGGCCGAGCAGACCACGTCGCTCGACGCCTATGTGGCGGCGATGGAGCAGGCCTGGGCCGACTGACAGTCCACAAAACGAAGACGGCCGGGAGGAGCTCCCGGCCGCCTTCATTTCAGGGCGATCGCCTCAGCTCGGGCGAGCGCGCTTCTTGCGCCGCATCCCGGCGAGGGTGCCGGCCGCGGCGAGGAGCCAGAGGCCCGTTGCGGTGTCGTGCGACTCGACGACCGAGCAGGAGCAACCGCTGGTGCTGCCGCCGGGATCGGCGCCACCGCCGCCGCCCGCGCCGCCGCCGCCGCTGGTGCTCGGGGTCTGGCAGATACCGGCCGTCGCGTCGGTCGAGGAGCACGTCTTGCCGGACGGGCAGCCGTTGCCGTCCTTGCCGCGGCAGCCGTCACCGCAGGTGAGCGCCGTCGCGTCGCAGATCTTGCCGCTCGTCGTCTTGCCGCAGTCCGCGTCCTTCGTGCACTCGGGCGCGTTCTTGTCGTCGGACGCGTCGAGTGGATCGCGCTCGTTCGGCGCCTTCTTCCCGTCGTGGTTGAAGTCCTCGGCGCCGTCGAGCGCGCCGCCGTAGTCGGTGTCCTTGTTGATCGGGCAGGTCACCGTGAGCGGATCCGCGTCGGAGACACAGACGCTCTTCGAAACGTCGGTGTCGGGATCTGCGCAGTCCTTGCCGAGCTCGGTCCCGTCGAAGAGGCCGTCGCCGTCGCTGTCGGGATCCGACACGTTCTTCTTGCCGTCGAGATCGGTGTCCTCGCTCGGGTTGGCCTCGTCGCCGTCGAGGAGACCGTCATCGTCGGTGTCGCCGTCGTGCGGATCGCTGCCGAGCGTGAGCTCGAGCTTGTCGCCGAGGCCGTCGCCGTCGCTGTCGGTGACCTTGATGTCGTCGTCCTTCTTGTTCGGATCGCTCTCGCCCGGATCGACGAGGCCGTTGAGGTTCGCGTCTTCCGACCCGTCGCTCGCGCCGCCACCGTCGGTGTCGCGCTTGACCGGCGAGGTCTTGGTCACGCCGTGGTTGGCGTCGGTAACGCAATGGCCCGCGGCCTTGTTGGTCCCGGGGTTCAGGCAGTTGTTGCCGACCTCGGTCCCGTCGAAGAGGCCGTCGTTGTCGCTGTCGGCGTCGAGCAGGCACACCAGGCCGTCGCCGTCGGTGTCGTCAGCCGGGTTGGCCTCGTCGCCGTCGAGCACGCCGTCGTCGTCGCTGTCGGCGTCCATCGGATTCGAATGCAGGAACGTCTCGAGCTTGTCGCCGAGCTTGTCGCCGTCGGTGTCGACCACGCTCGCGTCGTCGCCCTTGGAGCTGGGATCGGTCTCGTCCGCGTCGACCTTGCCGTTGAGGTTCCAGTCCTCGGAGCCGTCGCGCGTCCCGCCGCCGTCGGTGTCGGCGAGCAGCGGATCGGTCTTCGTCGCGCCGTTGTCGGCGTCGGCGATGCAGTGGTGCTTCGTCTTGTCGGTGCCGGGCCCGTCGCAGCCGAGACCGAGCTCGGTGCCGTCGTAGAGGCCGTCGTTGTCGCTGTCGGGATCGAGGATGTTGATCAGCCCGTCGCCGTCGGTGTCGGCCTGCGGATCGACCTCCTGGCCGTCGGGCACGCCGTCGTCGTCGCTGTCGGCGTCGTTGGGGTTGGTGCCCATCGCGATCTCGACCGAGTCGAAGATCCCGTCGCCGTCGCTGTCGACGCAGCCGTTGTCGAGCTTGCCGTCGCAGTCCTCGTCGATCTTGTTGCCGCAGATCTCCGGCGTTTGCGCGCCGATCGGCGCGTTGCAGACCACCGCGCCCATCAGGGTGCAGGTGAAGTTGCCCGTGGCCTGGCAGGCGCCGAGGCCGTTCGTGCAGGCGCCGCCGACGCTGAAGCCCTCGTCGGTGGTGCCGTCGCAGTTGTCGTCGATGCCGTTGCAGATCTCGACCTTCGGCTGGCTCGCGATCGCCGGGCAGGTGGCGCCGCCCATGCCGTCGCACACGATCTGGGCCTTGGTCGCGCAGCCGCCGACGCCGACCGAGCAGACGCCGTCGACGTTGAAGCCTTCATCCACGACGCCGTCGCAGTTGTCGTCCATGCCGTTGCAGACCTCGGCGATCGTGCCCGGGGTGACGTCGGGGATGCACTGCGGGACGCCGCCGGGGGCGCAGGTGGTGAGGCCGGTCGCGCAGACGCCGGGGAGCATCGTCATGCAGCTGGCGCCGGCCCCGGGGTTGTTCTCGTCGATGGTCCCGTCGCAGTTGTTGTCGACGCCGTCGCAGACCTCGGGCTGCGGCGATCCGGCCACCGCCGAGCACGCCGGTGGGCCGCCCGCGCAGGTGATGATCCCGTTCTTCTTGCACCCGCCCACGCCCGCGGAGCAGGCCTGTCCGAACGAGGCGCACGGTGGAACCACCATGGTGAGCGAGCAGAACCCGCTCACGTTCTTCGAGTCGGTGAAGATCGCCGTCGCCAGGTAAGTGCCGGCCTCGCCCAGGCCCGGGCTCCAGTTCATGTGCGCGGTGAAGGGGCTGGCCTGCGTGGTCCCGCTGACGGGGCTGAGCACGCCGTTCGAGAAGATCGACGTCAGCGTCAGGGTGATGTTGGGGACGACGTTGGCCGTGCCGACGAGGTCGTGGTTGAACGTGGTGCCCATCGGGATGGTGAAGATCCCGCTGCCCGAGCAGGTGGGGATCGGCGTCGACACCATCTCGACCAGGTAGTCGATGGTCGCCGAGTTGATGAGGCCGTTCACGGGATTGACGGTCTCGATCGCCACGCTGGTCGCGTACTGCCCGCCGGGAACGACGCCGAGGAGGTTCCACGTGAGCAGGCAGCCCGGCGGGTTCGCGCTCGGGGTGAGCGTGGGGATGTGACCGTTGGCGACGCCGGGGTTGGTGTGGGCGGCGTTGCCCTGACCGATGAAGCTCTCGGCCGCGGTGCTGAAGCGGCACGTCACCGGGGTGCCGTCGGGATCGGCCGCAGGGATGAAGTGGCTGCGCGTCCCGCCGACCTGGAGCTGGATGATCGCGGGGATGAGCGAGATCGGGTTGCCCGTGTTTCCAGGGCTAACGTCGACCTTGGCCTGGACGCGGAAGCTGTCGTCGGCGGCGTTGACCAGCGTGCTCAGGCGGCAGCAGCTGTTGAACTCCGCGGTGTACTGGCCCAGCGACGCGTAGGTGTGGGTCACGAAGTACTGCGTGAACGCGTACTGCAGGCCGGTCGCGTCGACGCCGGTCGCGAAGGTCTGGCCGAGGGTGTCGGGGTTGAAGACGCCGTCGCCGAAGTCGAGCGTGGTGGTGCCGATGAAGTCCGAGCGCCACGCCGTCGTCACCTGGAACCGCACCGTCCTCGGGGCCGAGGGATCGGGGATCGTGTAGGTGATGTTGCCGTAGCGAAAGTGCGAGGCCTCCGCGCGTTGAGAGGCCAGGAGCACCGTGCTCAGCGCGAACAGGACGGCGAGAAAGTGCTTCAGCTTCGACATGAATCCTCCGGAAAAGACCGCGCGCCTCAAGCTAGGGATGGAGTGCGGCGCGCGGAGCGGATCGGCCTGCCACGACCGGCGCTCGGCGCCACGGGCGCGCAATCCTCGAAGGTTCGCCTTTTTGTGCTGGGGCTGCAAGAGCGCGCCCGCATTCCGGCGCCGAGCAACGTCGACCTCGCGCACGGGGTTCGACCTTGACGACGAGGGCTGCCGGCCCGGACCATGCGCCGCATGCGCATCGCGCTCACGCACAACCTCAAGATCATGGGCTCGCCCGACGAGGCCGAGTTCGACAGCCCCGAGACGATTGACGCCGTCGCCGGCTCGCTGGAGCGGGCCGGGCACGAGGTCGAGCGGATCGAGGTCAGCGGGCCCGCTTCCCGGGTGATCGCGCGGATCGAGGCCCTGGGCCCCGACCTGATCTTCAACACCGCCGAGGGCCACAAAGGCAAGACGCGCGAGGCCTTCTACCCGGCCCTCTTCGACGAGCTCGGCGTGCCCTTCACCGGCTCCGACGCCTACACCCTCGGGATCACGCTCGACAAGGTGCTGACCAAGCGGATCCTCTCGTCGTACGGCGTCCCCACGCCCCGCGCGCGCCTGGTCACGCGCTCCACGCTCGAGGCCGGCGCGCTCGACGACATGACCTTCCCGGTGATCGTGAAGCCCAACTTCGAGGGCTCTTCCAAGGGGATCTCCGGGGCCTTCAGCGTCTGCGAAGACGCCTACGAGCTGGCCGAGGTCGTCGATCGCCAGCTCGTCCGCTTCGAGGCCGGGCTGATCGTCGAGCGCTACGTCCGCGGCATCGACGTGGCCTGCGCCTTCGTCGACGGCGTCGGCCCCGACGGGGTGCTCCACCCGATCGAGTACGTGATCGAGCCGCAGCACGCGGGCCTCTACAACGTCTACGACTACCACCTCAAGAACGTGAAGCCCGACCACGTGTCGCTGCGCGCGCCGGAGCTGCCCGCGCCGGTGCTGGAGCGGATCCAGTCGATGACGCGGCGGATCGTGCGCGCGCTCGACATCAAGGATCTCGGCCGGTGCGAGTTCCGGGTCACGCCGGCCGCGGGCCAGCGCGGCTACGAGGTGCTGTTCCTGGAGGTCGACGCGCTCCCGACGCTGGAGCCGAGCGCGGGGATGTTCCTCGCCGCGCGCGCCAGCGGCGTCGATTTCGACGGCGTGGTCCGGGCGATCGTCAAGAGCGCCTGCCGTCGTCGCGGCCTCGGCGCGCTGGTCGACTCGACGCCGAAGAAGGCCCGCCGCAGCTCGCTCCGCGTCGGGCTCACCTTCAACATGAAGCGCATCGATCCGACCGAGAACGACGCCGAGGCCGAGTTCGACTCGCCCAAGACGATCAAGGCGCTGACCGCGGCGATCGAGAGCTACGGCCACACCGTCGTCCCGCTCGAGGCCAACGCCGATCTGCCGCACGTGCTCACCGCGACGGCGCCCGACGTGGTCTTCAACATCGCCGAGGGCCTGCGCGGCCGCGGCCGCGAGGCCCAGGTGCCGGCGCTCTGCGAGCTGCTCGGGATCCCTTACTCCGGCTCGGATCCAACCACGCTCTCGCTCTGCCTCGACAAGGGCCTCACCAAGCAAATCCTCCGCTCCGCCGGCATCGACACCGCCGACTGGCAGGTGCTCACGACCGGCCGAGAGAAGCTGAAACCCCTGCGTTACCCGGTGATCGTCAAGCCCAACGCCGAGGGGACGTCGAAGGGGATCACCTCGCGATCGGTGGTGACCGACGAGGCCGCAGCGCGCGCGGCCGCGCGCACGCTCGTCGACAAGTACGGCCAGCCGGCGCTGGTCGAGGAGTACATCATCGGCCGCGAGCTCACCGTCGGTCTGCTCGGCGAAAAGCGGCCAAAGATGCTCCCGCCGATGGAGGTGGTGTTCGTCGATCCGCCGGAGCACCCGGTCTATGGCTTCGAAGAGAAGCAGTCCGACACGCCGCGCGTGCGCTTCGAGTGCCCCTCGAACCTGACGCCGATCGAGCTGAAGAAGGTGGAAAAAACGGTGCGCGACACCTTCACCGCGCTCGGCTGCCGCGACGTCGCCCGCATCGATCTGCGGCTGACGGCCGATGGACGCGTGGTGGTGATCGAGGTCAACCCCTTGCCCGGATTGACGCCGGATTTCAGCGATCTGAGCACCATCGGCAAGGTCGCCGGGATGGACTACCGCACGCTGATCGGGGAGATCATGGCGGGCTCGATCAAGCGCTACCGCGAGAAAAAGCCGAGCACGGCGATCGCCAACGCGGCGGCGATCGCGGTGAAGACGCCGTCGCCCTCCGTAGCGGCGAGCGCAGCGCAGGTCACGCCGACACCTCCGCCGGTGGCGACCACACCGTTGCCCATCGTCAACGGGAGCTGATCCCGCCCGCGGCGCGCCTTCGCTCACGATGGTTGGCTGGCGTCGAACGACACCGCCACCGGAGCCGTCGGTGATTTTCGTCGAGCCGGGTGTGCCGCATAGGAGCCTGTCGGGCAAAAAGCGACCGGCTCCAAAAAAACAAAAACCGCGGACG
>JBDTXR010000336.1:0-10462 GCA_040006075.1 Byssovorax sp. | reverse complement strand
CCGCGGCGTCACCATCTGATCACCGGACAGCGATGACGATTGCCGCCGCCGCGCCGCGCGACCAGACGGTCTCGATGCGCGCCCTGGTCTACGACGGAACGATCGCCCGGGTCCTCGATCGGCCCTCCCCTCCCGTCGCCCCCGCGATGGCCCTGGTCCGGATGATCCGCGCCGGCGTCTGCAACACCGATCTGGAGATCGTCCGCGGCTACATGGGCTTCCGCGGCGTGCTCGGCCACGAGCTCTTCGGCGAGGTGGTGGAGGGCCCCGACGCCTGGAAGGGCCTGCGCGTCGCCGCGGAGATCAACTTCGCCTGCGGGGCCTGCGAGGCTTGTAAAAGCGGCCTGGGACGTCACTGCCCCACGCGCACGGTGATGGGGATCCTCGGCGCCGACGGGGCCTTCGCCGAGCTCGTGGCCGTGCCGGTCGCGAACCTCCACGAGGTCCCCACGGGCGTGAGCGACGACGCGGCGGCCTTCCTCGAGCCGCTCGCCGCGGCCTTCGAGATCCTGGAGCAAGTCCACGTCCGCCCCGGCCTCGCGTGCACGGTGCTCGGTGACGGCAAGCTCGGCCTCCTCGCCGCCCAGGTGCTCCATCAGGCCGGCGCGCGCGTCCTCGCGGTGGGCAAGCACGCGGACAAGCTTTCGATCCTCGCGCGCCGCGGGATCGCGACAGTCGCGCTCCAGGCCTGGAGCCCCACACCCGCCGATCTCGTGGTCGAGGCGACGGGAACCGCAAAGGGCTTTGCCGCCGCGATTGCCGCGCTGAAGCCGCGCGGAACGCTGGTGTTGAAGAGCACTGTCGCCGACGGAGTGCCGCTCGATCTCGCGCCGATCGTGATCAACGAGCTCACCGTCGTCGGCTCGCGCTGCGGCAGCTTCGCGGTAGCGATTCGCGCCCTCCAGACTGGCAGCATCGACGTCGCGTCGCTGATCTCGGCGCGCTACCCGCTGCGCGACGCCGCCGAGGCCCTGCGCCGCGCCGGCGAGCCCGGCGTGCTCAAGGTGCTGCTCGAAGGCTGAGCTGGACCGCGACCCTCCGAGGCTTTCGCACTCCGGTCCGGGTTGGCTGGATGGAGATCGAGATAGTCGGCGAGCGCTACGCCGTGGCGCGCGCCGAGAAATCTCGCTCTTCTCTCGCTCTCACTCTCACTCTCGCTCTCGCTCTCAGTCGACGCAGAGCTTGGCGGTCTTCGGATCGTTCCAGGCGGGGGCGCTCTCGAGCTCGCGGATTTCGCCGGCGCGGGTGACGAGGTAGTCGACGGCCAGGTGGTTGTGCGGGCCGCAGCCGCAGAACTGGTAGCCGTAGAGGCGGACCTTGAAGCCGTCGGCCACGGGGGTGACGCTGGTGGGATCGACGCTCTTCAGGAAGACCTGGGCGTCTTTCGGGAGCTCGATCTTGAAGAGGGCTTTGGAGTCGGTGAGGGCCACGGCGAAGGCCAGGGCCTCGGCGGCGGTCTCGACCGGGGCGAAGCGCTTCACGAAGGCGTCCTTGGTGTCGAGGAGCACGAGCTTCTTGCCGTCGGCGACGACGTAGCGATGCCAGGTGCTGAGGCGGCAGCCCGAGCGGTAAATCCCCTTCACTTCGAGGCCCTTGCCGAGGGTGTCGCACGAGGTGATCGGGGCCTTCGGTGTGAGGGCGCCGAGGAGATCGTTGGGCTGGGAGTACTCGCCGCAGGTGAGGCCGTCGCCCTTCGGCGTGCCGGCGGTGCCGCACACCAGCGCGTCGCCGTTGACCTTGCAGCCGAGCTTGAGCAGCGGCTCGCGGTCGACCTTGGCGTCGAAGGTGGTGACGACGGGGCCGGTGGCCGGCATCTCCGGGCGCGGGATGGCCGTGGAGGTCGGCGTCGCGGTGGGGACCGCGGTCGCCGTCGGAGCGGCCGTGACGACGACGGTGGGGGCCGCGGTCGGCGTCGCGGGCGTGGTCGGCGAGGCGATCGGCGGGGTGGCGTCGGGCGCGGTGGCCGGGCCGCACGCGGCGAGCGCGGATCCGAGGAGCACGAGGGAGGAGGTCGTCGTCGAGGTGCGCATCGCGGCGATCCATAGACCGGAATCGCCGGGCAGACTACCCGGCCTGCTGTCAGTTACTTGTCAGCAATGGGCGGAGCTGCGCGGGCGGCACCTGGTACTCCTTGCGGCAGTAATCGCAGGTGATGTCGAGGACCTCGTCGCCGCTGACCAGATCCTCGATGTCGCTCCGCGGAAGCGTGGCCAGGCTCTCGACCACGCGCTGCTGGCTGCAATGGCAGGCGAACGAGAGCGGCGAGGTCTCGAGGCGGGTGAAGGGGAAGCCGTAGAGCAGCTCGTCCATGAGCGTGTCGGGGCTGGCCCCGGGGCGCGCGAGGGCCTCTTCGAGCGCTTCGAATGCCTGGAGGCGCTCGGTCATGATCATCAGCGGGCCGCGCTCGATCTCGGGCAGGAGCTGCACCATGTAGCCGCCCGCGGCGACGATCCGATCGCCCTCGACGACGGTGGCCACGGCGATGGTGGAGACGATCTGCTCGGAGTCCTGCATGTAGGCCATGAGCGCGCGGGAGATGATCCCGCCGTTCGAGAGATCCGTGGCGGCGCCGGGGACCTCGATCACGCCCTGGTGGATGGTGCCGCCGGGGAGGCTGCGCATCATCTGGAGGAGCACGCCGTCGTGGAGCTCGAGCTCGCCGTTCTTCGATCCGAAGTTGACGAGGCCGCGGCTGGTGCCGTCGGGGTGCGAGTCGGCGACGAGGCTGCCCTTGCTGCGCTTGCCCTTGAGAATGGCCTGCACGCGGAGCGACGGGGCCATGGCCTCGCGGATGAGGACGGCGCCGGCGACCAGCTCGCCGAAGCGCTGCGCGAGCGGGCCGCGCGCTTGCTGCGAGGCGACGGCGCCGCGCACGGTGTCGGTGGTCATCGCGGTGATGACGCGGAAGGCGCCGTCGTCGGTGATCGATCGGACCACGCGGTCGGTGACGAGTGTTGCCATGTCTCTCGAGCTCGATCTCACACGGTGGCCGTGCCGGACGCGACGAGGCCGTCGCGCTCGAGGAGCGCCTCGAGGGTGGGCTCGCGGCCCATGAAGCGGCGGTAGAGCACCATCGGATCTTCGCTGTCGCCGCGCGCGAGGATCTCGGCGCGGAAGGCCTGGCCGACCTCGCGGTTGAAGAGGCCCTCGCGGCGGAAGCGCGAGAAGGCGTCGGCGTCGAGGACCTCGGCCCACTTGTACGAGTAGTAGCCGGCGGCGTAGCCGACCGGGCTGGAGAACAGGTGGGTGAAGCCCGCGACCATGGCGTGATCCTCGGGGACCGGGACCGGCGAGAAGCGGTTGAGCACGGTGCGCGCCCATCCGGTGATGTCGCCCTGGGCCTCGTCCCAGTCCATGTGGAGGCCGAGATCGACCTCGGCGAAGCCGAGCTGGCGCATCATCGCGGTGGCGGCGCGGAAGGTGCGCGCGGCGCGCATCCGCTCGAGCACGTCGGGCGGGATGGTCTCGCCGGTGTCGACGTGGCGGGCGAACAGATCGAGCGCCTCGCGCTCCCAGCACCAGTTTTCCATGATCTGCGAGGGGAGCTCGACGAAGTCCCACGCGACGTTGGTACCGGCCAGGGTGCGGACCTCGACCTTGCTCGACGCGTGGTGCATCAGGTGGCCGAACTCGTGGAACACGGTCTCGACCTCGCGGTGGCTGAGCAGCGCGGGGCGATCGCCGAGCGGGAGCGTCATGTTGCCCGCGAGGACCTCGAGCTGTCGCGGCGGGCGATCACCGGCGACGACCTGGGTTACCAGGCCCTGCATCCAGGCGCCGTCGCGCTTCTCTTCGCGCGGCGCGAGGTCGACGTAGAAGGCCGCGCTGACGGCGCCGTCGGCCTCGCGGATGCGGTAGGCCTTCACGCTCGGGTGCCAGACCGCCGCGCCCTCCCAGGGCTCGACCGTGACGCCGTAGAGGCGCGTGGCGATGGTGAACGCGCCCTCGAGGACGCGATCGATCGCGAAGTACGGGCGCAGGACCTCGTCGTCGAAATCGAAGCGCGCGCGGCGGAGCTTCTCGGCGTAATAGCCCACGTCCCAGGGCGCGAGGGCCGGCGCGGTCGGGCCTTCGAGATCGCGGCGGAAGGCCTCGAGCTCCGCGATCTCGCGGTGGAAGAAGTGCCCGGCCTTGGCGCGCAGCGTCTCGATGAAGCGGCGCGCGGCGTGGCCCGACTTCGCCATCCGGTCTTCGAGGACCAGATCGGCGAAGCTCTCGAACCCGAGGAGCCTGGCCTTTTCCCGCCGTAGCAGCACGATTTGCTTCACGATCGGGCGGTTGTCGAGGTCGCCCACCGTCGCCCGGGTGCTGAAGGCGCGGTAGAGCGCCTCGCGGAGCGCGCCGTCGTCGAGGTACGTCAGCGCGGGGACGTAGCTCGGCGCCTGGAGCGTGAAGCGGTACCCGGTGAGGCCCTTGCTCACCGCGGCGGCCCGCGCGGCGGCGATCGCGCTGGCGGGGAGCCCGCCGAGGCGCGAGACGTCGTCGACCACGATCTCGAAGGCGTTGGTCGCGTCGAGGACGTTCTGGCCGTAGCGCAGCGTCAGCGTCGCGAGCTCGACGTCGATGGCGGAGAGCCGCTTTTTCCCGTCGGGATCGAGATCGGCGCCGCTCCGTCGGAAGTCGGCGACGGTCTTGTCGACGAAGCGGCGGCGGGCGCCGGTGAGCGCCCTGGCTTCGCTCGTCTCGGCGAAGGACTTCAGCGCCTTCCAGGCCGGATCCGAGAGCGCGATGCTGCTGAAGAGCTCGCTCACCGCGGGCTGCACGGCGTTGTAGGCGGCGCGCAGGCTCGGCGTGGTGGCCACCGACTCGAGGTGGCCGACGACGCCCATGACGAAGTCGAGGCGCTCGGTGACGGCCTCGAGCGCGTCCATGGTGCTGGCGTAGGTGCGCGGCGCGGGATCGGCGCCGAGCGCCGCGAGCCGGGCGCGGGCCTCGACGAGCAGCGCTTCGATCGCGGGCTCGACGTGCTCGCCGCGGATGCGGTCGAAGGGGATCTCGTCGCCGAGCGTGAGGAGAGGATTGTCGATGGCCGCGCTGGACATGGCTTTCTCGAAGGGCGTCAGAGCCGTCGGGCGAGTCCGAGCGCTCTGCGAGGACCGGGGTCGCCCGGGTACGTACGACCGCGCGCGCGGCGAGGCAACGTCGGAGCAACGGAGGCTCCAGGCCAGATCAGCGCGGACGGGTGATGTGGCGATCCATCCGCGCGCGCACCTTCCTCGCCGATCGAGGTCAAGGTCCGGTGAAGCGCTCCGATGACTGGAGAGTATGGAAGCAATCGATCCGCAACCGCACGGCCCCGCATCGTCCGTCAACCCTCACGACGTCACGACGTGCAAGCGCCCGGGCGCGCCGGTGGCGCCGACGCCGAAGGCCGCGCGCGAGCCCGGCTGGATCGTGATGACGTCGTCGAGCACGCCGACGCGCGCCGACGCCACGAGGAAGCGCTCGCGAGCCCCCTCGTTCGCCCCGCGACGGGAGCGTCATCTCAAGGTCTCGCCGACCTGGCAGCCACGCGTCGGCGCGTCGCTCGAGGCCTTTTACCCCTGGGACAACCCGCTCTATCCGCGGATCCCGAAGGCGCCGAAGCTGCCCAGCGAGTTCGACCGCGCGGCCCGCACGACCCCGAGCACGGCCCCGCAGGCATTCGAAGACGGCGGCCTCGACCTCGACCTCGACCTCGATCACGACCTCGATCCCGCCGCGCCCTCGATGTGGCCCGCGGTACGCCGCGTGTGGACCTGGCTTCGCGGCGGGGACCGCTGATCGTGATCGCTCCGAGCTACAGCGCGTTGAAGATCTGGAAGGGCGTGTGGACGCGCGCGGCCCACGCGGCCTCGTTGTGCATCGCCCCCGCCGTGTAGCCGTAGAAGAAGTCCGTGTCTTTGGTGTAGCCGACTCCGTAGAGCACGTCGCGGAGCTGGGCGTTCTCGCAGTAGTTGTCGCCCGCGGTCTGGCTGTCGTCCTGGATGCCGTCGCTGTCGCTGTCGCTGCACGGACCCTCGCCGCCCGAGTCGACGTAGAGCACCGTCTTCTGGTGGCCGTGCTTCTGGTAGCGCTCGATCATCGTCTCGTTGTGGATGCCAGCGCCGATGCTGCCCCACCCCATCGTGCCCGAGAGGCTGGCCGCGAACGCGTACTCGCCCGGGTGGTGATCGGCGATGTGAAGGCTGATCAGGCCGCCGAGCGACGAGCCGAGGACGCCGACCGGGCCGGGCTCGCCGTACTGCTTCTTGATCAGCGGGCGCACCGTGTTCTTCAGGAAATCGGCGTACGCGTCGCCCTTTCCCCCGAGCGTCTGGCCGCCGATCACATCGGGGACGTGGGTGTACTCGTCCATGCGGTCGCTGGTGTTGTCGATGCCGACGAGGAGCATGCCCGCGGGGACGGTGTCCTGGAGGTGCCAGCCGCCGAAGAACGCTCCGGGATCGAAGAGGTTCTGCCCGTCGTGCACGTAGAGCTCGTGCTTGATCGGCTCTTTCGGGACCCACACGCGGAGCGTGCGCGGCTGGAGCTTGGCGTCGCCGATCGCGGGCCAGCGATCGAGGTGCGCGGTGTTCGGCCCGACGAGGCTGATCTCCCCGTTGGCGTCGTAGTTGTACGAGCGCGCCCACGGATCCGCGGTGAACGTGGTCTTGTCGGTGAACTTGTAGTGCTCGTTGACGGGCACCGTGAGCACCACCCACTCGAAGCCCGTGTCGGCCTTCATCGCGGTGCCGGCCCAGCTGTCGTGATCGCCCGCGACGAAGCCGAGCGTGAGGTCGGTGTTGACGAAGAGGTGCCCGCCCTTCACGGGGACGGGCCATCCGCTCGTGCCCGCGTGCTTGGTCAGCGCGCCGGGCGTGTCGGCGCGGAGCTCGCCGAGGATCGTGTCGAGATCGTCGACGCTGACGCCGCCGCCGGCGCCGCCCGCGGAGCTGGTGGTGCCGTCCGCGCCGCCGGTGCCCATCGCGCCGCCCGCGGACGAGGTGCTCGTCGCGGTGCCGCTGGGCTCGCCGGCGCCGGGCCCGCAGGCGGACGCGAGCAGGAGGAACACGCTCGAGAGCGGAGCCAGAACGGAGCGAGAAAAGAGCTTCACGGGCAGCACCTCGAAGACCAGGGACGCGAGAGGCCGCCAGCATGGGAGCCCTCGCGCGGGAAGGCAATCCTCGCCGCGCAGACGCGCCCGCGCCGCCGGCGTGGACGCTGGGCGGAGCGGCTACCAGACCTCGCAGCGATCCTTGCGGACCATCGGCGCGTCGGCCTTGCACTGGAAGGCCTCGGAGAACTCGGCCATGTTCGAGAGCGGCCCGTTGACGCGGAAGCGCGGCGGCGAGTGCGAGTTGTTCTTGGCCATGAGCTGCGCGTACTCCGGCCGCTGGTTGGTGCACCAGGCCTGCGCGAAGCCGAGGAAGAACTGCTGCTCGGGCGAGTACGAGGCCACCGGATCCGGCGCGGCGGCGAGGTCCTTCTTCATCGCCGCGAACGCGATGCGGAGGCCGCCGAGATCGGCGATGTTCTCGCCGAGCGTGAGCTTGCCCTTGAGGTGCGTGTCGCCGACGGCGACGTAGCCGTCGAACTGCTTCTCGACGCACGACGCGCGGCGATCGAACTCCTCGCCCACCGTCTTGCTCCACCAGTCGGTGAGGTTGCCGCGGGCGTCGAACTGCCGCCCTTCGTCGTCGAAGCCGTGGGTGAGCTCGTGCCCGACCACCATGCCGATCCCGCCGTAGTTCGCCGCGCGCGTCGCCCCGTTCGAGTAGAACGGCGCCGCGAGGATCCCCGCGGGGAAGACGATCTCGTTCAGCGACGGATCGTAGTAGGCGTTGACCTGCGGCGGCGTCATCTCCCAGGTGCTGCGATCGAGCGGCTTGCCGATCTTCGCGAGGTCGCGCTTCACCTCGAACGCGCCGGCGTGGAGGCGGTTGGCGAGGTAGTCGCCGCGATCGATCGCCAGCGCGTCGTAGCTGCGCCACGCGTCGGGGTAGCCGATCTTGTTGGCGATGGCCGTGAGCTTCTCGTGGGCCTTGGCGCGGGTGGCCGGGTCCATCCAGGCGAGGTGATCGACGTCGTCGCTCAGCGCCTGCTCGAGGTTCACCACCATCTGCTTCGTCGCGGCCTTGCCCTCGGCGCCGAGCATCTTGGCGACGAAGGGCTGCGCGAGCGCCTCGCCCAGCGCGTCGTCGGCGGCGCGCACGCAGCGCTTCCACCGCGGCGGGAGCTTCTCGGAGCCGGTGAGCGTGTGCTCGAACTGGAAGCGCTCGTCGACGAACTTCGCCGAGAGCGAGCTCGCCGCCGCGCGGATCGTGTGCCAGCGCAGGTAGGTCTTCCACTCGGCCGCGGGGAACTTCTTCGCGGGCGCGGCGCACCCCTTCACGGCCGCGGGCTTGCCCTTCGCGGCGGGCGTGGGCTCGACCTTCGCAGCGCCCTCGGCCGGCGCGTCGACGACGCAGGGCGCGCCCGCAACGAGGAGCGCGTCGAAGCCTTTGATGAAGTCCGGCTGCGACACGTTGATCGCCGAGACCTCGGCGACGCCGAGCTTCGCGAAGTACTCGCTCCACGCAAAATCGGGCGCGGCCTTCGCGAGGCCCTCGCGCTCGAGGCGGTGGTAAATCTTCTGCGGATCGCGGCGCTCTTCGCGCGACATCGAGGCCTGCGCGAGCGCGTGCTCGAACCGCAGCACCGTGGCCGCGCCGGCCTGCGCGACCGCGGGCTTGTCGCCGAGCAGCGCGAACATGTTGGCCACGTGCTGCACGTAGGCCGCGCGGATCTTCGCGGTGGCCTCGTCGTTCTTCAGGTAGTAGTCGCGATCCGGCAGGCCGAGCCCGGCCTGGCTCATGCCGGCGATGACCTTGGTCGCGTCCTTGAAATCTTGCTGCGACGAGAAGTCGAACCCGGCCGCCACGCCGCGCCCGTGGAGCGAGGCGAGCACCGGGATCAGATCCTTCGCCGTCTTGATCCGATCGATGGCGTCGAAGTCGGCCTTGAGCGCGCCGAGGCCCGCCTTCTCGATCGCGCCCTCGTCGACGCACGCCGCGTAGAAATCGCCGAGCTTCTGCGCGTTGGGCTCGTCTTTCCCCTGCCCCGCCGCGTACCGCTCGAGGATCGAGCGGAGCTCGTTCTCGTTGCGCTCCTGGATCACGTCGAAGCTGCGGGTCCACGAGGCTTTGTCGGCGGGGATCGCCGTGGCGCGGCTCCACGATCCGCAGGCGAACTGGTAAAAATCGGTGCAGGGCGCGACGCTCTTGTCGAGCGCGGCCTCGTCGACGCTCCGCAGCGCCGGGCCGGAGGCGACCGGCGGCGCGGTCGTCGTCGCGGTCGGCGCGGCGGTGGGCAGCGGCGTCGTCGGGACGACGGGCTGCGGCTCTTCACAACCAGCGAGCGCGCCGAGGACGACCGCGGCGGCGGTGAGCGGCGCAAAACGAAGCGAGCGGGCAGACAGCATCGACGACTCCTCTGTGCGGGATGGCCACCGGCGAGGCGCCGGGCGGCGCTTGGATAGCAGCGTCGCGCCCGCTCCGGGGCGGAAAAACAAGGCGATCTGCGCGTACCGCCGCCGCGCGATCCGTTGGGTGCAAACTGCGTTGCAAAGGCGCCGAGGCGGCGCCCCGATTCAACGCGGCGCGGCGCCCGGGCAGGCGGGCATCTCGGCGTCTTTCACCAGCTTGGTGAGGAGCTTTTGATCGTCCGGGCGGAGCGAGGCGCGGACCCCGAGGCAGAAGCAGAGGTGCGGCGTCGCCGGCGCGGGATCGCCGAGCGCGATCAGCGCCTCGGCCAGCCGGAGGCGATTCTCCGGCACCTCGGGGTGGAGCTTCACCAGCCCTTCGAGCAGCGAGAGCCCCTCTTCGGAGTCGCCGTGCGCGAGCATCGTCGCGGGTACCAGCACGTAGAGCGTGCCCAGCAGCCGCGTCGCCGCGCCGCCGCGAAAGCCGGGATCGAGCTCGCGGCTCCGTCGCGCCCAGGTCTCGACCTCGGCGACGTGCCGCACGCCCGCGAGCCCGTGCGTCTGCACGTAGCGCCCGGTGATCGCCGCGCGGGCGAAGGCGTACGCGGCCGACGAGGGCTCCTCGTGCGCCGAGGCTTCCTGATACGCAAACGCGCGATCCGAGGCGGTGTCCGTGCCCGCCGCGATCAGCTCTTCGAGCGCGTCGGAGAGCGCGAGCGTGTCGTGCTTCTGCGCGACGACGGTGAGCTGACCATTCTGGAGTACGGGAGGGCCACACGCGGCAGAGCAGGCCGCGAGGACGAGAGCGAACACGGTGGCGGGGAGACGCACGCAGGGGACAGATAACGCGAGGCAGGGGGCCCGGCGCAAGCGCCTCGGGTCGGCGCCGCGCGAGCCCACCCCCCCACGGGTCACTTGTAGGCGGAGATCACGGCCGAGTAATCGCTCTCGCCCGCCGTCTTGAAGGACTGGATCCCGACCTCGGTGCAGGCCGTCTTGCCGTCGCCGTCGCAGAGCTTGCCGAAGCTCGCCTGGAAGGTC
>JBDTXR010000335.1:0-10479 GCA_040006075.1 Byssovorax sp. | reverse complement strand
CCGGGGATGCGGCAGGCGCCTTGGAGATCCTCGACTTGGCAGCGAAGAATGGGTGTGACAACGAGTTCACGGCGGCCATCCGGACCAGTGTGCTGCAGCGATCCGGGCGCGGTGGGGAAGCCGCCGCCCTGCGCATGGAAAAGATCCGTGCGGGCAGCCGCCACGCGGTGTTCTACGCCGACGAAGCCAAGGCCCGGCTGGAGGCCGGGGATGCGGCAGGCGCCTTGGAGATCCTCGACTTGGCAGCGAAGAATGGGTGCGAAAACGAGTTCACGGCGGCCATCCGGACCAGTGTGCTGCAGCGGTCCGGGGCATAGAACGTCGAACCCCTCCTATCCTGGCATTCCACCCGCACGCGGACTCTCTGCATCGCAACAGGAGTTCATAGTGCGTCGCCTGTCGCTGTTGCGGCGCGTCACGCTCTGCACAGCGTCCTGTAGCGAGCCGTATGCCGCCTGTGAGGCGCGGGGGCATAGCAGGCTTCCTTGACCGCGCATCGTGTTCATCTTGCTTCGTCGGGTAGCTGCGTCTCAGGTTCCAACAGTAGTCGTCGAACTTCGCTCATCTGCTCGATCTGGTTCGTGATTTCGGTTTCTTGATAATTGGTAGTCCGAAGGGACTACCAATTACGGGGGATCGGTATCCCGCCCAGCGCACCGGACCACGGCGCCGACCGTCCCGGCGCCGAGTTGCGCCTCGCCCTGGACCACGATGACCGAGACCGGGACGCCACCACCGGTGCTGGCGACCGGGATTGGCCTCGTTCTTGGTCTTTTTCACGCCGAAAACCGCAATGATTCCGTGCGCAGCCCGGTTGCAAACATGCCGGTTTTTGCCTCCAGCCGGCGCAACCCTGCCCGCGCACACCGGCTGGGAGAATTGGAAACCTGCGGTTTCCCGGTGGCGCAGGGATCATGCCGGGAGGGTCGGAGGGTCGGGAGGGTCAGTTCCTAACCCCTTCGAAAGTTTGGTCAGCATGTTTCAGGATCGGGCGCGGCCGTGACCCTCCCGACCCTCCCGACCCCTGGCGTACCTCCGTCCGTTCCGGCGCTCGGGCGGCGTCGGCGATCCTCCGCGAGGCCATGCCGCAGATCACGCCCACGACCCATTGCCGAGCCTCGGCGGCGCGTGGCCACCGTCGACAGTCGACGACGAGCAGACGACGACGGCCAGGCCGACGACAGCGCTGCGGAGCCTCCGGCGGCCCGCGGGTGCGCGCGTGCCTCGCGTCAGCGCGCGGTGGTCGGCTCACCCGCGGGGACGGGCACCGCGCACACGACCCAGCGCGTAACGCCTCGTTGAGCACCGGCGACAGCGTCGATCATCCTCCCGCCGACGTTGCGCCCGCGCGCGTGCCTGAACTGATCGCCGAGCTTCTTCGCATCGGGTTGCTGCCCCGGCCTCGTCGGCACGAGGTCCTGGATGGCCGCGCGCATGTCCTCGAAGCCGTCAGGAGCCGCCTCGCCGCGCAGGCGCTCTTTCGTGAACAGCAGCTCGATGAGCGACCGGATGGTCAAGCCCTGGCCCAACGAGTCCAGGCGACTCCAGCTCTCCAGGATGGTGCGCATCGCGTCGCGCTTCGGATCGTGGTTCGCCTCGCCCACGGGGCGGCAGCGCAGCGGATCGGCGCCGCCGGCCCATACGATCGCCGCGGGCACCAGCTCCGCCCAGCGCTCGAAGCCGGCCATCGTTCCCACCTGCGCCGGGCGCCCGGCGACGATGAACGCGCGGAGCAACGTCAGCGCGGCGACGATCAAGCTCGGCCGCTTGGCGATGACGTGGTCGAGCAGCCGCCCGTACCTCTCAGGGTGCTTGTAGTCGCTCATCGGCCGCTGCTCGGCGTCCTCGTATGGCGTGTTGATGCGGCCCAGGAGCACGCGGCGATAGGCGTCGGCCCCGACCTCGATGTTGTTGCCGCTCCCGAGGATGACGGTTCGCCAGGGCATCGTGCGCTGCTCGCTCTTTCCGAGCACCCGAAGCGACACCGAATCCACGGCGGAAATGCACCGATCCAGCGTGCCGCGCCCGAAGCGTCCAACGATGTTGTCGAAGTTGACGAAGCGGGCGCCCTCCAGCGCGACGGCGCCGAGGATCTTGTCGAGCTCGTTCGGATCTTCTGGATAGCTCTGGTTCCCACCCGGGCGCCCCGTCGCCACGGCGACGATCGCGGACGCCTGCAAGCTCTTGCCGCTCCCCGGCGCGTTGGAGTCGAAGAGGAACGCAGGCGTCGCACCGTCGATCGCGGGTCGCGCGATGAGAGTCAACAACGCGGCGATAGCGACCGATCGGTCGGCATCGGCGACGTACGGAAAATCAATGAAGACATCTTCGAGCTGGGCCAGCGCCGCAAGGGCCTCATCCTGCGCTGGAAACTGCGGGACAGGGGGGAACACCGTGTTGGGGATGTAGCGGTACCCGGTCTCGTTATCGTACCCGGGTTCCTCGATGACGGTCCCATCGGAGCGCAGCGATGGCGCTTCGAGAATTCCGAGAAGCCTCCGGATCCCGGGCCAATCTTTCCGGGTCGCGATGGCTTTGACGACACGGTCCGGCGGCTCGGCCTTCACGTACTCACCCTTCCGTTCGTCGAAGCGCTCCCACCTCGACTGCGCCGTGATGCGCACGTGCAGGATCGGCGTCGCCATGGCCACGATTTGAGGCGTTCCCTGGGCGATAGACCGCTTCCGCCCGATCCGCGTGCTCTCATCTTCAGAGGTCGGGGTGACGTGAACCAACATGCCGTCGCGCTGGTACAAATCACCATCGTTTCGGAGCGCTTCGATGGCGAGGTCGACGGCGCGGTGGGGCTCGCCCGTCTCGATTCGGATCGTCGGGCGCGTGTCGCGCGCCGGTCTTGCACGCCGAGGAGCGAGCGCGCGACCGGTGCCCACGCCGGGCTCGGCCTGGATGGCCAGCCGTTCCTCGTCGTCGCCGTGGCTGCTCATGCGCCGCTCTTCGCGACGAGCAGATAGCCAGGCGCACCCACTCGACTCGCGCGGATCGCGCTCGAGATTTTGTGCTCCAGCTCGGCGAGACTCCACGGCGGATCGCACCGCGGGTTGAAGTCGCGCGCGAGCAGATCGAGCGCGACCTGGGGCGGCAGATCGAAGCCGCGCACGAGCGCGATCGCAGCGCGCAGCGCGACCCGGTGTCCGCCTTCGCCGGAGATCGCGGGCGGCATCTTCGCGAGGTACGCGGACGCCCGCGCGCGCACGTCCCCCGAGCGCGTGAAGCGCGGCGGGGAAGCGGTGGCGACGCGCGGCGGTGAGGCCGGGCGAGGCGCGACGCGATCGAGCAGCCAGCGCGGCGCGGCGACGGGAACGGCCTCGAAGAGATCCCACGCGTAGCGCTGCCCGCTCGCGTGCAAGGACGGAGGCGCCACGATGTAGCCGCCGTCTCCCTTCACGTCGACACCGGGCCCGAGCGCACCGGCGGAACATGCGACGCGGCGACCCGGCCACGCGAAAAAGAAGTGCTCGCCGCCTCCTCCGGTGAAGGCGTGCAAGGTGTCGGGTAGCCCCGCAGCTATCAGCTCCGCGAGCGTGCGATCCCCACCGTTCCGAGGATCGATGTCGAGCGCGAACATGCGCGCCGCCTCGCCGAGGACGATGCCCACATTCGCCAGCGGCGCCGCCGTCCACCAGGCCGTGATGCGTGCGGCGTCGAGGCTCGCGTCTTTCAGACCATGCGGCACGAGCCGGCCGATCGGGTGCTTACCGACACGGCACGACGACGAGCCGCACGCACAACAAACCTGCGGCGCGATGCTGGTCGGCCAGTAGAGCGGCACCACGGGCCAGCCGCGGGTGGCGTACGCGAGCGCGTGCTTGAGGAGCTGCTCACGCATGGTTCGCCACCAGCGGAGCGAAGTCAGCGGCCTCGATCACCTCGTCGATCTGCTCGTCCGAGATCGTCTCGTCGATCGTCATCACGCGGAGAGATCCCGGCGGAACCGGGCTCAGCGCGAGCGCGTCGATCTCGGCGAGATACTCCGGCGTAGCATCACGGACGAGCCGGCGAACATGGCGGCGCGGGCAGGTGCAGATCGCGACGTCGTCGCCCTGGACGAGCGCGAGAATCAGATGAAAACGAGGGTCGATGCGCGGCGATCCGAACTCGTCCAGGTGCGCCAGAACCATCTCGATCATGTCGTGATGCCCGCGCGCGACGGTGGATATCAAGACCAGCTCGGGACCGCGGGCGGGACGCCGCAGCCGTCGCGTCGACCCGCGAGGACGCCAGCTCATCGCCGACCCCCGGGGCGCTTGCCCTGCTGCTTCGCCGGTTCGAGACCCAGCTCGGCCGCGAGCTCCTTCAGGCCGGCGTCTTCATCGGCATCGTTCGCCGGGACCAGTGCCATCGGGGCAACAGCGCGGCCCGCCTGCCGCCGCAACCATCCCATGAAGCCGGCGCGGTCGACGATCCGGAGCTTGCCGAGCCGCATCACCGCGATCGGGAACCCAGGCACGCGAACCGCCTCCAGGTAGGCGCGCGACGGGATCCCCGTCAGGGCCTCGACGGTGCGCTGCGACAGCGTCTCGGGAGGCGCTGCCACGAAGGTCAACGCCTCCGCAGGGATCTGAATCGTCGTCGTGATGCTCGCGCCTTTGCCGGGCGGAGAGCCATCTTGTCGTTTGCTCATTGCTCCGTTACTCCATGTCAGAGCACCCTTGGATCGGTCCGTGGGCGCGGTTTTTCTCAGTAACTGACGCGACTGCGTCAGTCCGCGGGCGCAGGTATCCCAGCGCCAAGGCATCAATCGCGCGCCGTATGCGCGACTGAGCCAGCGGAAAGAATCTCGACAGATGCGCTGATGAAGACTCTGCTGCTCTTGCCAGCAGCAGAGTCCTGCTACATCTCGCTCGTGGTCATCTCAGGCGCGGCTCCCGGCTCTGTTCCCGAAGACCGCCTCGTTTTCAACCTTGCGTTGCCGGCTCCGGTGCGTCGTTCGGCGCCGCCAGTTGGCGGGCCGCCGCTTCGAGCCGTTCCCGGAGGAACCTCCCGCGAATGGGTTTGCCTTCGAGAAACTTGCGAGTGGTTCGCAGGTCCGCCCCGGCGAGCCCCGCTACCACCTGCACCCGCTGCGTTTCGGTCAACGTGTTGGACATCGAGGCCAAGGTGCAACGTCCTGAAGGCTCACGCTCGAAAGTGTGTAACGCCGACCGATGTTCAGACCGCGTTCTGAACATCGGCCAATGTTCAGGTCTGCGCGCGGCCCACTGGCTCGGGTGGGACGCGCGGACCTGTCGGCTACGAGGTCCCTCGGGTTCGACGCGACCCCGACGAAGCTCCTGGAGCCTTCTCCACGGGGATCTGCTCCTTCGACGCCGCGCGGGTCTTTCTCATTCGGCCGGCACTGTCCAGACGGTTGTTGACGTAATCCCGAGAGAACCCAGCTGCTCGCAAGACCGCCTTCGCCAGGTCGTCCGGCGCAGCATCCAGCTGCAATGGATTGGCCGTGAGAGCACGTAACAGGTTCGCACGGAGATCGTCTGCGCTGAGCTTCGCGACGTCCTCGCTTACCGCTCTCCCGCGCCGGATCAGCGAGGCCAGTCGGTCACATGTCTTCTCGATCGGCTGCCCCGGCTGCCCGACGATGGCAGGCACCTGAGCGACCAAATGCGCGAAGAATTCCTTCGGAGTCAGGATATTTGTGCCGTCAAACGGGGGCGCGGGATGGGCGCTCAGGTAATTGCGCGCGTTCTTCGTCACCGCTGCAAGCTCCCGCTCGTCTCCGAGCATGAGGGCTCGATGGAGCGCCGTGATGATGATGTGAACCTGCATCTCCCGCGCGCTGCGCTCGTCGGATCCGAGTGGTCCAACGCGCGCTTTTTGCTTCGTGCGGATCATCAGGTCCAGCACTCGGCCCTCGACCTCGTCAGGCGGCGGGCTGTCGTCTTCCGTCCCCCCTTCGGGGAACGGGTTCTCGTCGAGTTCGCCGGTGTCTTCGGACTCACCCGTTGCGGGGCGGCTCGGTGCCTTCTTCGCCACTGTGACCTCGCTTGTCGTCGGCGCGGCACGGAGGTCGTTCCCTCTCGGGCCGCTCGTTTTCGACGCTACTGCAACGGCAAGGACCACGGCGAGGACCATGATCGCGCGCATCATCGGGTGCTCCTGGGAAGCTCCGCGAGGAGCGCCCGACCGGCCCGATCGACCGCGGAGCCAATCGGCGCGGTTATCGCCAGCTCCAGGGCGAGCGCACGCACCGTCGACACGAGCACGCCAGGAACGAGGCGGCCCTCGAAGGCCGCGCGTTCTTCGGTCGTGACGATCCCGGCCTCCGCCGCGAGCGCGACCAACGCGCGCGCCGTGGCGATGCTCTCCGCGGCGGCCAGCGCCTCGGCCGGAGCAACCGAGTCGCGCGACGCCGCGCGGAGCGGCACGACGCTGGCCGGTACGCGGCGCGGCCGCTCCGAGCTCTGCGGCGGCGCGTCGTCGTCGTGGTCCTCCTTTTCGAGGCTAGCCCAGTGCTTCGGCGCTGCGTTGACCTCGGGAGCGAGCGCCGCGAAGCCCCGGGCGAGCGCGGCGTGAACGACCGTTGCGAGCGTGATCCGCGCCCCAGGTGGAGCTGCGGCCACCATCGCAACGAGCACGCTCTCCGCGCTGGCTTGCTCCTGCTCGGTCAGGGAAAAGCGAGTCGTCTTCATCGCTCGCCCCCTTCCTCGTCCGCAGCTTCGTCGTCGTGCGCCACGTCGACATCGCCGCGCACCTCGGCCTTCCTCGTCCGCGTGCCCGGCTTCCTTCCCCGTGGGATCCGAACGCCGACGAACAACGGCGCGAGGTCCGGCGCTCCGGCGATCGACGCGAGGCCGATCGTCACGAGCCCGCGGACGATCGCAGAGTGCGAGTGTTCGAGCCGCGTCTCGTTGAAGAGCCGACCCGCGATAGCGGTCAGCGCGCCATTCAGCTCCGGATCGACCCGCACGACCATGCGAGCCAGCTTCCCCGCGGCGATCACGAGCCGCCTCGCTTCCCGCGCTCGTGCGCCGTCGCGTCCGCGCTCTCCGGCATCGGCGCCGCGAGCAGCTTCCCCGCCGCCTCGTGCGCGATGCGCGCCGCCTCCATGTCGCCGGCAGCGACCGCGTCGCGCGCGCTAGCGAAGAGCTGTTCGAGCAGCGCCGTGCGCGGACTCCTCGTCGCGCTCTCGCTCGCCGACGTCTGCGCCTTCTCTCCCTCGTGCTCGCCGTCCCCCTCCCCGGCTGAATCGGCGAAGCGAAAAGGCGAAACAGGCGCTCTTGGATCTACTTCTTGCGGTTCCGGTGCATGGATTCGAACCATGATTAGGGGATTCAAAGTCCCCCGTCCTGCCCTTAGACGACACCGGAAGGGAGGCCCGCTCGGGGCCCGCGCGGCATCCTATAGCCCCATTTCGCGTATTTCGCACCCGTTGCGTGGAGCCTCCGCGCACGGATCGTTCTCCTCCGTCGGCGAGCGCCTGCGCGGGGTCGGGAACCCCCCGGGGCGGACGCGGTCCCTGAGCCATCCGGAGCGTCGGCGCGAAGGAAGTGGAAAACCTCGCCCGGCCGCGTCTACGGTAGGGTTCGCGGAGGCCCCGGACGTTGGCGAGTGACGAGCACGATGAAGCCCATTTTGTAGCGCGCCTGGTGGCTCGCGACGAAGGCGCGTTCAACGAGCTGGTCATCACCTACCAGCGGCGGGTGTTCGCCCTCGTGTTCCGGATGCTCGGGCGGCGCGAAGAGGCGGAAGATCTCGCGCAGGAAGTCTTCGTCCAGGTCTTCAAGGCCATCGATCAGTTTCGCGGCGACTCCAAGCTCTCGACCTGGATTTACCGGATCGCGGTCAACCTCTGTAAGAACCGCACCAAGTACCTCTCGCGTCGCCACGCGAACGATCAAGACGACGTCGACGCCATGGCCGATCGCCTGCCGTTCTCGGCCGCGAAGGGCGTCAGCGTCGGCGGGATCAGCCGCCCCGACGAGCTCGTCGAGGGCATGCAGCTCGAGGTCGTCGTGAAGCGCGCCATCGCCCAGATCGAGCCCGAGTTTCGCGAGGTGCTGATCCTGCGCGACGTCGAGGACATGTCCTACGAAGAGATCGCCGAGGTCACCGGCCTCGCCGACGGCACGGTGAAGAGCCGGATCCACCGGGCGAGGGCCCAGCTCCGCACGCTCGTCGAGAAGGCGATGGGCGAAAAGGTCAGGAGCTCGCAGGCCGACAAGCCCGCCGTCGAGAAGAAGAGGAGCGGCTCATGAGCAACGAGAAGCGGGACAGCGACGCGCCCGCGGAAGACCCGCGCGCGAGCGATCCCGAGCTCGACGGCCTCGACGAAGAGGCCCGCGCCGCGCTCGACGAGGCCGGCGGATCGGTGCTCGACGAGGTCGACGTGCGCGAGCTCTTGCGGAGCGCGCTGGCCCCGCCGAAGGGCTCGGTGGCGCCCGAGCTGTTGCAGGGCGTGCAGCGGCGGATCCGCGCGCGATCGCGCGGCAAGTTCTACGGCGACGGCTGGAGCACGGCGAAGTCGCCGCGGTCCACGTACCTGATCACCAGCCTCTTGATGCTGGTGCTCATCGGCTTCGTGTTCTTCGTCCTCATCCCCTGGGGCGGCGGCGCGTTGCCGCTGCCGTAGGCTCAGAGCAACAGCAGCACGGCCACGACGGCGCCCGCCGTCAACGGCGTTGCCCAGCGGAGACGCCCCGAAAACGAGCCCAGGAGCGGCATAGCCGTCATCGCGACGAGCGCCGCGGGTACTGTCGCGGTCGGGCTCACGCCGGCGCCGACCATCACCAGCAAGATGCGCAGGAGCGGGAACCAGAGCAGCGCCGTCAGCGCCACGGGCGCGAGCGACACGAGAGAGCCGGGCGCCGCCGCGTCGCGGGCGGAGCGCACCGCCGCGAGCAGCGCCGCGCCCAGGGCGAACGTGGGCAAGACGAAGAGGTAGCTCGCGCCGGGCGCCGTGAACGAGACGAGCAGCGCCAGGGCCGTCCAGAGGGCCAGGACGCCGCCGAGCCGCGTGAGCGAGCACAGCTTCGGGACCACGGCGCCGAGCGCGGTGGCGGCGGCAACGCCGGCCGCCACGAACGCCACCCACGGACCCGTCGGGGCCGGGCTCCACGGCAGCAGCGGACCGCGCAGCGCGCCGATCAGGGTGGACACGGCGACGCCCGCGAGCCCCGCGACGACGAGCGTCCCGAGCGCCAGCCCCGCCGCGGCGGCGATGCCAAGGATCGAAGCGCGCTTGCGGCGCACCGCAAACCCCAGCGCGGCCGCGGCGAGCAGCGCTGCGGCGATCGCCAGCGGACGCACCCAGCGCGCGCGGTAGATCACCAGCGTCCGCGCGAAGAGATCGAAGTACACCGACTCGTCGCTGCCCGCACGCGAGCTGCCCTGCGCGAGGATCGCCCGCGCCGCGGCGAGCCCCTGATCGCCCATGTGCTGCAAGCTCCGCGGATCGAGCGCGTCGGCCGTGTCGCGCGGCGTGTGGTACTCCCAGACGCGATCGGCGAAGGCGAAGTTGAGCCCGCGCATGCCGGCGGCCTTGAACACGGTGAGATCGGTGTCGTTGGGGAGCTGCTTGTAGAGCGTGTAAATCACCGAGCTGGCGACGGGTCGCTTCGCCGCGCGGCCGTAGGCCTCGACGAGATCGGCGCTGCGCTCGCTGGTCTCGAACATCGCCGTCTGGCCGCCGGTACCGCGGGCCTCGAAGTTGAGCGCGACGCCAACCTCGGCCGCCCACGGGTGCGCGCGCACGAAGGCGCGGGCGCCGAAGAGCCCGAGCTCTTCGCCGTCGTCGAGGAGCACGATCACCGAGCGCCGCGGCGTCCCCTCGGCGAGCAGCGCGCGGGCGATCTCGATCACCGCGGCCGTGCCCGCGCCGTCGTCGCCCGCGCCCGGGCCGGCCGGGACCGAGTCGTAGTGCGCCGCAAGCAACACGGCCGGTCCCGGCTCCGCGCCGGGGATGCGGGCCACGATGTTGACGATGTCAACGCAGCCGCCCCGGCCGCATTCACGCGCCGGCTGAAGCTCGGGCGCGAGGCCGAGGGCGCGCAGGCGATCGACCACGACGCCCTGAACGCGCGCGTGATCGGCGCTGCCCGGCGGATGCGGGAGCTCCGTCGCCGTGAGCTCGTGAACGGTCGCGAGCGCGCGCGCCCCGGAGAATTCGCTCGCGGGCGCGTCCGCCGACACGACGTCGGGAGGCGCGGCGGTGATCGCCACGGCGACAACCAGCAGCGCTACGAGGCCGTAGAGGGCAGCGAGGAGCGGCCAGCGCGAGGTCACGCGGGCCCAGGTGCTCCTACAGCTCCGAAGCGACGCGCTCGCGGACCCACGCCGCCGCGGCGCGCGTGCCGAGCTTGCCGCCCACGTCGACCGTGCAGGCGCACTCCTCGATGGCCTCGGTCACGCGGCGCTCGATCCGCCGCTCTTCTTCGGGCCAGCCGAGGTGCGCGAGGAGCATGCCCGCCGTGAGCAGCGCCGCGAACGGGTTGGCGATGTCTTTCCCCGCGAGCGGCGGAGCCG
>JBDTXR010000334.1:0-10511 GCA_040006075.1 Byssovorax sp. | reverse complement strand
GGCAACGAGCCGCTGTTCGGGCGGGAATTGCTTGATGCGCCCCAATACGTGGCGACCATGGTCGTCGGTCAGCTCCGCAATGCCAAGCTGAGAAAAGAAATCGCGCACGTCTTGCGTTCGCATCACCGAGGTAACCTGAAAGAACTCCTCAAATATCGTTGGATGGTTCCTGACGCGCCCAGAAATATCGAGGGCGCCAAGCCTGCCGGGCGTCACTATCCGGGGAAACTTGGTGACGATGTACTCCTTGACGTCGTCCCAGACCAGCTCTCCGAACGCGGCATACTCTCTCAGGACCTTCGCGGCGTCGCTCGCGAGCAACATTTCCGTCCAACGATTCGGCCACTCAAGAAACAGGCTCTCCGCCGTCTCAAAGAGACCACCTGGACACCAGAGTTCATAAACTACCGGTCCGGATCCGAGAATAGCCGGCTCTCTGTAGCTGTGGATCGCAAGCTTGAGCATTTCTCGACGAACCGTAGGCTCGTCAAGGCGATCACGATACTTTTTGCATTGCTTGATCGCGACTAATTTGCCCGCATCCGAATAGACGATGATATCGCGTCCCTTGTCGCGAACCCCAGACATAAGGTGAGCGCGGGCGCCCCCCGGCTCTGCCGCGGTTAGCTTGTACGCCAGCACCTCGAACCGGCGATCTTCCAGGCCATCGAAGGAGAGCGAATCACCCGGAGCGGTATGGGCTTTCTCGGTCTCCGGAACAGGCTCGAGTTCGACAAGATCTAGGTCGTCTTGGGAGTTGGAGAAGTACCGCACAAGCCGCACTCTATAGCGAAGAAGTCGCGAGGGCAATCTCGTCGGTGCGCTCGGTCGCTCGACGCTGGGTCCTTCGCCGCCCGCCGAACGCCCTGGCGCTGGGCGGCAGTTGGTTGGCAACCGCCCTTTCCTGCGTTCGTCGAATGCCGATTACGCGGGCTGATCCAAGCCAGCAAGCTTAATCTTCTCACGCAAAAATAGTTCCGAGACCCAAGAAGAAATGGGGAAACCATCCCAGATCCGCATTAGTTCAAGGTGCTTTAGTTTGCCGAACTCTTGAAGATCGGCGTAAGACACCTCCGCAATGTCATCCGCCGTGGCGACCCCGACACCGGCGCGAGGCACCCCGTCAGCGCACCGCCACAACCAACCGAAATACTTCGAGAAGCTCTCAACATAGACATGGTATCCCCACGGGCCGGACGAGGCTCCGCCCGAGAAGCTGCCGGCGATGGCGGGACCCCGTAGCGGATGATTCGCGCTGATCATGGCAGCGACAATGACCCGTGCCGCTTCGACAGCGACCCCGGCTTCTTCAAGAGTAGGAGCTCGCCGTTCGTGTTCGGAGGAATCGCGCGGCCTGGCGACGATGGTAGGAATCAGCCGCCAGGGCACCTGATTCCCAAGCCGCTCCTTAAGAAGCAAGAGCTTTGACTTGAACGTAGGACGAGCCCCAAGATGGACGTCGAGAAAGTCCCGTTCGAGGTAGGCATCAAAAATGCAGTCGATCGCCTTCTTCGCGTGGACGACGGCTTGGCTCGTGTGCCTCCGCTGGTCCTCTTTAACGACAGTATTCTCTGCTAGGTTCAATTCAGCGAGGCCCCAACTGAGGAGAGAATCCACATCTTCGCCTCGATAAGCGATCATTCGCCCCTCTTGGTTCAAGGCTCCAAGCGTCCGAGTGGCGGAGAGCACGTCATCGGGCGTCACATGAACCCACGTTACATGAGGCGACATGGAGGGGCGAAGGTTCGCGGGACGTTTCTGGCTCATCGGATCACCTTGGGGTCGCTAGCGCGTCGGGCGGCAACGGTTTGTGGCGCGACATACTCATTGCTCGGCCTGCAAACCGTTCGTGTAATGAGCATGCCGCCCACCGCCTACGGGGAAATGTGCTCCGCCAGACACCCGGATGGAGTTTTGAGGAAGTAATGCATCGCACGAGGTATCATCGCTCTGTCGACCAAGTCAAGACGACCACGATCGAGATGACGATGTCAAGCATCGTGGTGGACAGACGTTCGGTTATTCAGTTCATCCTGGAGGAGGGGCGTCGCTGACGCCCTTCCTGTGCTCCCCGCCCAACGGGCCTGACGGGCCGTCGTGCCGAGTGAAGCGCTGCACCATCGGCACCAGCGCCTTATTGAGTGCCTCGTTCCCGAAGCCTTCATTCCTCGGAATCACTGTTCAGGATTGTCTTGCCGCCACTTCCGTTCAGCCGCTTCAAAAAGATCGACCTCCGCTTCCGTGAGATATCCGTCGCCACGAATTCGATCACGCATGCCCAGCTCGTCCGGGAATTGGGCCCATATGGAGGAGAAGGAAGCACCCGTTGCGGCGGCGAACTGTCGGACACCGTGCAAGAAGTTCTCGAAGTGCATCCACGTGTAGTTTTCTGCAAGCTGCCTGATCGGGCGCCGCGCCTCCATGACGTCCGCTGCACTTTCGGTCAAGATATCTATGATATACGTATGCTGCCTATTTGCTCTCTCAGCTCCGAGCTTGTTGCCTGCCCGATCATTCCAAGGGGGCAGCTGATTGTACTTCTTTCTGTAGGCCTCGATGAGAAGCCCCTCAGTAAAATTGATAGCATGCGCTCCCGGTCCTGGGGCGGCGTTGCATGCCTCCGCAACCTCGTCAGGAGGGTCGTCTCCGTATTTTTCGAGCGCCCGCCAGCACATCTCTTGGTTCATTGGCGATTGCACGAGCGCGGAGTATCCAAGCAGTTGCTTGGTTTGAAAGTAAGCGTCAATCTTCTCCAGCTTACAGCCGGAAGCAGGTGCCCCGACTAGGCCGGTGTGCTGGCGGAATCGCTGCGCAAGGTCCACAGCGAGTCCGATGTAAAGCAGTTCATGTGTATCGGGTGCCCAAAAGGAGTAGACGCCACCGGAGGCCCATTCCCCAGTACCATCAGGCGTACAAAGGTCATCAATCGCCTCGGCGAGAGGTTTTCGTTCATCGGTCTTGAACTGATCGTGGATGATGGTGGCCAACATTGGGGCTTCCTCAATTTGAATACGAGCGTTGCCGCCTTGTATATCACAGATGCGCGCAACAGTGTCAGGACAGAAGCTGCGACAACACAAGGCGGGTCGAGCGCCCTGTCAGGTGCGCCCGACGCGTAATGATCGCGCGGCGGTAAGAGGTAGCTGACGAACCCGCCGGCCCAACGCCCTGGGCTTCGGCTGCGTGCGGGCGCGCGAAGCGTGCCCGCACGTCAGTCCGCAAGCCCTTGTTCGGCGAACGCTACCGCCGAGAGGAGGACAAGTGTTACGGTGCTACGGAAGTTTGTGAACTTCGATCCTGAATCGACTCTCGACAAAGAAGCGCTGTTCATCAAAGCCGTTGCTTCGGTCGGGGATGATGAGCACGTTCCTCGCGGCGTCATAGTATGCTCCACGGGTGCCGGTTTTGCATTCCATGAAACGATCCACGAGATAGTCACTCAACGTGAGCAGATTGCTTTCAGGTACAAGATTTCGCCGCCCATCTGCTTGGATAGCGCTAACGGCGTCACACGCCTTGTAGCCATTGGGGCCATAGTCGAAAACTGCCCCGCCACCCGGCAGAAATTTCTCCATGTCACCAACCTGATTAAGAAGCTTTTCATTTCTCCCCTTCCACTGGTTTTTTGACTGAAACAAAAGTCCTTTTGTCTCCATTTTGCCAGTCTCAAGGTCTTCATACTCAATCTGAAAGATGCCATCAGCGCCGAGACGCTTCTCGACCGAACGCTTGCTTTTCCCCAAGAACTTCTTGTACGAAATTCCCCACTCATAGCTTGAGCCATGGCTGGTGGTCTTATGCATCTGGCGTGTCCGAAGGGAACCGCCGAGGTCGCCCGTTATCGTGTCTTCCTCAGAGGAACCAGCTCTCCAGCCCTCCTCAGCATGACGCATCTGACGACGGATGTGGTCCGCTATCTCGTCGAATACCCTGTCGGGAATGATGTCTCTCAATTTTTTTCGATTTGCCCCGCATAAAAATGGAAATTCAAGTTCTCCTAAAAGCGCGCGGAAGGGCGCTTTTAGGACGCGGGAACCTCCACGAAATCAGCCACACTCTCGATCCATCGCTGGACAACCGTGATAATGTCTCCCGGTCGGGCCGGATCGTACGGGACGTACAGCTTCGACAGAATGTCAGACTGCAGACTGGGAAGGTTTTTGCTCTTGAGCAAGAGACACTTTCGATCTAAAAAGTGCATGATCCCGAGTTCATAGGCAACATTCGGGTTAATCTGCTGCGCTTCTTCGGGTTCATCGAATAGAGCGATCCCATACTTGCAGCAAAGGAGTGTGGCCATGACGTTCGTGGCCAGTTCGTCAGTGATGCGAGCATCTTTTGCCAGCACGGGATTCTTGCCGGCAGCCTTAACACCCGTGGAGATGATCGTGGCGATGTGATCGTTGTGATCGCGATATTTCATCATAATGAAAACGTTCTTATCATAGGAATTCTTCGACAAGAACTTCTCCATGCCCTGCTGGTGCCCGACGAGATTCTTGGGCAGAGCCAGTGTGCGGTCAGGCAGCTTTATGACACCCGCCTCTGCATACATGTGACGCTCGATGAGCATCAGTTGCTGCGTCATCGGGGTCTTGAGTCCCGCGTCATATGGACACGTCCACGGGCTTGGAATCAGAGGATTCGGTACCCCAGGTTTGAAGAGAGGATTGAGGGCTAATGGAGACCCGAAGAAGGTCTTGATCGTCGGCAGCAATCCGCCGAACATTCCACCTTCATAGAGACGCTTGAACTCGCGTTCGTCTTGCGCCGATAGCCGCGAGGTCGCTTTCGCATACCACGAGTGGTAACGCTTTGAGAGACCGTCGGCCGTAGTGCGACGCTCTTCGGCGGGGAAATTGCCTTCGCCAATATTGTCGAGCCGCTGGATCGCCTCGCATGAGGTCAAAATTTCGCGACCTTCATCAAGAAGTTCTTGGAGTTGTGCACGGTTTGCGGACATCGTCCGTACGATAAACGGATCGGTCGGAGATTTCAAGGCGTTAATGGGTAGGTGTACACAGACGCGCGGCGGCATCGAGTGCCGTGGTGGCGCTCAGTGGCACGCCGCGAGCCCGCTCGCCCGCCGAACATCGCGATCAAGTTCGCCCACGCGCCCCGATCCCATGATTCCCGTCACTACGCGGCGCCCCGATTCCATGATTCCCGCGAATAGGCCGCGCGCATATTCCCAATAGCCCGCCCGAGCCGCGCCCGACCCCACGCCTACTTCGGCCCCTCCCCCTCCTCTCCCGCCGCCGGGCCCTCGCCCCACCCCGCACGCAGCCCGCACATCGCCCGCCGCCCCCCGCCGCATCGCCGAAGCGCAGATCGCCGTCACCAGCAGATCCCCTTGCGCCATCACCTCGTTCTGACTCCTCCTCGCCGTCCGCGCGCCCGTCCGGATCACCAGCGCTCCGGGAACATCCACCCCGAGCTTCTGCAAATCCACCATCCGCCCGTCCAGCATCCCCGCCGGCAACCGAGGCTCCCTCGCCGCCAGATGGCTTTGCCCCAGCCCCAGCGCCACCGCCTTCAGGCCCCGCTGCGTGACAGCGCTGAAGTCGTGATCCGGATGCCCATCCCTCGTCGCCTTCGCCATGTCTCCCCGGAAGCCAACTTGGCCGGTCACCCCTCCACGCCCAACCCAGCGAGGCTATCCGGGACGTGGCCGGTGTCACTACGCAAAATCACGTACACGACGAAAATAAATCCCCACCCGACGCCGCACCCACCAGCGCCCGCACCCCGTTCCCCTCGCGCACAGCTCGGTATCCGGCCCCCATTGCTCGGAGCCTCGGTCAGCCATGTTCCCCCGAAGATGTACTGCCGCTGGGCCGGCGGCGCGGCACGGAGTAAGCTCCCGCGAAGCGTGAGGGATCCATGATCGACACTGACCAAATTTTCCAGGCGATCCAGACCCTTCCCGTCCGGGACCGTCTTCGCCTCGTCGAACGTGTGGTCCACACCCTCGCCGATTCGTCCGAGACCGAACCCGCGCCGAGCCCGCGCGCAGAGGCATCCGCGCTGCTCGGCCTGTTCGCCGACGAGCCCGACCTCGTGGATGACGTCTGCCAGATGGCGCTGTCGGCGCGCAAAAGAGACGCGCTGAGGACCGGGATCGAGGACGATGAAATCACTCCTTGATACCGATATGCTCTCGGAGGTCCTCAAATCGAAGGATGTCCACGTTCTGGCCCGCGCCCGGGCCTACCTCGCGGACCATGGGGCCTATTCCCTCTCGACGATCACCGTCATGGAGGTCGTCAAAGGGCTGAGTCGAAAGGGTCGTGAGGACGCGATTTCCCGCTTTCTCGCGGTGGTCGACGTGAGCGACGTGATGACGCTCGACAAGGTCAGCGCCGAGCTCGCAGGCCGGATCTACGCCGACCTCGAGCGCGCTGGGCGCGACATCGGCGTTGCAGACGTGCTCATTGCAGCCATCGCCATTCATCACGGCATGACGCTCGTCACCGGAAATGCTTCGGACTACGTGCATATCCAGGAAGCCGGCTATCCACTCCGGATCGAGAGCTGGCGCTGAGCTCGCCGACCGTACGCAAACTCACGTACACGACGAAAACAGTTCCCCACCCGACGCCGCACCTACCAGCGCCCGCACCCCGTTCACCCCGCGCAGCGCTCGCTATCCGGCCCCGCAACGCCCTCGCTTGCCGCGGGGCCCATCTTTCGGCAAGCTGTCCCGTCATGACGTCCCTCGCCTTCGCGACGCCGGATCCGAGGCTCGACACGCACGGCGTCGTCGCTCCGCCGAGCAACCTCTACAGCGACGAGCCGCCGATGGAAACGTACGCGCACCTGATGCAGATGATCCTGCTGCTGGAGAGCTTGGAGCTCTTCTGGAAGGATCGAACCGACTTCTTCGCGGCCGGCAACCTGACGGTCTACTTCAGCCCGCGGCAGCTCAAGTCCGAGCACTTCCGCGGCCCCGATTTCTTCGTCGTGCTCGGGACCGAGCGGCGCCCGCGCCGGAGCTGGACCGTCTGGGACGAGGACGGTCGCTATCCGAACATCATCGTGGAGATCCTCTCCGACAGCACCGAGACAATCGATCGCGGCCTGAAGAAGCAGATCTACCAGGACGTCTTCCGCACCCCCGACTACTTCTGGTTCGATCCCGAGACGCACGAGCTCGCCGGCTTTCACCTGATCGACGGGCACTATCAGCCGCTCTTGCCCGACGCGACGGGGCGCCTCTGGAGCGAGCAACTCGGCTTCTTCCTCGCTGTCCACGAGGGCACGCTGCGCTTTTTCACACTGGAAGGGGTTCTCCTCCCCGCGGCCAGGGAGCTCGCGCAGCAGGTGGAGACCGCCGAGCAGCGGGTGGAGACCGCCGAGCGGCGATCGGAGACCGCCGAGCGCCGCGCCGCGAGCCTGGCCGAGAAGCTCCGAGAGCTCGGCGTCGATCCGGACTCCGTCAAATAGGCACTCGCGACTCAGGCCCCTTCACCTGTAGCGCACCGAGACAATCTCGATCTCGATCTCCCCCGCCGGCCGCCGCACGGTGATCACGTCCCCTTCGCTCTTGCCCAGCAGCGCTCTCCCGATTGGCGATCTCCAGCTAATCTTGGTGGCCTTGGTGTCAATCTCGTCCTCGCCGACGATCTGATGGGTGCTCTGCGTCCCGGCCTCGTCTTCCAGCTCGACGGTCGCGCCGAAGAACACGCGCGGGTTCCCCTTCTGCTTCAAGGGATCCACGATCACCGCGATTTCCAGGCGTTTCCGCAGATATCGCATCCGCCGGTCGATCTCCCGGAGCTTCTTTTTTCCGTAGATGTACTCGGCGTTCTCGGAGCGATCGCCCTGTGCGGCGGCCTCCGTCACCTCTTTGACGATGTGTGGGCGGTCGACGCCGCCGAGGCGCGCGAGCTCTTCGGTCAGTCGGCGCGCCCCCTCCGGGGTGATGTAGTTCGGGTTCGGCTCTGCCACGGGGCGACTTCATAGCATGAGGCGTTTTCGCCCGCGCCTCCGGGTGCTAACAGCGTCCGCCATGGTCCGTAGCCGCTCGCACCTCTCCGCTCTCGCCCTGGTCGTCCTCGCCGCTGTGGCCTCCGCGTGTGATCCCGAAGCGCCGCCGCCGGTCACGCCGCCGCCGCCGGATCCGCCGCTCCCGCCGGTCGCGACGAGCGTGAACGCGCCGCCGCCGGCCGTGAAGCCGCCGAAGCCGCTCAAGACCACGTTCGAGAACCCCGGCGGAATGTGGATGCCGGAGCAGCTCCCCGAGCAAGCGGCGACCATGAAGGCCGCGGGCCTCGAGATCGATCCCGGCCTGCTTTCGCAGCCTACTTCGGAGATCCTCGGGGCCGTCGTCAGCCTCGGCGGGTGCACGTCGTCGTTCGTGTCCGACGAGGGCCTGATCATCACCAACCACCACTGCGCCACCGGCGCGCTCCAGTTCAACTCGACGCCGAAAGAGAACCTCCTCGTCGACGGCTACCTCGCGAAGACGCGGGCCGACGAGCGCTGGGCCGGCCCCACCGCGCGGATCTTCGTCACGCAAGCGTCGAAGGACGTGACCCGGGACGTGCGCGACGGCCTCGAGAAGATCAAGTCCGACAAGGACCGTCACGACAAGATCGAAGAGCACGAGAAGGCCCTCGTCGCGGCCTGCGAGAAGGATCGTCCGGGCCTGCGCTGCACCGTCGCCGAGTACTTCGGAGGCCAGCAGTTCCGCCTGATCGAGCAGCTCGAAATCAAGGACGTGCGCCTGGTGTTCGCCCCGCACGAGGGCGTGGGCAACTTCGGCGGCGAGATCGACAACTGGCGCTGGCCCCGCCACGACGGCGACGTGTCGATGTTCCGCGCCTACGTCGGCAAGGACGGCAAGCCCGCGGATCACTCGGCCGAGAACGTGCCGTATCACCCGCCGCGCCGCCTCAAGCTCGCGTCGAAGCCGCTGGAGGCCGGCGACTTCGTGATGGTCGCGGGCTACCCCGGGCAGACCAACCGCCTGCGCACGGCCGACGAGGTCGAGGACAACGTGGGCTGGGGCTACCCGTACCGGATCAAGTTCTGCGAAGAGAACCTGGCACTCCTCGACACGCTCACCAAGGGCAATCCCGACCTCAAAATCAAGGCGACTCCGTTCATCCGCGGCCTCGGCAACACCCTGACGAAGTTCCGCGGGATCGAGGACGGCCTCGGCAAGGGCGGCCTCGCCGAGCAGAAGAAGAAGGAAGAGGCCGACCTGAAGACGTGGGTCCTCGCCGAGCCCGCGCGCAAGGCCTCCTACGGCGACGTGCTCGACAAGATGACCAAGCTCTCGGTCCAGCTCCGCAAGACGCGCGAGGCCGACGCGGCGCTGAGCGAGGTCTACCGCATGGTCTCGCTCATCAACTCGGCGGGGCAGATCGTGCGCATGGCCGAAGAGCGCCCCAAGGCCGACGCCAAGCGCGATCCGGCCTTCCAGGAGCGCAACTGGCAGCGGATGGAGCAGGCCGAGGCCAGCGGCCAGAAGCGCTACGATCGCGCCCTCGACAAGGCCCTGCTCAAGCTCGCGTTGCAGCGCGCGGTGCGGATCCCGGGCAAGGATCGCGTCGCGGTGCTGACGACGATCGTCGGCAAGGGCGACGTGACCGACGCGAAGATCGACGCGGCGATCGAGGCCCTCTACACCAAGACGAGCCTCGAAGATCTCGACGGCCGCGTGAAGCTGCTGAAGACGGCGACGACGGCGGATCTGAAGAAGAGCAAGGATCCGTTGATCCAGCTCGCGCTCAAGCTCCGGCCGCTCCAGAAGGCCGTGAACGATCGCACCGACGCCTACGACGGCGCGATGGCGACGCTGAAGCCGCTCTTCATCGAGGCGCTGCAAAAGCACTCGAAGACGCCCCTCGCGCCCGACGCCAACAGCACGCTCCGCGTCACCTACGGCACCGTGCGCGGCTATCGCCCCTCGTCCGAAGCGAAGATGTACACGCCCTTCACCGTCGTCTCGGAGATGGTCAAGAAGCACACCGGGGTCGAGCCCTTCAACGCGCCCGCGGCGGTGCTCGACGCGATCAAGGCCGGGAAATTCGGCCCGTACGTCGATCAGGATCTCGGCGAGGTGCCCATCGATTTCCTCTCCGATCTCGACATCACCGGCGGCAACTCGGGCTCGGCCACGCTCAACTCGCGCGGCGAGCTCGTGGGCCTGGCCTTCGACGGCAACTACGAGTCGATGGCCTCGGACTGGCTCTTCATGCCCAGCGTGACGCGGACGATCCACGTGGATTTGCGTTACATCCTCTGGCTGCTCGACGCGGCGTATCCCGGCGATCACCTCCTGAAGGAGATGGGCGTCACGCCCGCGATCCCGTGATCAAGGCCGCACCGCCCGCGTCTCCCGTGGTGCAGGCCGGTCACCCCGTGCTCCGCGCCGTCGCGGAGCCGGTCGACACTGCCCTCCTCGGGAGCGCGGAGCTGCGCGCGCTCGTGCAGAAGATGGTCGCCGTGATGCGCGCGGCGCCGGGCGTGGGCCTCGCGGCGCCGCAGATCGGCGTCGGCCT
>JBDTXR010000333.1:0-10516 GCA_040006075.1 Byssovorax sp. | reverse complement strand
CGTCTCCGCTCCTCGGCTTCAACAACAACGTCCGCCACAAGGGACGGGTGTTCCATATCCAGACCGAGGACTCGGGGGTGCGGCACCCGCACGTCATCACGCACCTGTTTGCGGACGGCGGCCGGATCCTGAAGACGACCAAGACCTCGTACACCGAGCACCTCGGCCAGCCCGCCATGGCCGACACCGTGCGCGCGATGATGCAGGAGCAGCACAAGTCGATGTTCATCGCGCTGCGCGACGGACAGTTCGACTACCTCTTCGAAGAGCCGGGCCGCGCTGGCACGAAGTCCGGGGGCGGCATCCCCGCCGTCGCGCCCCCGCCCGCTTCCGCGCCGCTGCCTGTCGCCGTCGCGCCCGCGCCCGCGCCCGCGCCCATCGCAGCGCCGCCGCCGCCGATGGTGATCGCCACGCCGCCCGTCGCGACCGCCGCCGCGCAGGCCGCCACGCAGGAGATGGCGGCCGTCACCGCGCCCCCGATCCGCCGGAACACACCGCGTCCCCGGCTCGATCTCGATCCCACCGCGATCCACGCGCGCGAGCCCGCGCCCCAGTCGCTCGTCGACTCCGCCGTCGAGTCGTCGATCGACCTCGATCTCGACGCCCTCGAGCGCGCCGCCGCCGAAGCGCAAACGCCTTTTTTTCAGCAGATCCAGGACTTGCCGCCGCCGCCTGCGGCCGTGCTCGGCAAGCGCCCCGCGGCCTCCGGCTACTCGGTGACGCCCGCGTACGAGAGCTCGTTCAACTCCAGCTCGCCCGCGTCGAGCCCGCAGGTCGGCCGCCTCGCGCCGCCCGCGCCGGGCCGGGTGCCTCCGCCGCCGGTCCCGACGCAAGCCGCCAAGATCGATCCCGCGAGCAGCGGCCGCTACGCGCCCTCGCGGCCTGCGGCCATCTTCGCCACCACGCGCCCCCCCGAAGGCGCCTCGATCTTCGGGGAGGATTTGATCAGCGAGAAATCGCTCGACGAGGTGATCCTCAGCTACCTCGCCGAGGATCTCGAAGGCCCGACCGACAAGAAATAGCCTTTGCGGCGAGCCCTTTCGCGATCGGCCGCGCCTCCCACCATGCCTCGCTCAGCCCGCCTCCTCCCGGTGTTCGCCGTGCTCGCGGGCTGCTCGCCGGAGCTCGGCGCGGCGCCGTTCGCCTGCGATCAGGGCGGCGCCTGCCCCGACGGCTACACCTGCCAGTCCACGGTCTGCCTCCGCGACGGCGACCACCAGCCGGTCGCGCGGGCCGAGCGCATCGTCTGGATCAACTCCGGCGAAATGTACTGGATGGCCGGCCTCCACGGCGGCGCGGCGCTGATCGTCAACGACGGCTTCACCCCCGGCGCGCACGGGATCTACGAGCTCCTCGTCACCGCGGCGGGCGACGTCTCCGCGCCGCGGCTGCTCCATGGCTACGGCGACGAGTTCCCGATCGCCTCGTCGATCGTCGCGCTCGACGACGGCCACTACGGCGCCGCGACGCTGCGCTTCCCCGACGTCGACGGCGACGATCTCACCCTCGACGTGCTGGGGATCGAGCGCGAAGCGCCCGCGGCTCGCGCGCCCGTCGTCACCTCGCTCTACACCGAGACCACGCCGTACCTCGGCGGCTCCGAGCCCACCTACGTCGGCGCCGCGTCCGACGGGAAATCCCTCGACGTCGCCTGGACGCTCCCGACCGCGGGCGGCAAGGTCGAGGTCCTTCACCTCGTGCCGAACGGCGCCGCGTGGAAGCTCGCGCGCTCCGGATCGCAGCCGCTCCCGCCGGAGATCTTGCCGCTCTCGGGCGACTGCCTGCTCTACCGCACCGCGCCCGACCGCCTCACGCTCCGCCTCGGCTTCGAGCGCTACGCCGTGGCTTCCATCGACGAAACCAGCGCCATCGGCCCGCTCACCCTCGTGCCCGACCTCCCGCTCTTCGCCTTCTCCAGCACCCTGCTCACGCTCCGCTACGGCGCGCACGACGCCGCCGCCGAGACCAGCGCGGTGAGCTACGCCCTCACCAATCTCCTTGGACAGAAGCCGATCGACGACGCCGGCTACACCCTGCAAGACGGCATCGAGCCGTTCACCGCCGTCGCGCACGACACCGGCGCGCTGATCGCGCCGATCTCGCGCGACCCGGCGTTCCCGCGGCTCGACGTCGGCTTTCGCTCGCCCACCACCCCGCTCACGACGGTCGCGTCGATCGATCGCGGGAGCACCGATCGCCTGTACTCCGCGCGGGGATTCGTCAGCGACAGCAAGGCCTACGTCGCCTGGACCTCGTTCCACGACGCGCGGATGGACCTCTGGATCGCCGTCACCGATCCGACCGGACCTCTCGCCGCCAAGGGCGCCGCGCGCGTCGCCTCCGCGCAGCCCTCGCCGCGCCGCGCGCTCTCGTGGGCGACGCCGCGGCTCCCGTCGCGGAGCTCGCGATGACCGCGCGCCTCGCCGCGATCGCCCTCGCTGCCGCGCTGCTCGCGCCCCTCGCGTGCGGCGCGCCCACGCTGGGCGAGCTGCCCGCGCGGTGCAGCGACGGCACCTGCCCCGACGGCTTCACCTGCGTCCACAGCGTCTGCGCCCGCCCCGATCAGATCGTCCCGATCACCGTCGCCGATCTCCCGTTCCTGCGCGGCGTCGATCTCCGCGTCCTCCCCGAGCCCGAGGGGTTCCTCGTCGCCTGGCAGACCTACGCCTACGGGCCCGACGGCGAGGGCTTCGTCGTCGCACGCCTCGGCCTCGACGGGAGCGTCAGCGCGCCGATGCGCCTCGGCACCAATTTCGCGGCAGATACGGGTGCCACCGAACCGTCGTACGATCTGGTCCGCCTCGACGACGGCCGCCTCCTGCTCGCGGTGAGCGCCGCGCCGCTGCCCGACGACGACGCCGCAGAGCCTCGCCTCGCCGCGTACCGGATCACGCTCCCGAGCCCTGGAAACGAGGCCAAGGGCGCCGCGGCCGAGCCCGTGTGGACCGCCGAAGCGCGCCTCTCCACCGCGGGTTACGGCGCGGTGAGCAGCCCGCGCTTCGCGGTCTCGAAGGCCGGCGTGCAGCTCGCGTACCTGAGCACCCGCGTCGACGAGACGGCCCACGCCACCATCGCCGAGCTCGACGTCTTCACGATCGATCCGGCCTTCAAATCGCCTGTCGTCCCGACCATCGCCGCGACGTACCCGGCCCGCGCCGGCCTCCCCGTCGCCGTCGGCGTCGCGCGCGCGCTCCCGATCGTCGGCGGCACGTACTGGATCCTCGACAGCGCGCGGCCGAGCGCCCTCTTCGTGTCCGACGCCGCGGACGCGCCGGTCGAGACCACGCTGGCGCGCCTGGCTATCGGGCTCACGGCCTCGTCCGGATCGCTCACGTACCTCCGCCCGTCCACGCGCACCGGGCAGAAGCTCCCCACCGATCCGGTCGCCGGACCCGCCGAGATTCACCGTATTTCGCAGGGGAAACCCGACGTCGTCCTCGCCGGCATCGTCCCGGTGCGCGACACGCCGGGGCCCACGTGGATCGATCGCCCGGCGCTCCCGTCGCTCCTGATCACCCCGGGCGGCGACGTCGACGCCGAGCAGATCGGCGTCTACTCGATCGACTCCGCCACCGGCAAGACCACCACCGTCTCGTTCGTCGATCGCCTCTCGTCGCGCGCGCTCGCGGGGGCCGGCGCGGCGGTGAGCCACGGCAAGCTCGCCATCGTCTGGGCCGAAGAGAGCGCGGGCTCGGTCACGGTGCGCGCCGCGATCGTGGGCGAGCCGGGAAGCGGGCTATAGTGATCGACTCCATGAGCGAGCCGCGGAGGACATCGGCGTGAGCGCGGGCGACGAGCCCCTCTTCGCCGGCAAGTTCCGGCTCCTCCGCCTCCTCGGCAAGGGCGCGATGGGCGAGGTCTGGCTCGCCGACGAAGAGGGCCCGCGCGGCTTCCGTCGCCGCGTCGCGGTCAAGCGCTTGCTCACGGCCGGCGAGATCGACGAGTACGCGACGCAGTCGTTCGTCGCCGAAGCGCAGGTCATCGCGCGGCTCGATCACCCCAACATCGTCCGCCTGGTCGAGCTCGGATCCTTCGACGGCGCGCTCTTCCTCGTGCTCGATTTCGTGGACGGCGCGGCCCTCGACAAGGTGCTCAAGGGCGGCCCGCTCTCGGCGCCGACGGTGGCCTACCTCGGCCGCGAGATCGCCCGCGCGCTCCAGGCCGTGCACGCGCTCTGCGACGACGCCGGCACCAACTACGGCGTCGTCCACCGCGATGTTACGCCCTCGAACATTCTCCTCGCGCGCAGCGGCCGCGTGCTCCTCACCGACTTCGGCGTCGCGCGGATCTCGGGCCTCGGCGGCGATCGCACCGAGGCCGGCGTCTTCAAGGGAAAGCTCCCGTACATGCCGCCCGAGCAAGCGCGCGGCGAGCCCTTCGACGGCCGCGCCGACCTGTTCTCGCTGGCGATCACGCTCTTCGAATCGCTGATCGGGAGGCGCATTCGCAAGGCCGAGACGCAGACCCAGCTCATCCTCCAGGTCGCCAACGATCCGGTCCCGCGCGTGCGCGCCGCGTTCCCCTCGGCTCCGCCGATCCTGGCGATGGCCATCGATCGCGCCACCGCGACCGATCCCGAAGATCGCTTCGCCCACGCGGGCGAGCTCGCGGCGCACCTCGACGAGGCCCTGCGCAGCTTCGGCCCCGGCGCCGAGCAGACCGCGCGCGACGAGATCTTGCAGCGCATCGGCGCGATCGCCGCGCCGCCCGCGCCGACGGCGCTCGCGAAGGGGACGGCCGCGCTCACGATCTCCAACGGCCGGCGGCCCGAGTGGAGCGTCCCGCTCAGCGGGGCGACGCCGCCGATCACCGGATCGGGATCCGCCGCAGCGCTCACGCCGGCACCGGTACTTGCGCCGCCGCCGGCGCTCCCGCCGCGATCGCCCAACGCGATCTGGACGACGGCGCCGGTCGTCGAAGAGACCCACTCGCACCGGATCGAGGATCCGGAGACCAACGTGCAAACGACGGGGTCAGGGAGGATCGGATCGGCGAGCGTGACGGCGTTTCCTCCGCCTCCGCGGGCCAGCTCGCACACGGCGATCATCGTCGGGGCGATGACGGCGTTGATGACGATCGTGGCGGGCGTGGTGCTGCTGGTCGTGCTGCGGAAGAAGCCGATCGAGAACGAGCACGTCGTCGGCGCGGCGGGGAGCGTGGCGAGCTCGACAGCGTCAGCGTCAGCGTCCACGTCCACGTCCACGTCCACGTCCACGTCCACGTCAGAGCCCGTTCTCGCTCCCGTTCCCGTTCCCGTCGCGAGTGCCGAGCCTTCGGCGCCGAGCACGCCCACGCCGCAGCCGCACAACGGCGGCGAGGTCGCCTCCGGCCCCGGTACGCTGCAAGTCGTCGCGCTCCCGTGGGCCAACGTCTCGGTCGACGGGCGCTCCGCCGGGACCACGCCCATCGCCGCGATCTCCCTTCCCGCCGGCCCCCACAGCGTGGTCCTCACCAACAGCGAGCTCGGGGTCACTCGCTCGTTCTCGACCACCGTGCGCTCCGGCAAGCTCACCACGCTCAAGGTCAACCTCAAGGGCACGAAATAGTTTGAGCTCAAAGTATCTCCACCTCGGAGCGGCGGGAGCGGCGGCGACGGCGATGGCCCTGGTCGCCTCGCCCGCGCGCGCCGACGACGCCTCGGCCGTCGCGCGCGCGCGCGAGCAGGTCGAGAGCGGGGCTTACCCCGACGCGCTGCGCACGCTCGCTGCGCTTCGATCCAACCTGCCGGCCGGGCTCGCCGTCGAGGCCGCGCTGCTCGAGACCAACGCCGCGCTCGTCGTGCGCGGCGAAGACGCGGGGCAAATCGCCTGCGCCCGGGCCGTCGTCGCCGCGGGGTACGATCCCGAGGTCGCGCGCGATCAGCCGCCGAAGGTCCGCGTCGTCTGCCGGGCCGCGGCCACCAGGGAGCGCAAGGCTCGCCTCGACCGCGAGAAGATCGTGATTTCCGGCCTGGAGATCGAGCCGATCGTCGTTGCCTTCCAGCCGGTTCGCCTCTCGGCCACCGGCAGCCGCGCGCCGGCCTGGCTCCGCGTCGTCGCCCGCGTCACCTCGCCCGCGATCGAGGGCTCGTTCGATCTCGTGCTCGCGCCGTCCACCGAGGGACCGCTCCGCGGCACGCTCGATCCCTCGTGGATCAAGCCCAGCTCGCACCTCACGGTCGAGCTCGTCGCGCAAGATCGCTTCGGCGATCTCGGCCCGGTCGGCAAGCCCGCGAGCGCCTCGGTACCGGTCGCCGAGGCCATGGTCGCGCTCGGCCCGCTCCCCTCCGGCGCCGAGGTCTTCGTCGACGGCACGAAGGCCGCCGCGACGCCCGCCGGCGATCTGGTGATCACGCCGGGGAAGCACAAAATCAAGCTCGATCTCGACAGCGGCGCCTCGGCCAGCACCACGGTCGACATCGAGCGCGGCAGCGTCGCGCGCGTCGCCCTCGCGCCGCAGCGCGCGGGCGGCGTCGGCGTGCACTGGTTCCTCGGCGCCGGCGCCCTCGCGCTCGGCGGCGTCAGCAGCGTCTTCCTCGTCAACGCCGCGAGCCGCAAGAGCGAGATCGAGTCCCTCTCACAGCAGCGCGAGCCGGGCACCAGCCTCCCGGCCACCGAGTACAGCGTGCTCGCGCAGAAAGATCAGGAGCGCAAGACGTTCACCGCGGTCGGGCTCGGCCTCGGGATCGGCGCGGGCGCTCTGGCGATCACCGCCGTGACCATCGCCCTCTGGCCCTCGCGCGATGGGAAAAAGAAGCCTTCCGCGACGATCACCCCGCGGCTCGGCGTCGGCGGCGCGCTCGTCACCGGCGCGTTCTGATGGTCACGGCCACGCCTCGCGGAGCACCGCGGCGAGCTCCTTCAACGCCCTGGTCATCGGCGAGCTCGGCCTCCACACGAGGGCGATCGTCCGCTTCGGCGCGGGCGCGGTGAACGGCCGGATCGCGAGCTGACCGCGGCGGTTCTCGATCGGCACCGAGAGCGAGGGCAGCAGCGTCACGCCCGCGCCGCTCGACACCATCGAGGCCAGCGTCGAGAGGCTGGTCGCGCGAAAGCTGGCCTCGCTGGCCTGCGTACCCGCGCAATACGAGAGCGCCTGGCCGCGCAGGCAGTGCCCGTCGTCGAGCAAGAGCACGGTCTCGCCCTCGAGATCCTCCGCTGAAATCGTGCGTTTTCGCGCCAGCGCGTGCTTCTTCGGCGCCGCGAGGACGAACTCGTCGTGGGCGATCACCGCGTGCGAGAGCTCGCCCAGATCGGCCTCGAGCGCGAGCACCGCGGCGTCGAGCTTGCCCGACGCGAGGCTCGCCACCAGCACTTCGGTCTTCTCCTCGCGGAAGAGCAGCTTGATCTTCGGGAAGCGCGCCATCACCGCCGGTACGGCCTCCGGCAGCAGGTAGGGCGCGATGGTCGGGATGATCCCGAGGCGCAGCGATCCCGCGAGCGGATCGCCGAGGCGCACCGCGGCCTCGACGAGATCGCCCGCTTCGGCGAGCACGCGACGCGCCCGCGCCACCAGATCGGCGCCGGCCGGCGTGACCAGCACGCGGCGGCGATCGCGCTCGAAGAGCTTCACGCCAAGCGTTTCCTCGAGCTCGCGCACCTGGGCGCTGAGGGAAGGCTGCGACACGTGACAGAGCTCGGCCGCCCTGCGGAAGCCGAGGGTATCGGCGATCGCCACCACGTACTGGAGCTTCTGGAGCGAGAGATCGTGGGTCGTGGTCACGGCGCGGGCCTCCTCGGGACTGATAGTCCCAGGCTATCAGCTGGATAGGAACGTTGTCTTGGAGACTCGGGCCGCGAAGGCGCATGGTCCCTCCTGTCGCGACGGGCGGAACGAACCCCGACGCGCAGGAGAACGGCGATGACGACCAAGCTTCCCACCCCCTCCACCTTGACCACCGAGGCCGGCGCGCCCGTCCCCGAGAACCAGCACGCGCAGACCGCCGGCCCCACCGGCCCGGTGCTGCTTCAAGATTTTCACCTGCTGGAGAAGCTCGCGCGCTTCAACCGCGAGCGGATCCCGGAGCGCGTCGTCCACGCGGTCGGCGCCGGCGCGCACGGCCACTTCACCGTCACCCACCCCGACCTCGCGAAGTACACGCGGATGAAGGTGATGTCCGAGAAGGGCAAGACGACCGAGGTCTTCGCCCGCTTCTCCACCGTCGCCGGCTCGCGCGGCGCGGCCGACACCGCGCGTGATCCCCGAGGATTCGCGCTCAAGTTCTACACGGAGGACGGCAACTGGGATCTCGTCGGCAACAACACGCCGACCTTCTTCCTGCGCGACGGGATCAAGTTCCCCGACTTCATCCACTCGCAAAAGTACGATCCCCACACCAACAGCCAGGAGCCCAACAACATCTGGGACTTCTTCTCGCGCTCCCCCGAGACCACGCACCAGTTCACGATCCTCTTCGGCGATCGCGGCATCCCGGCCTCGTTCCGCACCATGGATGGCTTCGGCTCGCACACCTTCCAGTGGGTCAACGCCGCGGGCGTGCGCCACTGGGTGAAGTTCCACTTCAAGACCGATCAGGGCATCAAGAACCTCACGAGCGAGGAGGCCGCGATCATCGGCGGCAAGGATCCGCAGCACCACATCCACGATCTCTACAAAGCAATCGAGAGCGGCAATCACCCCTCGTGGACGGCCAAGGTGCAGATCATGACCGAGGCCGAGGCGGCGACGTACCGCTTCAACCCCTTCGATCTCACCAAGGTCTGGTCGCAGAAAGATTTCCCGCTGATCGAGATCGGCAAGCTGGTGCTCGATCGCGTGCCCGAGAACTACTTCGCCGAGACCGAGCAGTCGGCGTTCGATCCGGGGCACTTCGTTCCTGGCATCGGCCCCTCGCCCGATCGCATGCTCCAGGCGCGGCTCTTCGCGTACGGCGACGCGGCCCGCTACCGACTCGGGACGAACCACATCGATCTGCCGATCAACACGCCGCACGCGGTCCCCGGTGGCCCGCGCAACTACGGTCGCGACGGCACCATGCGCGGCGGCCCGAACGGCGGCGCGTCGAAGAACTACGAGCCCAACTCGTACGGCGGCCCGGTGCAGACGGGCGAGCCGCTCTACAACGGCCTCGAGGTCTCCGGCGTCACCGGCACCACCGTCGAGGCCCTGCGCAAGGACGACAACGACTTCCGCCAGGCCGGCGATCTCTATCGCCTGATGCCGCCCGACGCGAAGTCGCGCTTCGTCGAGAACATCGCCGGGAGCCTCTCGCAGGTCTCGCTCGAAGAGGTGATCACCCGCTCGATCGCGCACTTCCGCAGCGCCGACGCCGACCTCGGCGAGCGCCTGACCGTGGCCGTCCGCGCCCACCGCGCGAAGGGCTGAGCTGACACACACCTGACACCGAGGAGGATCCGATGAACGCTCACGTGACTGAACCCGTTGCCTCGACGAACGATGACGCTGACGTGCTCGCGCTCATCCGATCCGCCTTCCAGCACGCCCGCGCGGGCGAGAGCGTGGCTCTCGCGGCGCTCGTCGACGCCGGCGTGCCCGTCGACATCCAGAACGAGAAGGGCGACACCTTGCTGATGCTCGCGGCCTATCACGGCCACGGCGACGCCGTCCGCGCCCTCGTCGCCCGCGGCGCCGACGTCGATCGCCCCAACGATCGCCGGCAGACGCCGCTCGCCGGAGCTGCATTCAAAGGCGATCTGGCGATGATCGCCATCCTCCTCGACGCCGGAGCCGCGGTCGACGGCCACGGCGGCGACGGCAAGACCGCGCTGATGTTCGCGGCGATGTTCGACCGCGTCGACGCCCTCGATCTCCTGCTCGCGCGCGGCGCGACCCGCGAGCAGCACGACGCGAGCGGCGTCACCGCCCTCGCGCTGGCGCGAGCGATGGGCGCGCAGCACGCAGCCGCGCGCCTCGCGGCGTAGTCAGCTCGAAGTCAGTTGATGGTGGTCGGGGAGGGATGCGGTGTTGGGGCGGGTTGCGGCTCGCCCTTGGCCTTCTCCGACGGCTTCGCGCGCTCTTTCTGGCGCTCGAGCGCGGCGCGGACGAAGCGGGCGAAGAGCGGGTGCGGCGCGTGGGGGCGGCTCTTGAACTCGGGGTGGAACTGGCAGCCGACGAAGTACGGGTGCTCGCGCAGCTCGACCATCTCGACGAGGCGCTGGTCGGGCGAGGTACCCGAGAGGATGAGGCCGCGCTGCACCATCTGCTCGCGGTACTTGTTCGAGACCTCGTAGCGGTGGCGGTGGCGCTCGCTGATCGTGGTCGAGCCGTAGGCGTCGGCGGCGATCGAGCCCTTCTCGAGGACGCACGGGTAGGCGCCGAGGCGCATGGTGCCGCCCTTCTCGAGCACGCCCTTCTGATCGGGCATCAAGTCGATGACCGGGAAGGGCGAGTTGCGATCGAACTCGACCGAGTTGGCGCCGGCCATCCCGCAGATGTGACGCGCGAACTCCACGACGGCGAGCTGCATGCCCAAGCAGATGCCGAAGAAGGGCACCTTGGTCTCGCGCGCGAAGCGGATCGCCTGGATTTTCCCTTCGGTTCCGCGATCGCCGAAGCC
>JBDTXR010000332.1:0-10527 GCA_040006075.1 Byssovorax sp. | reverse complement strand
ACCACGACCGCGACCTGCGAGCCCTCGGGGCCGCGGAGGCGTTGCACGCAGTCGACCATCGAGAGGGGCCGCGCGTCGGTGCCGTCGATCTTGAGGATCACGTCGCCCGACTTGAGGCCCGCGGTCGCGCCGGGGCCGACGGGCATGACCCAGTTCACCATGACGCCGTTGTCCTGCTGCACGAGCATCGCGCCGACGCCGGCCATCTCGCTGTCGGCGCCGCCCTCGACGTGGAGCGTGAGAGCGATGTCCTGCGTGAGCGGCGCGCCGTTGTGCGTGGTGAGGCCGGAGATGATCCGCGTGCGGTACTTGTCGCTCGCGACGCGGACCGAGAAGGGCCCGGCCGGCACGCCCTCGAGCGAGTACCCGCCGGTCTCGTCGGTGCGCGCGGGGCTGATCGAGTTCGCGGTGGTGTTGGTGACGGCGTCGAGCGCGACGACCGCGCCGACGATGGGCTTGTGCGTCGCGGCGTCGGTGACCTTGCCCGAGAGCACCGCGCCCTTGCCGAGGACGATGCGAACGTGGCGCGTGACGTGCGCGGCCTCGACCTCGATCTGCGCGCTCTTCGTGGGCGGGCGACCCTCGGCGCTGGCCGTGAGCACGTACTTCCCGGGCATGAGGCCTTCCCAGAGGAACGCGCCCTTGGGGTCCTGAATGGTGCGCGCCTGGCCCGTGGGCGGGATGGTCGCGGCCGACTCGCCGGTGCCCATGAACGACTCGATCCCGACGAGGTACGGGGAGAGCGGGTTGCCCTTCTCGTCGACGACGACGCCGTCGATGCCGCCCGCCGCGCGGAGGCGAACGATGTTGTCGCGGCCCGCGGCGAGCGCGGTGGGCTCGGAGGGCGTGAAGTCCGGATGGTGCGAGACCGCGAGGCACCCCGCGGCCTCGGCGGCGAGCTTGAAATGGCCATTTTCGTCGGTCGACGTGGCGATCTCTTTGTCGCGATCGTCGCAGCCGATGAAGGCCCCTTTGAGCGGCTTGCCGTCGGGATCGAGGACCGTGCCGGTGATCGGCCCGTCGGACGCCGCAGCGGTGGCCGTCTGTACGGGCCGCGGCGCGAGCACGGTGTGCGTGGTCGGCGCGGCGACAGGTGCAGTCTGAGCGACCCGCGGCGGCGCGGGCGGGAGCGTGAACGCCGCGGGGCTCGGGACGAGGATCCACGTCAGGAGCGGGAGAAACAGCATCGCCGCGCAGAGCATGGCGACGGTGAGCCACGCTTTCTTCGAGGAAGAATGCGCATCCGAGGAGCTGAGCACGGCCTGCGTTCTTTACCGGAGCGGGCGCGCGCCGTCACGTTCGCGACGCAGTGATTCGACGTGATCGCCCGACGATTGGCGGCGATGTCGCGGCGGATGCGACGGACGAGGGATCGATTTCAGTAGGGCGTCTTGACGGTCTCGCCGGACTTCACCGGGCGAGGCGCGCCCGCATCGGGCAGCCGATCGAGCGCGGTGCTGGCGCCGGATTCGCCGGCTGGCCCGAGCGCGGCGTTCTCCGGCTCCGCCGGCCAGGGGGTTTCGCTGGAGGAGCCACCGCAGGCGGCGAGGGCGGCGCCGAAGAGGCAGACGCAGAGGATCAGGGCGCGGCGCATAGAGGCGGCATCCTAGTCGGAGAGCAGGAGAGTGGGCAGGGAAAGGCGCGCGACGCCGGTGAGGATTACTTGGTCTCGGCCAGGTTGGTCCGAGCGATCCAGATGCACGCCGCCGCGTTGAGGCCGCACCACGCGACGAGCGCCGTATGCCCGAGCGGACCGGCCGCCTCGCCGAGCGTGGCGACGGACACGAGGTACGCGCCGGTACCCGCCGCGAGGCCGGCAATCCAGGGGCGAAGGCGCTTCGAGCCGAACGAGATCACCAGCAGCGCGAACGGGATCGCGGCGTTGGCGAAGGGCAGCCAGCGGTGGACCGAGGCGCCGAGGAAGAAGTCGAGATCGCCGAGAGGCCGCGAGAGCAGATCGACCGCGACGTGGACGCGCGGGAGGAGCCACGGCGCGAAGAAGAACAGGCCGGGACCGGCCGCGAGCGCGGGGATCCAGTAGCTGAGGCGCCAGGGGCTGGTGGCCTCGGGGTTCCGCGTCTTCGCGGCACGAGCCACGACGAGGGTGATCCCGAGGAGCGCCAGGAGACGGACCCAGAGGTGCGTGAACGTCACGTGCTCGGCCGCCGTGCTGGCCTGAAGGACGCCCGCGCCGTAGAGCTTGGCGCCCTCGTCCGAGGGATCGACGACGCGCGCGCTGCTGCGGATCGCGGCCTCGACGGCGATCGGATCGGTCACGCCGAGGCCGACCATCAGCGCGGCGACGCCGGCGACGTGGGGCGACGCCATCGACGTGCCGCTGTAGCCGGGGAAGCGCTCGCACTTGTCGCGGCCCTTGTTGCAGATCGTCTGTTGCACGACGTCAACACCCGGAGCCGCCACGTCGACGCCGACGCCGCGCGAGGAGAACTTGGCGAGCTTGTCGTCCGGGCCGGTGGCGCTGACGCCGATGACACCATCCGAAGCGCCGGGGAACTGCACGTGCCCGCCGGTGTTGCCCGCCGCGGCCACGACGACCGAGCCGCGCCCGATCGCGTAGTCGATGGCCTTCTGGAGCACCGTCGAGTTGCGCGGGCCGCCGAGGCTGAGGTTGATGACGTGCGCGCCGTGCTCGGCCGCCCAGCGGATCCCGTCGGCCACGTCGGCGGTGGTGCCGAAGCCGCCCTCGTTGAGCACCTTCACCGGCATCAGGCGCGCGTGAAACGCGATGCCCGCCGCGCCGAGGCCGTTGTTCGTCGACTGCGCGATCGTCCCGGCGACGTGGGTGCCGTGCCCCTGATCGTCGTTGGCGTGCTCGTTCGACGTGACGAAGTTCCACCCGCCGACGCACTCGGTGTCCGCGAGATCGGTGCCCTTCATGAACGGGCCGTAGTTCTCGCAGGCGATGCCCGTATCGACGACGGCGACCGTGACGCCGCGGCCAGTGGCGAAGTCCCAGGCGCGCGTCGCGCCGATGCGCTCCATGTTCCACTGGTCCTTGAGCAGCGGATCGTTGGGCACGAAGAAGGCGCGCACCCGGGCGAGCGGCTCTGCGCCCTCGACGCGCGGATCGTGGGCGAGGCGCGAGAGCACGTCGGCCTCGTCGTCGGCGTTGACGGCGGCGAGCTCTTCGCGTGTCTCGCCGGCGAGCGCCGTGGGTCGAAACGCGAGGCCGAAATCGCGCGCGAGGCCGGCGATCGCGGCGTCGTCGAGATCGTCCTTGGCGTCGATGACGATCTGCCCGGGGATGTCGTACGCCGTGGCGTCGAGGTCCGCGGCGCCGAACAGCGCCTCGTCCGCGGTGGCGGCGGGCTCGCCCAGATCCCCCGGGGGGCGAGCGTTGCGCGGCTCTTCTGCGGCGGCGTGTCCGCTCACCAGGGCGCACGCGGCAAGCAAGACGAACGGGATGCTTCGAACGACGACAGGAACCGCGCGGGATTTCAGCATGGCTCTCCTTGACGCCCAGCGTAGCGCCAAGTTCTCGCGAGGCCATCCGCCAGGTTTTTCTTCACGGAAACCCTGGCATTCCAGGACACGCCGCCCGGCCGTCGGCGGTGATGCCGCGGACTTACAGGCCGAGCCAGGTCGAGGGATCGATGGTCGCGGCGTTGTGCCGGAGCTCGAAATAGAGCGCGGCGCCGTGGCCATTGCCCGCGCCGACGACGCCGATGCGGCCCCCCGAGGTGACGCTCTCGCCCACGCGAACATCGACGCTCCCGAGGTTCGAGTACACCGAGTAGTAGTGATCGCCGTGGTCGAGGATCACCGTGATCCCGTAGTCGTCGTAGCTGTCGGCGAAGGCGACGCGGCCGGGCGCGACGCTGCGGACCGGGGCGCCGATCGACGCGACCAGCTCGACGCCGGGGCCGCCCGCGCCGGGGTGGTTGACGCGACGGACCTCGGCGCGACCGGCGATCGGGAAGGGCAAGCGGCCCTTGAGCGCGCGAAATCCGCTGCGCGCGCCCTCGTCGGTGGGGCCGAGATCGGCGCCGTAGATCGCGACGGAGTCGGGCCGCTGCGAGGTTTCGAACGCGCGCGCGAAGGCCGAGCGTCGCTCCTCGGTCTCTTGCAGCGCGAGCCGGGCGCGGCTCATCGCCTCGCGCTGGAGCTCGAGCGGCGCGCGATCGGCGCGCAGCTTCGAGAGGCGGGCGTCGATCTCCCCGGTGCGTCGCACCAGCACGGCCTCGGCGGCGACGTCGCGCTCGAGGGCCATGCGGGCGCGCTCGACGTGCGCGGCGTGATCGACGAGCGCGTCGAAGCCGCCGCCGGCGGGCAAGAGGCCGGCGCGGATCAGGCGGTAATAGGCGCGTCCGCGGGCACGCATGCGGCGGCGCACGAGATCGAGCTTGGGGCCGAGATCGACCATCTCGGTCTTGAGGCCCTGCTCTTCGCCGTCGGCGCGCGCGAGCAGGCGATCGAGCTCGTTGGGCGCCGCCGAGGCCATCGAGGCGTCGGCGCGCGCGTCGCCTTGCACGCCGGGCAGCGCGCCCGCGAGCAGCACCACCACGAGCGGGAGCAGGGCCGTGCGACGACGCATCAGACCCTCACCATGGTGCGCAGGCTGATCAGCGCCGTGCCCGCGCCGAGCGCTCCGCCGAGGGCGATCATCCCGAGCGCGAAGTGCCACGGCAAGAACGAGGGCGTCACGCCGAGCAGACCGCCGAGCTCCTGATCGAAGCGGCTGCGGATGATGAGGTAGAGCGCGCCCACCATGATGATCGCCGCGCCCGCGCCGGCCGCGCCCTGCGCTGCGCCTTCGATCACGAAGGGGCGTCGCACGAAGGCGTCGGTCGCGCCCACGAGCTTGAGCACCTCGACCTCGGCCTTGCGCCGGTGGAGGAGCAAGCGCATCGTCGAGCCGATCACGCTCACCACCGCGGCGAGCACGATCACCGCCAAAAACAAGCTCGCGGTGACGCCCCCGCCGAGCAGCGACGAGAGGCGCTCGGTCCAGCGCTGGTAAGTCTCGACGGTCTCGACGGCGGGCAACGCGCGCAGCTTCAGGGTCATCGTCCCGAGGTCCGAGTCGGTCACTTCGTCGGTGAAGCCGACCTCGAGCGAGGCCGGGAACGCGCTCGGCGGGAGGGCCGCGAGGAGCTTGTCGCCCTCGTCGGTCACCACCTCGCGGCGCGCCTCCTGGCTGGTCACGAGCCGGACCTTCTTCACGCCGACGGTGTTCTCCAGGGCGCCCGTGAGCGCGGCGATCTCGGCGTCCGAGGCGCCGTCGCGCAGGTACACCGTGGCGCGTCCCGATCGCGACCAGCGATCGCGCACCGACGAGATGTTGGTCACCACGAGCAGCGCGGTCGCGAGGCACACGAAGGCTACCGCCAGCGAGAACACCGAGAGCAGGTGGAGGCGAAGATCGCTCCTGCCCGCGCGCCAGGTCCGCAGCCGCCCGCTGGTGTTCGATCCGAAGGCCATCGATTCTCTCCCTGCCCTACGCCGACACGCGCACGCCGCTGCCGGCCTCGTCCGCCCAGTGTTCGCCCGAGGGCTCGTCGTCGATGACCTCGATCTCTTCTTCGTCGGCCGACACATCGACCAGGCCCTGCGGCACGTCGGTCGCCTTGCCGTCGTCGAGGACCACGATGCGGCGCGGGCGCACGTCGAGGAGCGTGCGATCGTGGGTGGCGAAGAGCACCGTGGTGCCGGTCTCGTGGATGTCCTCGAAGAGACCGAGGATGTCGATCGCCAGCTGCGGATCGAGGTTGCCCGTGGGCTCGTCGGCGAGGATCAGCGCGGGCTCGCCCACGATCGCGCGGGCCACCGAGACGCGCTGCTGCTCGCCGCCCGAGAGCACGCGGGCCGGATCGCCGCCCCGCCCCGCGAGGCCGACGCGCTCGAGCGCCTCGCCGACGCGCGTGCGCACCAGGCGCTGCGGCAGGCCGAGCACCTCCAGCGTGATCGCGACGTTGTCGTAGACCGTCCAGCTCGGCACGAGCTTGAAGTCCTGGAAGACCACGCCGATGTTGCGACGCAGCGCTGGCACCGAGTCGTCGGTGAGCCGAGCCACGTCGCGACCGAGGAAGAGGATCCGACCGTCGTCGACGCGCTCGGTGCGATGGACGAGGCGGAGCAGCGTGCTCTTGCCGGCGCCCGAAGGCCCGGTGATGAACACGAACTCGCCGCGCTCGATCGTGAGCGCCATGCCGCGGAGCACGGGCTGGTCGGCCCGATAGCTCTTGAACACGTCCTCGAACACGAGGATCGGCCGGCGCGCAGCGGAGGGATCGTAACGATGCCCTTGGCGCAGCGCGGGTCGGAAGCTGCCTTGCGGAGAGGACGGCGCCATTGCTTCCCCCATACCCGGCCCCTCCGACACCGGAAACTTTTCGGCGCTCATGCTCCTCGACCCGCCGCCGCGCCGTCGGTGCTAGTCACGCGGGACGATGGCGTTACGGATCGCGTTCTTCGGCCTCCCCCTCGCCGCCCTCCTGCTCGCGCGCGACGGACACGACGTCGCGCTGGCCGCGCTGAGCCGCACCGACTCCGTCGGCCTCCGCCGCGCCACGCGCCTCTTCGGCCCCGATCGCCTGCTGATCAAGCCTCGCGCGAGCGATCCCGAGCTCCTCGATCGGGTCCGCGCGCTCGCCCCGGATCTGCTCGTGAGCTGGTTCTGGACCACGCGTCTGCCGGTCGCGCTCGTCCGCGCGGCGCGCCTCGGCGGCATCGGCGCGCACCCCTCGCTCCTGCCTCGTCACCGCGGCCCCGACCCCACGTACTGGGCTCTCCGCTCGGGCGACGTCGAGACCGGCGTCACGGTCCACCGGATCGAAAAAGACTACGATACAGGCGATATCCTCGCGCAAGAGCGGCTGGCGATCGATCCGGCGTGGAGCGCGTGGAACCTCGCGCGCGCCCTCGATCGGCCTTCGCTTCGCCTCCTCCGCGCCACCGTCGCCCGCCTCGCGCGAGGCGAAGATCTCCCTGGATTACCGCAAGATCCTGCGCTCGCGACCCAGGCTCCGTTCCCCGACGACGAGGACGCGGCCCTCCGCTGGACCTGGCCGACGGAGCGCGTCCTCGCGCACATTCGCGCGCTCTCGCCGGCCCCCGGCGCGTGGACCGAGATCGAGGGCGCGGTCGTCACCATCACCCGCGCCGCGCGCGCGACGAGCTTCCCTTCGGCGCTGGAGCCGGGCGAGGGCGCGGTGGATGGTGGGGTTCCTCTCGTCCGGACCGGCGACGGCGCCGTGATCTTGCTCGAAGGCGAGATCGACGGCGTCCCGGCGACGACCGAGGATCTCGCGGCCATCTTCCTTCCCCGGTCACCCTTGGTGATAGGCTGACGCCCGGTCCGATCCGAGGACGGGCCGGTATCTTCCCCTGGAGGTTCAATCTCGATGTCGGAAGCAGCACAGCTCGCCAGGGTCGCGCGTGAGCATCTCGCCGCGGCGCTCAAAGCGCTCCAGAGCAACACCAACGTACCGACCGAGCTGCTCGACGTGGCAGAGCCGATCGCCGAGGCGATGAGCGTTCTCCACCGCGTCGAGCGCACCGACGGCGCGAACCTCGAAGGCCGCGAGGGCGCCCTCGCCAACGTGCGCGCCGCGCTGGAGCAGATCCAGAAGGTCCCCACGCACCACCCCGCGACGGAGGTGGTGATGGAGGCCGTGGCCTCGTCGCTGAGCAAGGTCCACGCGCTCACGCGCTACGTGCCGCCGGCCGCCGCGCCGCGCGCGACGCCGCAGCCGATCCCCGCGCCGCCCGCGGTGCAGCAGGTGCCAATCGCGCCGGCGCCGCAGCCCGTGATGACGCAGGCCGTGGCGCAGCCGGTGCCGTCGGGGCCGTCGCGCCCGGCCGCGTCCGCAGCACAAAACGTCGGTGGAATGGGGCCGAAAGGCACGCTCATCCAGCTCGACAATCAGCCGAGCCCGTTCGCCGGCGCCGGCGTCCAGGCCGCCCCGCAGCCTCCGGCGAACCTCGGCGCCACGCTGCCGATCCAGGCCGAGAGCTACGCGCCGCACACGCACCCCGCGCACCCGCCGCAGCAGGCCTATCCGCCTCCGCAGCAGCCAGCGCCCGCCCAGGCGCCGCCTCCGCCGCAGCAGGCCTATCAGCCGCCTCCGCCGCAGCAGGCCTATCAGCCGCCTCCGCCGCAGCAGCAGCCGTACGTCGCGCAGGCGCAGCCCGCCGCGCCCGCGCCCGCGCCGCAGCAGCCGCGCGCGCAGCCCTCCCCGCCGCGCGACACATCGACGACCGCACCGGCCTCGCCCACCGCGGGCCGCATCGACGTCGAGCTCGGCATCCACAGCACCTCGAACTTCTACAAAGGCCTCGGCGGCAACGACGTGATCGAGGCCGGCGGGATCTTCGTCGCCACGTACAAAGTCCCGAAGCTCGGCGCCACGGTGAACCTCCGCGTGCTCCTCCCCGGCGACTACGAGTTCAACGCCATCGCCGTCGTGCAGTGGACGCGCGCCGCCGGCGACGTCTCCGATCCCGGCTTCGGCGCGCGCTTCACGCAGATCACGCCCGAGGGCCGCCAGCTCGTCTACCGCTACGCCCGCAATCGCGAGCCCATGTTCTACGACGATCTGTGAGCCCTCTCCGCCGGGCTCCGCCCGCGCGCTCCCGGGGGCTCCGCCTCCTCCTCGGTAGCCTCGTCGCCGCAGCGATCACCGCGCTCGCTCCGGCCGAGGCGCGCGCGGGCGATCCCCAGCTCGACTGGTGGACAATCAGCACCGCGCACTTTCACATCCACTACGCCCGAGGCCTCGAGCCCGTCGCCGATCGCGTCGCCGCGCTCGCCGAGACCATCCACGATCGCGTCAGCGTCACCCTCGGCTACGCGCCGACGACGTCGACCGAGATCGTCCTCACCGACGACACCGACAGCGCCAACGGCTCGGCCACGGCGCTGCCGTTCAACACCATCCGCCTCTACGTCACCGCGCCCGACGATCTGAGCCCGCTCGGCGACTACGACGACTGGTACCTCGATCTCCTCACGCACGAGTACACGCACATCCTCCACACCGACAACATCAGCGGCATCCCGCGGATCGTGAACGCGGTGCTCGGAAAGACGTACCCGCCGAACCAGGTGCAGCCGCGGTGGATCCTCGAGGGCCTCGCCGTCCTGAGCGAGTCGCAGCACTCGAGCGCGGGGCGGATCCGCTCCAGCCTCTTCGACATGTACCTCCGCGCCGACGTCCTCGCGGACAACATCGCCGGCATCGATCAGTTCTCGTCGAGCGCGTACCGCTGGCCGCAAGGCAACCTCTGGTACCTCTACGGATCGCGGTTTCTCCGCTGGATCACCGATATTTACGGCCCCAACACCATGCGCGCCGTCGCCGCCGATTACGGCGCCTCGCTCGTCCCGTGGGGGATCAACCGCGCGATCCGCCGCGTCACCGGTCGCACCTACGTCGAGCTCTACGAGGGCTTCAAGGATCACCTCCACCGCCGCTACGGCGACCAGATGCGCGAGGTCGACAGGCGCGGCCTGCGCGAGGGGACCCAGCTCACCCACCACGGCCGCACCGTGAGCTACCCGCGCTTCGTCCCCGCTAACGCGCGCGCGGGCGCCGACGAAGAGCTGATCTATTTTCGCGACGACATCGACGCGCGCACCGGCCTCTACCGCGTGCCCCTCGCGGCGCCGAAGAGCGGTCAGCGCCGCGAAGAGCTGGTCGCGCGCACCTACGGCGACTCCAGCGCCTCGTTCACGCCCGAGGGCGATCTGGTCTTCGTCAGCCTGGCGATCTACCGCAACCTCTACGCGCGCGGCGACGTCTTCCGCATCCCGCGCGGCGCCACGTCGCCGAGCGGCGAAGAGAGCCTTCGCAAGCAGCTCACGGTCGGCCAGCGCGCGTCGTCGGTCGACGTCAGCCCCGACGGCAAGAGGGTGGTCTTCGTCGTCAACACCAAGGGCACGACCTACCTCGACATCGCCGACGTCCTCGCCGACGGCTCGCTCGCGCACCGACGCGACCTCGTCCCGAGCGCGCGCTGGGAGCAGGCCTACACGCCGCGCTTCTCGCCCGACGGCCGCCGCGTCGCCTACAGCGTGTGGACCGAGGGCGGCTACCGCGACGTGCGCCTCGTCGACGTTTCCACAGGCGTTTTCGAGCAGATCACGCACGATCGCGCGCTCGACCTCAACCCCACGTTCTCCCCCGACGGCGCCACGCTCTACTTCGCCTCGGACCGCACCGGCATCTACAACATCTACGCGCTCGACCTCGCCACGCGCGCGCTCCAGCAGGTCACCAACGTGCGCGTCGGCGCCGTGCAGCCCACCGTCAGCGCCGACGGCCGGACCCTGGTGTACGTCGGCTACACGACGCTGGGCTTCGATCTCTTCTCCATGCCGATCGACAAATCGCGGTTCCTCCCGGCCGTCGACGCGCCCACCGATCGCCCCGATTTACCGACCGAGCCGGGCAACGTGCCGATGACGCGCGCGCCGTACAACCCGCTCTGGACCTTCGCGCCGCGGCACTACCTGCTCAACTACAAGCCCGGCAGCTACAGCACCAACGCGCTGGAGATCACCGC
>JBDTXR010000331.1:0-10534 GCA_040006075.1 Byssovorax sp. | reverse complement strand
GATGTTTCGCGTGCGAATCATCGACGGCGAAGCGGCCCGAGTCAAGGCCCACCGCACGCGGGCTCGCGTGAGCGTCCGGAAGGCTTCCTCTTGCGCCGGTCGACGCCCCGCGCTCCACTCGCGGCCGCCCTCGACTTCTCCCTCCGCAAAGGTCTCCGCGTGAACCTCCAGAGCCCGACCGCCCGACCGATCGCTCCCAGAAACGCCCTCCCCCTCGCGCGGATCCCCACGCGGGAGCGACGATGAGCGCCGGGAGAGTCTATGTCCTCGTAGCGCGCCTCTCGGCCGAAGGAGTGGAGCTGTTCAATCGCTACGAGGACGCAGCGCTCCCGCGCCTTGCGGCCCACGGCGGAGCGCTCCAGCGCCGCCTGCGCAGCGCCGACGCCCGCACCGAGGTTCATCTGGTGTGGTTCCCCGACGAGGCCTCCTTCGAAGCCTATCGCGCCGATCCGGAGCGCGCCGCGGCGCAACCCTGGCTGGTGGAATCCGGCGCAGCGTGCGAGCTGCTCCAGCTCGAGGACGTCGTTCCATCACCCCATCGAGCGTGATCCGGAGGGCAACTCGATATCGTCGGTCGCGTGGAAGGGAATTCGCCACGCTCCCTCGGATGAAGTACTCGCCAGCTACGGAACCGATCGCCGCGCGACGTCGAGAACGTCATTTACCATCTGTCCTGGTTCCCGGTCTCGATTCAGACAGCGTCTTCGGGCACGTTGGCGAACAGGCGCTGCGCCGCGGCGCGCCCGTAGAGCCGCACGGTGAGCCGCGTCCGGACTTCGTCTTCGCTCGCCGCCGGGTGCCGTTCGCGGATCCCGGCCACCGCCAGCGCGCGAACGCCGCGGCTCAGCTTCATGGCCGCCTCCAGGCGGCGCTCGGGAGTCAGGGCACGCAATAGCTCGTGGTAGCGAGCGTCCGCGGCGGGCGAGGTGTCGTTCACGGCCCGAGCATAGCGCATCCGGCCTCTGGATGGATCAATCTCGAGCGACATCGTCGCCAGCCCGACGAGGAGCCGAACGACTCGCGACGCTGGGGGAGTCCGCCCATCGTATTTGTGTTGCGACGGATGCACCCCCGTGTATCGTTTCAGCATGACCAGTCCTCGCGCAAACCGCTAGCACTCCCGGCTACTGCTCGTCTTCGTCATAGCGCTCTCGTGCTCCTGCAGCGGCGGCTTGAAGACGTTCTCCGCCAGGACATTCGCTGCCAATGTCGTGCAGGAGGAGCTCTCCGAAGAGCAAGCGATTCTGCGCGTATGCGATCACGCGCGAAACCAGCCGAGCGACAAAACCGACCCGCTCGATGTGCTGCGCAAGTCCGCTCAGCGAACCGCGCGCGACCTGTTGTGCAGGTCTCTCGACTGCGGCGAGAAAGCGATAGATCGCAAATCCTGCACCTGCGAGCCAGATAGATTAGATGTAAAGTTCACGGCCGCGAATTATGTCGACAGCAAGAATATCCTGAACTCGCTTGGAGCGAGCCTGCCGTCGGACCCCGGCAGGCCGCTCGATGAAGCATGGCAGCGGTCCCAGTTGATGCTCGAGGACCAAGCCCGAGCGGGCGAGGTACTCGAATCAACTCAACCTCTCCCATGTCGGCATCGTGGTCTTGCTGCGCCTCGCCGACGAGGTTCAAACGTTCGCCGACTCCATCGCTGCATCCTTCAGCTATTTCCAGGGCCTCATGCAGCCCCTGCTCCGCCGGGTCGCCGCGGAGCTCGTGGCTGTCGCCATGAACACGGTGCTCGATGAAATCCAGACAAATACCCCCCTGCCAGAGGCGGACTTGACCCGAGAGGCATGCCGTTTCTATGACCAGCGTCAGCCGCGAGCGGCGGTCGGGGATCAGGTTTTGCGCAGGCTGATCTTACGTTACGGGAACCTCGAAGAACGCACGAAGATTAACAAGGCGCGGCAGGCCACCTGTGTGGCGCTCGACACCGCAGCATGCACTGGAAAGAAAGGAGTCTGCAAAGATCTGGAGGAGCAGGTCAAATCACAAACTGTGGTATCGGACATGAAGCCACCCTCGCAGTCCGAGCAGCAGCGCTCCACCGAGGAGGCGAGCAAGCCACCTTCTCCCCCCGTCGGGCCGAGGGATCTTCCTGCGGCGCCGACGCCCGAGGCGAAGCTCAACAAAGAGCACATCGCTGAGATGGCAAAGCAGTTCGACCTCATGCTCGCCAGCTGCTTGAAAGAGAAGAAGGACGCGACGGCATGCTCTGCGGACCGCGTAGCTTCGGCGGCTGGATATGCTTATGTCGTCCCGGCCCTCCTGGTACACAGCAACGATGCCGACGCGACCGTTTTAACTTTCTCGCAGGTCGACAAGCGACTTCGCGAGATGGAAGACAATCTGGGGCGACGACGACGAAACGAGACGCCGCCCAGCGAAGCGGCGACAGCGGGAGGTGCCCATGATGATGTTGTCCCTGTGCTGGTGGATCTGCTCAAAATCCAGCAAGCAGCCATCAAGGAGGCAGAGGCGAGAACTGCTAAGTTCGCCGAGTTTGCGTTGAAGGTGTGTCCGATAGTATATGAAAAAGCGCGACAGAGCCGCTCGAAATTCTCCAAGTCGGTGCTCAATGTTGACGTCTGCGCTCCGGACGCAGCCAGCGCGGCGCGCGGCGGCGAGATCGAAGTCAACATCAAGGATGTTTTGTCGGCCTGAATGGCCGTTTCGACTCGATTTGCGCTGGCGCGAGCCCGGCTGCAATTTCGAGCTTACCGACGCGAAAAAAAAGCGCTGCGCGAGATCGGCGGAGCGATCGGGAAGCCCAGCAGTGACCACATTACAATCAAGGGATTCTCGAGTCACGAGTTTGTAGCCCCTGAGGCAAGCGACTGCTTCAACCATTCGATAGCGGCAGTTAATGCAATCGATCCGGATTCGCGCTCGATCTCGACATATGGCGCGCAGAGGTTATACCCGACGGACAAGGGCTCTGCTCCGGCGGCAGGACTCTCTTTTCTCCGCGCGCTCGCCGTCGCTGAGGAGATTGCGCGCGGACTCGCAACCAAGGAATTTCCACCTCCGGCGACAGTAACCGACGATATAGTAAAGGGAATAGTCAAGCATAGGTTTGACATTCAAGCATATGGCACAAGTATCGCCAACAAAACATGTCTGAAATATAAAGATAACGCTCGTGATCAATGTATGGCCAAAGATCAAAAGGTAGAACTCGAGTCTACGCTCGAAGGGTACATGTTCACTATCGAGGAATGCGGGGCTGAATTCAATAGGCATCTTCCGTAGGGGATTCGCATTGATCGGGTCGACCGGCGGAGCAGCGTCACCGTCGCGTAGACCGCGCGAGCAGGCGATCGGACAGCGCCCGCGGCTGACGCGGCTTCGACGTTACTCGGCAGGCGTAAGATTGCCGGCTCTCGGATGCCTGAGCCTGCCACGCCCTATTTCATATTTCTCACGCCCTCAAGAACCCGAACGTCTGCCGCACCGCGTCCTTCGCCCCGCTGGCCACCGGATCGCCGTGAGCGACGATCGCCCCCTCGAAATCGTGCTCCAGCAGCTCGTCGACGCTGCGGCGAGCGGCCTTGTGGTCGCGATACATGATCTGCAACAAGCGGCTCCAGCCGGGCTTCTGCCAGACGCCGGAGACCTTGAGGTAGAGGCGCGTGGGCAGGTGATCCATGGCCTGGAAGTTCTCGAAGAGATCGGCGCTCACCACCGTCCGAGTCGGGGTGTGCACCAGCACGGTCTCTCCCAGCATACAGCCTTTGATGGTCACCGTCTCCAGCGTGCCTGTCCAGTCGTCGCCCGGCGCGTCCTTGCCCAGCACCGAGTCGACGCGGAGATCGCGCCGCTTGCGGTTGAGGCCGCTCGCCCCGTGCAATTTCGCCGTCGGCCAGCGCGTCTGGGCGTGGCCCGCGTACACGTGGTGAAAGCGGTTGGGCGCGACGATGTGGCCGACCGGACCGAGCGCCTCGATCGCGGCCGCGAGCGCGGAGGAAATGGCGACGGGCGAGTGCAGCACCAGCGTGCCTTGCGGGAGCCGCACGATGGTCATGCGCGTCCCGAGCTTGAGGCCGAGCATGCGAAACTCCGGCTCGTACACCGTCCAGAGGCCGTCTCCAACCGAGGTCATCCGAGCTTCGTTCATGGTCGTCACCTCTCCTTTGTCACCCCGAGGGAGCGCGACGCTACCATGTTCGGCGCGCCGACGCTGCGATCGAACGCACGCCGGGATCACCACCGCGCACCCGGGCTGAAACGCGGTGCAAATGGCTTCCATGGAGCTTTCCTCCGCGCGGTCGCCGGTGCACGATGGCGGATATGAAGCGACTCTTCCGTGGAGCAATGACGGTCGGCCTCGCGCTCGCGTGGGGCTGCGGGAGCGCCGACGAGCCTTCCGGCGGCGCGGCGGCGAGCACCAGCACCTCGTCTGCGGGAGGGGCGACCGGGAGCGGCGGCGCGCCCACGGGCGGAGGCGGTGGGGGCCTCGCGAGCGCGAGTGTCACCGCGGGCAGCGGAGGCGCCGGGGGAGCTCCGGTGAAGGATCCCAACGCGTTCGTTCACCCCGGCGTCCAGGTCGATCAGGGCCAGCTCGATTTCGTCAAAGCCAAGCTCGCCTCCGGCGCCGAGCCCTGGACTACCGCCCTCGCCGACCTGAAGAAGAGCCCGTTCGCGGCCCTGGATTACCAGGCCAAGCCGCGCGCCACCGTCGAGTGCGGCCCCACGTCGATGCCCGATTTCGGCTGCACCGAGGAGAAGAGCGACGTCATCGCCGCCTACACCCACGCTCTGCTCTGGTACCTCACCGGCAACGAGGCGAACGCCAAGAAGTCGATCGAGATCATGAACGCCTGGTCGGCCGTCCTGGTGGAGCACACCAACAGCAACGCGCCCCTCCAGGCCGCCTGGGCCGCCTCGGAGTTCCCGCGCGCGGCGGAGATCATCCGCTACACCTACAATGGCTGGTCCCCGAGCGACGTCACCGCTTTTGGCAAGATGCTCTCCACGGCGTACATGCCGCTCATCGATCATGGCAGCGCCTCCAACGGCAACTGGGAGCTGAGCATGATCGAGGCCTCGATGGGGATCGCGGTGTTCCTCGACGATCACGCGGCCTTCAAGGTGTCTGTCGACCAGTGGCGCAAGCGCGTACCGGCCTATGTCTACCTCACCACCGACGGCGCCACGCCGGTCCCGCCCCCGACTGGCAGCAAGACCGGAGCGGCTCTGGTGAAGTTCTGGTACGACCAGCCCACCTACGTCGACGGCCTCTGTCAGGAGACGTGTCGCGACCTCGGGCACGTGCAGTATGGCCTCGCGGCGATGACGAACGCCGCCGAAACCGCGACGATCCAGGGGATCAACCTCTTCGCCGAGGAGTCCAAGCGCCTCCGCCTCGGGTACGAGTTTCACGCCCAGCTCTTGAATGGAGCCGCCGTCCCCAAGACCCTTTGCGGCGGCAAGCTCACCGCCGTGTCGTCCGACCCCATGTGGGAGATCGGGTACAACGCGCTGGTCGATCGCGCCGGCCTGGACCTGCCGGAGACCAAGGCGCTGCTCCCGAAGATCCGGCCCACCGGGGCGACTCATCACATGGCCTGGGAGACGCTGACCCACGCCGGGATTGGCAACGCCGGGCTCTGACCTCGACGCGCTCCGCCGCGCGCTTTGGTCAGCGCTCGGCGAGCGCCTGATCGACCCTGGCGCGGAACGCGGCGAGCGGCTGCGCTCCGCGGACGATGCGCCCGTTGACGAAGAACGTCGGAGTCCCCTGGACCTCGAGGCGGTGCGCCTCGGTGATGTCGGCCTCCACCGCGAGGTCGAGCCGCGCGTCGTCGAGGGCGGCGCGGAAGCGACGGAGATCGAGGCCGAGATCCCCGGCATAGCGCTCGAGCGAGGCGCGATCGAGATCGTGCTGATGGGCGAAGAGAGCGTCGTGGTACTCCCAGAATTTCCCCTGCTCGTTCGCGGCGAGGGTGGCCTTGGCGGCGAGCCGCGCGTGGTCGTGGAACGGCAGAGGGCTGTTCTTGAACACGACGCGGATCTTGCCGGGATAGGCCGCCTCGATCTCCTTCACCGTGCTCTCGGCCCTGGAGCAGAAGGGGCACTGGAAATCGGAGAAGACCACGACGGTCACCGGCGCGGTCGCGGAGCCCCGGGTCGGCGAGGTACCGACAGCGATGCTCTCCACGCGATCCTCGTCGTCCGCGGCGGCCTCCTTGCCGTCGCAATGATCGCAGTGGTCGCATTTCGGCTCGTCGGCGTCGCCCTTCGCGGCGACGGCCGGGGCCTGCGCCGGGAGAGCGGCCTTGACCGGCGGAGCGACCCGGACCGGCTGAGCGGCCTTGAGCGGCGCCGCGGCTTGATTCACCGGCTCGGCGCCGGCAGACACCGTCTCTCCGTCCGGCGTCTTGCCGCAGGCCGAGACCGCGAGGACGAGGCCAAAGAACACGCTGTAGCTGTGCGATCGCTTCATGACTGCCATTCTCCTTGGAGGCGGCGACGGTGGCGTCGCGCTCTCAGCGGGGGAGTGGCGGATAGCAGGCCTCGGTTACACGAGAATCGTTATTACCGGTGTCGATTTCCTCGCCGGTGCAGCCCTTGTCGCAGGGCTCGGGGTCCGCGGCCGGCGAAGGCATCTCGCACACGACAGGGACCTTCGGCGGGGTGGTGATCCCGGTGGTGAAGGACTCGTCGTGGCAGAAGTCCCCGGTGGCGGGCTCGGCGACGACGGGCGCGGCGGCCGGGGGATCGATCAGCGCCACGGTGGTTGACGGGAGGAGATAGAGGCCGGCGAAGGCCGCCGCCGCTGCGACGCCGATGGCCGAGAAAGCCCAGGGAAACCGGCGCGGAGCGGCGATGGGAGCGGCCTTGGCCACGACCACCTCGGGGCGGCTCCAGCGCGAGCGCGCCAGCGCCGCCGAGAAGCCCGGGAGCGGCGGAGACGCCTTGGCGCGCTCGACGAACACGCCCCGCTCCGCGCGCAGCAGCTCGAGCTCCTTCGCGCAGGCCGGGCAGCCGACCACATGAGCGCTCACCGCGTCGGCGAGGAGGGGAGTCAGCTCGCCGAAGGCCAGCGCCTCGACCGCCTCGAAATCGCAACCGCTCATCGCGAGCCTCCTTCGTAGCCGCAGAGCTCCTCGCGGAGGACCTCGCGCGCGCGGTGGATCTCGATCTTCACCTTGGCGAGGGTCCACCCCATCAGGCCGGCGATATCGTCGTACGAGAGGCCATGATCGACCCGGAGCATCAGCACCGCTCGACGATCGGTGGAGAGCTGGCCGAGGGCCCGATCGACCACGCCCGCGGCCTCGCGCCCGAGGAGATCGGCCTCGGGCGTGCGGTGATCGGAGCCTTGATGATCTTCGTGCAGCTCGCCGTCCGCGCTCTGCCCCGGATCGAGGAGGCGCCCGATCCGGCGTCGCGCCTTGCGGGCCTCGAGCGCCACGTTGCGCGCGATCCCGAAGAGCCAGGGCGCGATCCGCGCGGGATCGCGGAGGGTGTCCATGCGGCGGAAGGCGCGCGCGAAGGTCTCTTGCAGCGCGTCGTCGGCGGCGGCGCGATCGCCGAGCAGCCCCTGGAGAAAGCGGCGGATCCCCGGGCCATGCTCGGAGTAGACGGCGGCCAGGAGCGCCGGATCCGAGGAGCCGAGCTGCGCCCTCGCGCGCTCTTTGGCGGCCTCGGACGTGTCTTCGACGATCATCGCCGGAGAGACGAGCCAGGCGTCGGGGAGGAGGGCCACGCGGGGACTGTGGCCCGGAGGCCCCGCGGGTTACAGGTCACCGGCGATTTTTTTCGGGAACGGGCGCATCCTGCCGGCGACGCCATGAACCTCGCTCGATCGCTCCCCCTCGCCGCCCTCGCTCTCGGCCTCTCCTCGCTCGCGTGCAGCGGCGCCGACGTGCCCCCGAGCACGCCGCCGCCCCCTGCTCCGAGCGCCGCCGTCGCGGCTCCAAAGGCCTCCGCAACGCCCGCGCCGGTGAACGAGATCGAGAACATCCGCAAGGCCGCGAAGAAGCTCGACGCCATCGTGATCCGGCCAGAAGTGAAGCGTTTCCTCGCGCACGCGACGACGCTGCCGCACATCGCGACCCGGACGCTCTACCACGACGAGAAGAAGACCCGCTTCTACACCGAGCAGCAGGCCGCCGCGCTCCCGCCGGCGGAGAAGGCCGCGCTCGAGACCATGATCGCCGACGAGGAATTTTACTACAACGCCAAGTACGGATCCCCGCTCTCGTACTCACGCCCGCTCGATATCCTGTTCTCGAAGGGCCTCTCGCTGCCTCAGGGCTCCAGGGTGCTGGACTTCGGGTATGGCTACGTCGGCCACCTGCGCCTCCTGGCGACCATGGGGATCGACGCGACCGGCGTCGACGTGGATCCCTTCCTGACTGCCCTCTACGGCCAGCCGGGCGACACCGGCGACTTCACCGGTCCCGCGGGCGAGAAGGGCCATGTTCGCCTGGTCGAGGGGCATTTCCCGTCCGATCCGGCGATCGTGGCCGCGGTGGGCTCCGGGTACGATCTGGTGATCTCCAAGAACGTCCTGAAGCGGGGCTATATCCACCCGTACCGGCCCGCGGAAGACAGGTTCGTGATCAAGCTCGGCGCCACCGACGAGGTGGTCTTGAAGAGCTTCTTCAACGCGCTCAAGCCCGGCGGCACCATGCTGGTGTACAACATCTGCCCGGCGCTCACGCCCCCGGACAAGCCGTTCGTCACCTGGTCGGACGGGCGCTCGCCGTTCAGCCGCGAGCAGTGGGAAGCCGCCGGATTCAAGGTCAACGTGTTCGATCAGGACGACACCGAGGCCGTCCGGATCATGGGCCACGCGCTCGGCTGGGGCGACGATCCGGAGGACCACTGGGACATCGATCACGATCTCTCGGTGATCTACACCCTGGTCGAGCGCCCGCGCTGATCCGGCAGCGCCTCAGGGATAGGTGACCTTCAAATCGGCCAGGAAGGTCCGGCCGTTCTGGAGCAGGCTCCGGCTGGCGTTGGTCTCCGTCACCGGGTAGACGAAGCGCGCGTCGAACACGTTGTACATGCCAATCACGTAGGCCACGCCAAACTTCTTGACGTTGCCGGAGAGGGTCAGATCGGCCACCACCGCTCCCCGGGTGACCTCGTCGCTCCCGAGGCTCAAGCGCCGCGGGGCCTCGTAGGTGCTGCGCATGCCGAGCGAGGCCAGATCGCTGACCAGGGGGATGACGCCGCGGATCGAGGCCAGGTGTTGAGGCGCGTTGATCAGCCGGAGGTTGGCGTCGCCCGGATCGATGCGGCTGGTGTAGGCCGCGTGCTGGTATCCATAGGTGCCCGAGAGCATCCAGCCCTGGCGCCACTCCCGCCGCAGCTCGACCTCGCCGCCGGCGCTGATGGCCGGAGAGGGGCTGTTGGCATAGCGGATCAGGTCGGGCTGCAGGTCGTCGGGGATGGTGTTGATGATCCCCTGGATGTAGCTGATCTGCCCGGCGATGAGGGCGACCCAGTCTTCCTTGAAGCGCTGGGAAAACTCGACCTCGCCCTGGTAGATGGTCTCCGGCCCGAGCGCGATTTTGCGCCCGGGCTCGTCGCCGGGGATCTGGGTCGCGGAGCCCGGGAGCCCGTCGGTGTAGAACCGCTCGTAAATGCTGGGCGCGCGGAAGGCCCGGCCGCCCATGATCTTGAGCGTGCTCCCGGTCGCGGGCTTGAAGATCAACGCCAATCGAGGGACGACGATGGCTCCGATGTTGGAGTAGATGTCGACGCGGGTACCGGCGGAGAAGCGGAACCACGAGGTGGGCGAGCTCTCGACGAGGGCATACCCGGCGCCGAAGTTGTAAGGTGACTTGACGGCGAGATAGACCCCGTCGGTGGCCGCGCCGGCGAGCGTGGCCTCGGGGTTGGCCTGGAACTCGCCACCGGCGACGATGCGGAGCTTGCGCGGATCGCCGAAGGGGGTGATCGCGACGCGGGCCTCGGTGCCGGCCCAGGTGCCGTAATAGTTCTCGGAGCTGGTGGGCGCCGGGAGCGGGTTGCCCGCAAACTCGCTGTGGAAGACGTACCGATTGACGTGGATCCGGGTCATCAAGGACACGGTGCTGGAGAGCTTGGGCTCGTACCGCACCTCGGCCATGAACCGATTATCTTCGTAGAGCGTGCGAGAGTCGTTGAAGACCGATCCGGCCACGCCGACAGGGATGTACTGATCGCGCGTGTGGTACGACCACTGGGCCGTGAGGTCGCCGAGCCAGGCGCGCCCCTGGGTGCCAAAGCTCCGGAAATAATCGACGTTGCTGGCCGTCTGCACCGCGGGCCCGCCGGCCGGATCCTTGAGCGTGACGGCGAGATCGCGGCCGTCGCTGCGCGCGCCGCCGATGCTCGCGGTGATGCCGGTGCGCGGAGAGTAGTTGTAGTGGAAGCCGGCGCGCGCGTGGACCACGGCGTCGTCGTAGGTGCCGCCCTCGACGTGAACGCTGCTGGGCTCGTCCTTGGCGCGGGGCACGAGGTTGACGACGCCGGAGAAGGCGCCGGTGCCGTAGAGCAGCGATCCGGGGCCGCGCACGACCTCGATCCG
>JBDTXR010000330.1:0-10561 GCA_040006075.1 Byssovorax sp. | reverse complement strand
CGACCTCGAGCACGTCGCGCGCGAACTCGTAGCGCGCGACGATGCTCTCCGGCGTGGGCGACGCCACGAGCTTGAGGTAGCCGCGGTACATGCGCTTGGCCTCGGCGTGGGCCCACCGGCTCGCCGCCTGGCGCGCCGCGCGGAGGAAATAGTGGCGCGCGCGATCCGGCGCGTCGGCGCGGCGGTAGTGCCGCGCGAGCACGGCGAAGTAGCTCTCGAGGTCTTCCTTGTGGAGGCCCTCGATCGCCTCGGCGGCGCGGAAATGCAGGCGCTGGAGGCGGGCGCGGGCCTGGATCTCGTAGGCCGCGTTGCGGAGGAGGGTGTTGCGGAAGCGGTAGAGCACGCCGTCGGCGGTGGTCCAGATCCGCTGGACCTCGGCCGCGCGCATCCGCTCGGCGAGATCGGCGCGGACGTCGAGCATCGGCGCCAGGATCCGGACGTCGAACTCGCGGCCGAGCACCGCGGCGGCGAGGACGGCGCTCTTCAGCGGCGGCGGGAGGCGGTCGAGCCGCGCGATGAGGATGGTGTTCACGTCGCTCGGGAGGAGGGCGACGCTGGGGGACGAGATCGTGGTGTCGCCGAGCTCGCGGTGCGTGGCGGCGTCGGCCCAGTACGAGACGATCTCCTCGGTGTAGAAAGGGTTTCCGCCCGCGTGCTCGAGCAGCAGCGCGCGGAAGATGTCGGGCACCGGGCGCCCCGCCGCGTTGTCGGCGACCTGCCCGATCTGCTCGGGCGAGAGCGGGCCGAGCGCGATCTCGGCCCGCTGGACCCGAGGATCGAGATCGATGCGAAACGCGCTGCCGTCGTCGCGGTAGCGCGAGCTCACCAGCACCGCGATCGGCGCGCCCTCGGCGCTGAGGCGGCCAATGGCCTGCGCCGCGCGCTGGGTGTCGACGTCGGCCCACTGCGCGTCTTCGAGGTGGATCACCACCGGGCCGAGCAGGCTCTCGGCGCGGATCCACGAGGTGATCGCGGCGAGGGTGCGCGAGAAGCGATCCTTCGGGTTGAGGCGCTCGTAGAGCGAGCCTTCGCGGCGGATGCCGGCGAGCGCGGCGAAGAGCGATCGGGCCTGATCGAGCTCGCGCCGGAGCAGCGCCGCGCTCTCGGGGAGGCGAGAGAGCAGCCGATCGAGCGCGTCGTCGAAGCGGACGTGGTTCTCTTCCCGGCCGGAGGCGGCCGATTGATGAAAATACTCGCGCAGCGCCGTCTCGAAGGCGTTGAACGAGCGCTGGAGGGTTTGGTCGCAGGGCGCCTCGATCCACAGCAGCGGGGGGCCGGCGCGGTGCTCGAGCGTGCGACGGAAGGTCTCGACGAAGTAGCTCTTGCCGAGGCCGGCGTCGCCGTCGATGTGGATGATCCCGGCAGGCCGGGGCGGGGCCGCGAAGATCGGCGCGACCGCGCTCGCCAGCGCCGCGAGCTCGCCGTCGCGGCCGACGAGCTCCTTGGCGGTGAACTCTTTCTGGATCGTCTGCTGGCGCTTGCGGCCGACGGCGAAGGCCTCGACCGGCTCGTCGAAGCCCTTGAGCTTGAGCGCGCCCTTCGACTTCAGCAGGTACGCGGCGTCGGCGTCGGCGAAGACCTTGGGATCGCAGAGGATCTCGCCGGGGGCGGCCTTCATCATCAGCCGCGCGGCGAGGTTGGTGGCGCGGCCGAGGCACGCGAACTCGTGGCGGCGCGTGCCGCCGTTGAAGCCGACGTAGCGGATGTCGCGGGTGACGCCGGCGCAGAGGCGGACCGGCGGCGGGCAGGCGCGGCGGAGCTCGAGCGCGAAGTCGAGGGCGCGCTCGGTGTCGTTCTCGTGGGCCACCGGCGCGCCGAAATGGAGGAGCACGTTGGTGCCCTTGTCGCCGAAATCGAGGCCGCTGAAGGTGCCGCCGTAGCGCGCGGCGAGCTCGTGGAGGAGGCGCACCAGGGCCGGCAGATCGGTCACGTCGTGGAAGAGCGCGAAGACGCTGACGACGTCGCGGAACTCCCCCAGCGCGGGGATCGACGTGATCCCGGGGGCGAGGAAGCGCGCGGCCTCGGGGCCGGCGGGGAGCCACTGCGCGCCGAGGCGCTGGCTCGGCGCGCTCGATCGGATCTCGCGGAAGACGTCGCCGATCACGTGGGTGGCCTCGGCGCGGGGGACGCGGCGGCGGAACGCCGAGTCGAGCAGGACCTGACCGGACTCGGCGTGGTGCTCGACCGCGGCGCAGCCCTCGATCGCGGGCCCGTGAAAGTAGAAATAGGATCGCTCGGCGGTGACCGGGACGATCTCCCAGAGCACCGTGCCCCACGAGAGCCCGACGCGGAGCGAGAAGGCGAAGGCGCCGAAGCGCGTCTCGTACGTGGGGTTCTCCGCCACGAAGCGCTGCATGCGGTTGGCGGCGTCGAGCGCGAACTCGGCGGCGTTGCGGAGGCGGGTGTCCTCGAAGAGGGCGGTGCACGCGTCGCCCGCGAACCCGGTGACGAAGCCGCCGGCCTCGTGGACCGCCTTGATCAGCGGATCGAAGTAGAAGCGCAGCGTGTGGGCCAGCGCCTCGGCGCCTTCGCGGCCGTGCTGCTGGAGCCGCGTCGTGACCGCGGTGAAGCCCGCGATGTCGACGAAGAGCGCGGCGGCCTCGAAGTCGCCCGAGGTCTGCTGCTGGCTCTCCTGGTGGAGGATGAAATCGGGGACGAGCGGGTTCACGATGAAGACGGGGCGACGACCGCGCGAGGGACCTCTGTCGGGGAGAGCCAGGCGTGACGGCGAGACAATATCCTCGACCACGCGGCTGCGGCACGTCGATCGTGGCCGCGGCGAGCAAAACGCTCAGGCTCGCGTCAGGCGATCGCGGCGAGGCGTCAATCGATGGATGCCGTAGAGCGCGGCGGCGGTCCGCGACGTCACACTTCTGTCAGGGTCGGCTGGCTCGCGGGGTTCGCGCAAACGCGGCACGATCACGACGAGAACAGCACCGCGATGTCGCTCAGGGTCGTCGAGCGGAGCACGCCCTTGCGCGGCAGCGCCCACCGCGGCGAGTCGAGGCGGACCCGCCCGGTCCCGACGGCGAAGGCGGCCCGGTAGCCAGCCTCTTTCACCAGGCCCATCACCCGCTGATCGTGGCCGCCGAACGGGAACACGAAGGTCTCGACGTGGACGCCGGTGCGCTGCGCGATGATCTCCCGCGAGAGGGTGACCTCGCGGCGATTCGAGGCCTCGGTCAGCCGCTCCATGTGCCCGTGAATGTGGCTGTGACTGGCGATCTCGCACAGGCCCGACGCGCGCATCTCGTTGACGTTGTCCCAGGTCACGGCCTCGGGTCGGTGGCCCTCGATGGCCTCGGTGTTGAGCGCCATCGTGAAGCGGACGCCGTGCTTCTTGAGGATCGGATAGGCCCGCTCGAAGGTGCTGATGTGGCCGTCGTCGATCGTCACCACCGCGACGCGCGCGGGGAGGGCGATCGCGCCGTCGAGGAAGCTCGCGAGCTCGCCCGCGGTGATGATCTCCACGTGATGCGCGGCGAGCCAGGTGAGCTGCGCGTCGAAGATCTCGGGCGAGACGCTCTGGGCGCTGGTCATCGTCGCGCCGAAGAGGTGATAGAGCAGGACGACAGCGTGGGTATCGCCGCGGGCGACGAGCGGCTCGCGAAAGGCGCGTGGGAGCGGGGGAGTGGCGATCGGCGCATCCGGCTCGGGGTCGACGAGAGCGTCGGTCGCCGGGGGCGGCTCGGGCTCGATCGCGATCGCGATCGCGATCGCGGGCGCGATCGTGACCGCGGGCGCGATCGTGACCGCGCGGTCGGGGGCGAGGTTCGTCGTCATCGCGGCCCTCGGAGTCGGTGCGGCGGCGCACCCGAGAAGAAAGGGCAGGAGAGCGATCGCTGCGGGCCGGAGGTTCATCGAGGGTGGGTGAGAAACGTCACGTGGTCGGTGGCGCATTCCAGCGCTGCCAATCGCGGTCGCGCGACGCGGAGAGAAAACCGTTGATGTTTCTCGGTGACCCGCGCGATGCTCCGCGCGCCTGGGCTCGGGGCTCAGCGTCGGGGATCGCATGGAACGAGCGCTCAGTTTCGAGGACGTGCGCCGCGCATGGGACGCGAGGGACGGCGATCTGGCCGACCTCGTCGTCGCGCTGGCCGAGCAACCCGACGCCTCTCCGGGGGAGCGCGCCGCGCCGCCGCGCGAAGGCGCGTTGACGCTCTCGGTCTTCACGGGCGAGCTGCGGGGCTACCCGTTCCGGCAGAAGACGCGCGAGGAGCAGCGGCACTACCGCGTGGAGGGGATGAAGTCCCTCGAGGCCGAGGGCAGCGACGCCGAGCTGCCCGATCGGTTCAAGCTCGATCGGATCTTGCTCGAGCTCTGGGCCTCGGACGGCGCGTTCGAACGCGACACGCTGATCCGGATCATCGGGAAAATCCCGCTCGCGTGGGGCCCGTGGCGGGCGCTGAAGCGGATCTTCAAGGAGGCCGAGGCCCGGGGCGACTGGGAGATCCAGGGCGCGCTCGCGGCCCGCTTCGACGGCGCGCTGGCGATGGGCGGCCAGTACCAGCGCGAGATCAGCCGCAAGACGCTGAGCTACCTCACGCGCCGCGTGTGGCGCAACCTGCGGCGCTGCGCCGAGACGCTGCCCGCGGCGTACGCCGACGCGGCGGCCTCGGTCCTGCGCTTCTACGACGAGGGCGGCACGCGCTGGCTCGGGACGTGGGTCTACAACCACATCGTCTTTCACGAGACCAAGAAGTACACGCGGCGGCGCTTCAACCTCGACCGGCGCACCAGCAGCCTCACGCAGTACCGGGCCTACGCCGAGCTCTGGCGGCGCACGCCGCGGCCGCTGTTCACGCTGCTCGAGCGCGCGCAGTCCGACCAGGCGCGGAGCTTCGCCGTCGCCGCGTTGAAGACCGATTTTCGCGCGCAGCTCCGCGACGTCGAGCCGGCCTGGGCCGCGCGCCTCGTCGCGGTCGGGAGCTCGGCCGTCGACGACTTCGTGATCTGGCTCTTCGCCAACGTCCCGCGCTTCGAGCAGGGCGCGTTCCGCGAGCTCGGGCTCCACGCGGCGGCGCTCGCGCTCCTCGACTCGCCGTCGGACGACGCGCGCAAATACGCGGCGGCCTACGCCCGGACGCACGCGCGGGATCTCTCGCTCGACGATCTGATCCGGCTCGCCAACAACGACAGCGACGAGGTGCGCAAGGTGGCGCGCGATCTCCTCGCCGATCGCGATCCGCGCAAGGACGTGGGCCTCGAGGGGTGGGGGCGGCTCCTGGGGACCGAGCACGGGCACGAGCCCGCAGCGGCGGCGATCCGCAAGTACTTCGGCGCCAAGGAGCTCACGCCGGAGTGGTTTCGCGAGCGGCTGCTCTCGCCCGTGGACGAGGTCTTCGAGCTCGGGGCCGAGCTGCTCGGGAAGATCCACGCGCCGAAAGCGCTGGGCGCAGCCTTTTTCCAGGGGTTGCTCGACGATCCGCGCCTCACGCCGCTCTGCTCGCGCTTCGCCCTCGACGCGCTCGGGCGCTTCCCCGAAGGCGAGCTCGACGGCGATTTTCTCCGGCGCGTGCTCGTGCATCCGCTCACCAGCAACGCCGTCGCGGGGTGGATCGAGGAAGAGCGGATCAAGGCCAAGGATCTCGGCGCGCCGCTGCTGCGGGCGCTGGCGTTTCGCCCGACGTGGGACGCCGATCCGTGGGTCCTCGAGCTCAAGGCCTCGGGGCGACCGTGGGCTAAAGAGCTCGGGTGGAGCCCGCGGCTGTCGACGCTGGCGCTCAAGCTCCTCAGCGACGTGCGCAAGCTCTCGCCCGGCGAGCTCGGCTTCGACTGGCTGATGCAGCTCGCGGGCAGGAGCGAAAAGGAGTACGCCGACTTCGCCGTCGAATACATGATCAAGGCCTTTTTACCGGCGGATTTCGCGCCGAAGAAGGAAGAGCCGAAGCCGGTGAAGGCCGCCAAGGCCGCGCCCGCGACCATCGATCTCAAGGGTCAGAGCTTCCTCTTCACCGGCAAGCTCGCGACGATGCAGCGGGGCGACGCGACGAAGAAGGTCACCGCCGCGAACGGGAAGAACGCGTCGAGCGTCAACGCCAAGCTCGACTACCTGGTCATCGGCGACGAGGGCTCGCCGCTCTACGGCGCGGGCCGCAAGGGGTCGAAGCAGGTCGACGCCGAGAAGCTCGTGGGCCAGGGCGCGGCGATCAAGATCATCTCCGAGACGGCGTTCCTGCAGATGCTCGCGGGCGAGCAGCGGACGTTCTCGGCCGACACCGTGACCGAGGGCGCCGAGCGCCTGTGGACGCTCGCCACGGAGCCCGGGCCCATCGACGCGCCGCTCCGGATCTTCGCGCTGCGCTACCTGCGCCGGCATCACCCGGACATCAGCCTGGCGATGACCGATCGACCGGTCGATCCCGGCGCCGAGATCCCGGCCTCGTTCCTGACGTTCGATCGCGTGCGCCCGCTCTTCGCGGATCCGCGCGAGCCGATCCGGGCCTTCGCGCTCGAGCTCGCGCGCTGGGAATTTCTGCGCTGGAAGCCCTCGATCGCGGCCATCGTCGAGCTCTGCGAGGCGCCGTACGCCGACGTCCGCGAGTTCCTCGCCCGGGCGCTCACCGCCGGCGACGAGCGCGAGCACGCGCGCTACCGCCTGCCGCCGGAGGCGCTCACCGCCGACGCGGTGTACCGGTTCTGCGAGTCGCTCGACGCCGAGACTCGCGCGCTCGGGATGCGGCTGATTGGCCTGAACCCGCGGCTGGCGATCCCGGAAGAGCTGTTCCGCCTCACCGAGAGCCCCGATCGGCAGGTGCGCGCGTTCGTGATCCGCACGGTGTGGTCGCTCTATCGCGACAAGGGGATCACCCTGCACTGGAAGCCCGCGCCGAAGCCCGAGATCAGCGTCGGCAAGAAGCCCGACGCGGCGAAGAAGGCTGCCGCTGCGGCGCCGCCCGCGGGCCCGCCGCAGCGCCCCGCGGGCCGGCCGGCGGGCGACGATGCGCTCCGCGATTTCCTGCGGAGGATCCTCTTCACCGTGTCGCCGGGCCGGATGAAATCGCAGATCGCCAAGGCGGCTCCGACCGTCGGCGGAAAGCCCGCCGCGAAGGCCGCGGCGGTGGCGCGCACGCGCCCGATCCCCGCGCGCAAAGCCAAGCTCGCGCTGGTCGAGGCGCTCCGGGATCTCGCGGTCGAGGACGCGGCCTTCGCCGCCGTCGTCGAGCCGCTGCTCCAGGAGTTCTCGGCCACGCGCGGCGCGAGCGAGCGCGCGGCCTGCCTCGTCGCCTTGATCCGGATCGCCGCGGCTCGCAAGGCCGCGCCCCAGCCCTCGAAAGAAGCCGCGTGAGCGCCGACACCACCGCCGAGAGGTTCGCGCCGTTCCGGGGAGCGCTCCGGGCCGGGCTCGCGCAGAAGCACGTGATCGTCTTCGTGACGGTGCACCCGGAGGGCCGTCCCACCGCGGTCTACCGGCTCGATCTCGACAAGGGCGACCTCGACGAGGACGCGCTCCCCGGCGGCGCCGTGGCGATCGTCGAGGCCGACGGCTTGGTGTTCGTCGCGGGCACCGACGGGAAGATCCACCGCGGCAAGGCCGACGGGGGCGAGCTCACGCCGCTCGGCGAGGCCTTCGATCCCGCGCCGATCGCGCTCGCGGTGCTCTCCGAGGGGCGCCTCGCGGTGCTCTCGGGCGCGTCGATCGTGATCGTCGATCGCGCCAAGGGGAAGCGTTTGCAGGCGCTGCCGCTCGCGGATCCCGGCGCGGCGCTCGCGGCCGATGCGTCGGGCGCGTGGCTCGTCGCGGGCACACAGCGCGGCACGATCGCGGTCTTCGACGGCGAGGATCGGCGCGACTTCATCGGCTCGGCGTCGAAGAAAATTCACGAGGGCGCCGTCACCGCGCTGCTCTTCGATCCCGACGAGCTCCGGGTATACTCGGCCGGATCCGACCACAAGCTCCTGCTCACGCACGTGCGCGGCGAGCTCGAGCCCGAGGATCGCGCGGGCGGCGCGGCGCACGACGCGGCCCCGACGGCGATCGGCCTCGGCGTCGAGGACAAGCTCTACACCGGCGCCCGCGACGGGACGATCAAGACCTGGACGCGCGGGCCGAAGAAGCGACCGTCGACGCTGAAGGACGGCGTCGGCAACGCGGTCGCGCTGCTGCGCGTCGAGCACAAGGGGCGCGCGCACCTGGCGCTCCTCGCCGAGGACGCGACGATCCGGCTGTTCCCGCTCGACGCCGGCGGCAAGGTCAACGAGCGATCGCAGATCGTCCGCGACGCCTACGCGCTCGCCGAGCACGCGTTCGAGGAGCGATCGCCCGAGCGGCGCGAGACGGCGCTGCGGACGGTGGCCGCGTTCGACGACGCGCGGGCGATCGAGATCGTCGCGGCGCGCGCGTCGAACGACGCCGATCATGGCCTCCGCGCGCTGGCGACGCGGCTGCTCGGCGCCACGAAGAACCCGCGCGCGGTGAAGCCGCTCGAGGCCCTGCTCGACGCCGGCGAGGAGCAGGTGCGCCTCGCCGCGCTCGCGGGGCTGCGCGCGCACGAGGGCCAGGCGTCGCTGCGCCCGCTGGAGCTCGCGCTCGCCGCGAAGAAGCGCGACGTCGGCGCGGCGGCGGTGGTCGCCCTGACGGCGCTGGCGAAGGCCGACGATCAGGCGATGGCGCGGCTGATCGCGGCGCTCGACGACGATCCGGTCGAGGTGCGCGCGGCGGCAGTCGCGGGGCTCGAAGAGCTGCTCCCGGCTCCGAGCGCCGAGGCGGTGATCATCGCGCTGCGATCGCGGCGCGCCGACATCCGTCGGCTGGCCCTGGTGCGCGCGTTTCAGCGCAAGCTCCTCGGCGAGAGCGAGATCCTCGCGGCGCTCCGGCGCCACGAGGGCGATCCCGACGCCGACGTCCGCCGCGCGGCGTTCCTGGTCTCGCTGATGACCCGCCCCGCGCTGGCCGAGGCGCTCGGCGCGCGCGATCGCGATCTCGGCGCCAAGCTCGGCGAGCTGGCCACGTTCGGGCAGAAGCCCGCCGCCCCGGAAGGCGAAACCAAGGCCGAAACCAAGCCTGAAACCAAGGCGACGAAGGCCAAGGCCGCAGCGGCGGCGGAGCCGAAGGCCGCGTCGAAGAAGGCCAGGGTCGAGGCCGTCACGCTGGCGGAGGCCGATCTGCGGCCGCTGCTCGAGGCCATGGCCAGCCGCGCGCTCGACACCTGCCTCGCAGGCGCGCGCGGGCTCGCCTCGCTCCAGGACGAGCGCGCCTTCGGGACGCTGCTCCAGCTCACCAACGAGAAGCAGGCGAGCGCGCGGGTCGAGGCTTGCCGCGCGCTGGCCGATCTCGGCGACGCGCGCGGCCTGCCGCGCCTGCGCCAGCTCCTCCGCGACGCGGCCGGCGAGGTGCGCGACGCCGCGTTCTCGTCGCTAGCGAAGCTCGAGGCCGAGGCCCCGCTCCGCGCCGCCGAGGCCGGCCTCCTCGCGGCCGAGGCCGACGTGCGCGGCCGCGCCCTCCAGCTCCTCGTGCGCGTCCTGAAGAAGGATCCGCCGAAGGATCTCGCGTCGCCGGCCGCGGCGCTGCTCTCGCGCGCGCTCGACGACTCCGCCGCCGCGGTGCGGAGCGAGGCCTTCAAGGCCGCGCTGGCGATCGAGCTCGGCGGAGGCGGCGCGGGCACGCTCCGCTTCGCGCTCCGCAGCGTCCACGCCGACGTCCGGCGCGAGGTGCTGAACGAGGTGATGGGGCGGATCCAGGAGCCGTGGGGCGCCGCGCTGCTCCTCGATCTCCTCGCCGATCCCGACGCCGGCGTGCGCGCCGAGGCCTTCGAGTTCTCGCAGAAGCGCAGCAAGGGCAAGGCGATCGAGCCGCTCGCGGCCGCGCTCGCCGGGCGCCACGTCGACCTCAAATTGAAGACGATCGAGGTGCTCGCGAAGCGCCGGGTCGACGGCGCGCGGGCGCTGCTCGAGAAGGCGCTCGGCGACGACGACGAGAAGGTCCGCATCGCGGCCGTCAACGCGCTGCTCGCCGACGAGGCCTCGGCGGCGATGGAGAGCCCGCACGCCGACGTGCGCGTCCGCGCGGCTGCGGCGCGCGCGATCCTCGGCGATCCGAGGGCGCTCGCGCCGCTGCTCGGCCTCGTCACCGAGCGAGAGCCGGAGCTCGCCGAGAAGCGCGACGCGTGGATCGATCGCGTCGCGCGCGCGCTCCGCGCTCTCGGCGAGCTGGGCGATCCGGCGGCGCTCGCCGCCGTCGCCGCGCTCGCGACCCACAAAGACCAGCGGATCGCCGCCGCGGCCGTCGAGGCGCTCGGCGGCGTCTCGCGCCCCGCGGGCGACCTCGCGCCGCTCAAGGACGCGCTCGCGCACCCCGACGCCGAGCTCAAGCGCGACGCCGCGCTCGGCCTCGCCGCCGCCGCCGATCCAGCCGGCCTGCCCATCCTCAAGGGCCTCGTCACGGCCGCCGGCCCGCTCGCGATCCGCGGGCTCGCCGCCTCGATCGCGCTCGGCGAAGAGGCCGCCGATCTCTTCATGGCCTACCTCGATCACGGCGACGAGCGCGTGCGCAACCGCGCCTTGCTCGCGATGATGCTGATCGAGTCGAGCGAGCAAGACGGCGCGCCCGATCGCTGCCTCG
>JBDTXR010000329.1:0-10586 GCA_040006075.1 Byssovorax sp. | reverse complement strand
GCGCATCGCGAGGTCGAGCAGCGGCGCGATCTCCGGGTTCGGCGTCTTGTCTTTGCCCTTCGGGATCGACGTCGTCAGACCGAGCATCGCGCCGTCCGCGGTGAGCGAGTACCGGATCTCTCCGCCCTTGAGCTGGTCGAGGCCGTCGGTCAGCTCCTTGGGCAGTTTGCCCGCGGCGCCCGGGATCTGCACCGAGACGATCTTCGCGACGACGGGGATCGAGTCGACCTTCTCGTCCTTGCCCTTGGGCCTGTCGGTCTTGATCGCCAGGTTGAAATCGAAGGCCGGGAGCTGCTGCTGCGGGCCCATGCGGTAGCCCGCGAGCACGCGCGCCTGCTGCTCGGCCGGGAGCGCCTGGGTGAGCGCGACGCGGGGCTCGGCGCCGTCGCTCAGCACCTCGACCTTGGCGGGCGCGCCGGGCGGCTGCGCTTTGTCGGCGCCGCCGGGCGGGAAGAACCCGGCCTCGGGCGGGCCATCGCCGGGCGCGCTCGTCGCGGTGGACGGCCGCGCGCTCGACTCGGCCGCCGCGACGGCCGCGCCGAGCTTGCCATCGAGCACGGGCTTGCGGCCCGCGTCCTCGACGCCGGCGTCGTCCGCGGCGGTGGTCTTGTCGTCCTTGCAACCGGAGGAGAGGAGGCCGAGAGCCGCGATCGAGAGGCCCGCGGCACGGAGGAGCGCGTTCATCGGCCCTCCATGTACCTGGATGCCTCCGCGAGACAAGAGTTTTGAGCCTATCGAGGGTGGGCGGACCGAGCCGGCCAAAGAGACGCAAGCTCGCCAAGGCGGGAGGGTGAAGGCGTGCGAATGCACGCCGAACCCGAGCAACGCAGGCGAGCGCCGCGGCTCTGCAGGCCGGCGACGGGAGCCCACCCTCGATAGGCTCTTTAGCGCGCGGCTACCGCGTCGAGGACCGGGCCCGGCCGAGCGCGTTGATGTTCTCGAGCAGCTCGAGCGGTCGAAACGGCTTGGAGTAGAAGGCCGTCGCGCCGGACGTCAGCACGCGGCCTCGCGACTCCGGATCGTCCATCGCCGAGATGACGAAGATCGCGAGATCGTCGCCGGTCTTCACCGCGCGGATCCGCTCGCACACCGCGAACCCATCGAGCGCGCCGGGGAGCATCAAGTCGAGCAGCAGCACGTCGAAGCGCTCCGCGAGCGCGAGCTCGACGGCCTGCGCCCCGAGCGCGACGCCCACGACCTCGTGCCCGCTGGCGGAGACCAGGGTCTCGATCATGTGCCGGATGGCGTCTTGATCTTCGCACACGAGGATCCGCATAGGTCTCCCTGCCGTCGGCGATGGCCGATGGGCGGGATTGTCGCTTCCCTCGCGCCACAAGGAAAGGGGCTCGATGATCTAATACGGGTTCGCGGGCGTCAGCGCCCCACCCGATGCGCTCAGCTTCGTCGCGGGGACCGACGTCACCCCCGAAGGCAGCGCGATCGTCGCCCCCACGCCGAGCTTGTGCAGCGCCAGGTCCGGGTACTCGAGCGGCTTCCCCGCGACGCACACGGCCGGCGCCGACGTCGCGTCGAGCAGGTACACCGCACCGCTTCCCAGCACGGTCCCCTGCCCCTTCGGATCCACGACCAGCGCCGTGGCCTCGTCGATCCCGAGCCCATGCGCTGTCGGCGCCCACCCGTCGGTGATCACCCGTCCGAGGAAGCCCACGAGCCGCCCCATCCGGTCGCGCTTCGCGAAATGCGTGTCGAGGAGGAAGCCCGCGAGCGGCGAAAGCGCCAGGAAATCGCGGTCCATCGTCATGTACTGGTTGTACGGATCCTTCAGCGCCTCGTCGGAGAGGACCGATCCGTTCAGCGCCCCGAAGATGAACGCACCGAGCACATCGCACCCGGCGCTGGTGCCTCCGATCGCCGCGCCGCGGGCCCAGGCCGCCGTCAACGCGGTCTCGACGCCGGTCCCCTTCCACGCCGCGAGGTAGCTCGCCTGATCGCCGCCCGCGAGAAAGATGCCTTCGGCGTGGCTGATCGCGAAGCTCACGTAGGCGCTGTTCGCGAGCTCCTTCGACGTCACGAGCAGCGTCTCGACCGAGTCGACGCCGCCGACCTGCGTGTAGAGATAATCGTTGTAGCCGTCGGCTCCGGAGGCGCGCAGCACCACGATGTCGCCGCCGTTCACGTACGGCTTCCACCAGGTGAACGCGGCGTCGACGTCGGCGCCGCCGCCCATGAGGATCAGCGCCGGACCGGCGGGAGCGACCGCGGCGTCCACGGCGTTACCCGTCGTCCACGTCGTCAACCCTGCGGGCTTCTCCGGGGCGATCTCGCCGCCGCCGGTGCCCGACGCGCTCGCCGTCACCGTCGCGCCGCCGCCGCCTTGCCCGCCCGCTCCCGCCGTCGACGACGACGACGACGACGAGCCGCTCGACATCGCCGCGGTTTCGCCGCCGGAGCAGCCCACGAACACCGAGAGCCCGAGCACGCCCGCGAGCACCGCCGATCGAGTCCCCATCATGCGCGGCGTTTCCCGCGCGAGCTCGCGCGCGTCAAGGGATAGTCTCCCGCCCGCGATGAACGTCTCTGTCCGATCCATCGTCCTCGTCCGCCACGCGCGCTCCACCGCGAACGTCGATCCCACGATCTACCGCCTCACCCCCGACCACGTGATCCCCCTGCTCGATCCCGTGGCCGATCCCGGCGCGCTCGCCGTCGGGGCGATGATCGGCGCGCTCGATCTCGATCCCGCGTCGGTGTGCGCGTGGAGCTCGACCTACCTCCGCTGCGCGCAGACGCAGGAGATCGCGCTGCGGCAGGCCTTTGGCGAGCGCGCGGCGAGCGTGAATCGGCGCGAGTCGTTCCTGCTCCGCGAGCAGGAGTTCGGCGACTGGGACGGGCTCACCGACGAGGAGATGGAAGCGCGCGATCCCGCCCACTGGGAGAAGCGTCGGCGCATGACCGATCTCGCGGGTCGCTTCTATTTTCGCTGCCCCAACGGCGAGAGCCGGGCCGACGTCGCGCAGCGCCTCGCCATCTTCATTGGCAAGGTCCACCGCTCGCGCTTCGAGCACCACGTGGTCTTCCTCCACGGGGTCACGCAGCGCGCCTTCCGCATGGCCTGGCTCAACCTCACGCCGGCGTGGTTCGAGAAGGAGCCCAATCCCCCCAACGCCTCCGCGCTGATCTTGCAGCGCGACGGCGAAGAGGGGTACTGGGAAGAGAAGTGGCTGGAGCCGCGGTGATCGAGGGTGCCAGTTACTGCCCCACGAGCCCCATCCAGATGTTCGACGCGTTGCCCAGCGTCGACTCGATCCAGAACGGCTCCGAGGCGAAGTCAGGATCCTTCTTCAGGACCTTGATCGTCAGCTTCAGGACGTCTCCGTTCTTGCCAGAGGTCTTGTCGAAGGTGAGCTCGAGGTTGGGGCTCGCGCCGTAGGCCTCGCCGTAGTCGGTGGCCGTCACGTCCCACGGGCCCGTCGTCGGCCCCACGCTCCAGAGCTGCACGTCGATGGTCTTGCTCTGCCCGACGGGGATCTTCACGCCGGTGGCCTGGAGAGGGCCGTAGTACCAGCTCGCGCTCACCGTGTCGCTCAGCACGGGAGTGCTGTTGAAGTACACGTCGGGCGGGGTCGACGGCGGCACGCAAGGGTCCTTGCCGGCGGCGGCCGCGGCGTTCGACCACGAGCGCTGCACCAGATAGTGCATGTCGGCCGGCTGGAGGTACTGATCGGCGTCGAACTCGCACATATCGGCCAGCTCGCCTTCGGAGATCTGCGACCAGGCGATGTCGGCGTCGGCGGTCGCGCCGAAGGCCGGCTTGGTGTTCGGGAACGGATCGGTCACCGCCTCGACGACCTCGTGGCTCAGCGCCGTGGTGAGCGATCCGACCGTGGAAATCCCGGGGCCATCGAAGCCCGGGCAGGTGCAGACGATGGCGTAGGCGATGCTGATCGCCCCGACCTTGGTCTCGTCGTGGTACGCGTCGTATCCCCCGCTGCAGCACACGCCGCCGCTGTCGATGGTCGAGCCCTCGGGCAGCACGAAGGTGTAGACCACGCTCGGATCCGGCGCGCCCCAGGCCGGATTGGGGCCGGTCATGTTGTCCTGGATCTGCTGCAAAAACTCGGCGTCGGTGGCCGTCTTGGGGGCCGCCGTCGCGAGGTGGATCGGCGGGAGGACCGTGAGCGGACCGACGCCGTACTCGCTCGTCGTCGCCGCCCAGTACGTCGACGCCGCGAGCTCTTTCGTGAACTTGTCGAGCTCGCCCTGATTGGCATCCTGGTTGTACGTGATCGCGACGATCTTCGGCGTCTTCAGCACCGGGCCACCGAGGTTCTCGATCTGAGGTGCCTTCGCGTGGGGCCCCGTGACGAAGTCGCCGGCGCCGGTGCTGCTGGTCGACGCGTCCCCGCCGGCGCCGCCGCCTCCGGCTCCGCCCACGCCGCCGGTGCTCGTGCTCGTCGCGTCGCCGCCGCTGGTCCCCGTGGCTTGAGCCGGCGTATCGGACCCTCCGCAGCCGAAGGCGACGAGGGAGAGCACGGAGGTGGCCACGCAGGCAATACGACGCTTCATCGTCGAATCAAAGCCTCGATGCATCGCCGCAGCAAGCCCAGCGTGCGCCGGAATTGTTCGCCGGCGGGTAGCGCGTCGCGCAACATCGCGCCGAAACCGGATACGCTCGGCGTCGTCCATGGTGTCGTTCAACGCGGATGCGCGGCTTGCCGAGCTCGAGATGCGGGCGATCCTCTTCGTCCTGGTCGCCTTCGCTCACGCCGACGGGCACTTCGACGCCTCCGAGCAGAGCTTCATCCGCGACGTCGCCGACCAGCTCATCGATCGTCGCGCCGACGAGCTCTACGGCGCCGATCCCCTGACCCGCAGCAACGTGGTGCCGCAGTGGCGCGCGCATTTCTACCACGCGATCACCAGCATCGATCACGAGGTCCGCACCGCCTTCACCGAGAGCGTCGCCGCGGGCGAGAGCGCCGGTCAGTTCGCGAGCTCGCTGCTCAAGCTCCGCTGCTACGAGCTGCTCCAGCGCCTCGGCGAGGGCAACCGCGCCGCGCTCCTGCACATGGTCGACGGCCTGATCCACGCCGACGGTCACGTGCACCCGAACGAGCAGCGCTTCCGCGACGAGCTCGTCGCCCTCTTGCGCGACGATCCCAGCACCGCCGCGCCGGCCAGCCCGTACTCGCGTCGCGGCTCGGCGATGATCCTCGACGAGCCGCGCGCGCGCCCGCCGAAGCAGCTCGATCACCCTTTCTTTCGCGGCTCGGAGCACCGCTACTCCACCGACCCGGCGGTGTTCGCGCACCAGGCCGCCGCCGACGTCGAGGTGATCCGTCAGGTCGAAGCGCGCCTGTGGGAGCAGCGCGCGCGCGGGCAGAATCGCCTCGCGAGCGCGCCCACGTTCGCGGCGTTCGCGGGGCAGGCTCCGTTCCTCGACGGCCACGTGTACGTCGTCCCGCCGCAGCCGGGAAAGGAGTACGAGCTCCTGGTCCTGGGCGATCTCCACGGGTGCTACTCGTGCCTCAAATCCGCGGTGATGCAGGGCGAATTCTTCGCCAGGGTCGAGGCCTACCGCGAGAGCCCGCAGCGCGCGCCGTACCCGATGCTGGTGCTCCTCGGCGACTACATCGATCGCGGGCACCTGAGCTACGACGGGATCCTCCGCACCGCGCTCCGCCTCTTCCTCGCGGCCCCCGAGCACGTCTTCGTGCTCCGCGGCAACCACGAGCACTACATGATCGTCGGCGATCGGATCGAGTCGCCGGTGCGCCCCTCCGAGGCCATCCACTCCATCTCCGCCATCGCCCCGCGCGCGCTCCTCGACGCGCATTTGCGCCTCTTCGAGCTGCTCCCGAGCATGCTCGTCTTCGACCGCACGATCTTCGTCCACGCCGGCATCCCGCGCGAAGACACCGGGACCGCGCGCCTCGGAACCCTCGCGGGCCTCAACGATCCCGAGCTCCGCCAGCAGATGACGTGGAGCGATCCCAGCGACGCCGATCACGTCCCGATCGAGCTCCAGCGCGCCAACGCCCGCTTCCCTTTCGGCCGCTCGCAGTTCAAGCGCTTCATGACCCGCATCGGCTGCTCGACGATGATCCGCGGCCACGAGCGCGTGATCGAGGGCATCCGCACGGTGTACAGCGATCCCGAGGCCACCTTGCTCAGCCTGTTCTCCGCGGGCGGAGCCACGAACGAGGATCTCCCGGCGACGAGCAATTACCGTGAGGTGACCCCGATGGCACTGACGATCCGCCATCGCGACGGCATGAGCCGGGTCTCGCCATTTCCGATCGAGTATGCGCGCTACTCCGATCCGAGCGTGAACGGGTTCAACGTGAGGCGTTGATCCGGGGCGGTGCGATCGCGCCTCAAGGCACCTTCCTCACCGCGGGAACCCACGTCCACCCCAGCGCACCGGGGCGGGTGTCGATCTCGATCGTGTCATTCGCCTTCAGGGTCCGATAGACGTCCCACGAGGTCCCCACCTTGTCGGATCTCCTCCCCGGCCGCCACGAGTGAAAGAACACCTCGTGATCGCGCGACGCCAGAGAGGATATCTGCACCGTGTGCGTCGTGACAGGGCCGGAATCCATGCCGGCGTTGATCGAGAAGACGACGCCGCCCACGAGCGGAGGCAGCGCGAAGAAGAGCAGAATCGAGGCGACGAAGAGCTCGCGGATGGCGTTCGGCTTCCCTCGACGCGCCGCCCACACTCCGGCCATGGCGAGCAACCAGACCGGAAGGCCAAATCCGATGGCCTTGAGTGAGTCGAGATCGTCCATCGGAGGATGAACCCACGCGAGGAACCGGAACGACACCAGCGTGAGCGCGATCCCCGCTCCGCTCGCGATCAGGATCCACGGCGTCTGCTTCGGCGTCGGCATCGCGTCGCCCTGCTCGAAGCGCGGGAGCGCGACCTGAATGGCCTCGAGGAGGCCCAGCAGCGCCGGCAGCTCGGGGGACTCGAACGAGGCGTAATAGCCGCGGATCCGCGACGCGCCGATCCCGTCGGACGAGAGGTCGAGTCGATAGCCGAGGCCGAGCAGCTCGAGGATCCGCGCCCGGACCACCGCGCTCGCCAAGGCCCGCTTCACGATGTCGTCGCTCGCGGCCGAGTCGATGTACGCCGCCGCGTCGAACGTCGCGTCGCCGATCTGGACCTCGCGATTGAGCCCCAGCGATTTCCCGAGGCGATCGACCCCGCTCTCGGCGCGGATCAGGATCCCGGGGAGCGGCTCGGATTGGAGCCGGATCGACTGGAAGATGAAATCGCGACCGTACGACATCACCTGGAAGCGCGCCTTGCGGCCGTCGTGCTCGAACTCGACCTCGGCGGGCTTCCGGAACCCGGACGAGGGGCGCACGGCGAGCACCCTTGCTCCGGCCTTCTCCAGCTCGGGGACGGCCGCCTGCGCGCGTCGAAAGAGCCTGGATCGCATCCAGCGGATGAGGATCCACACAAATCCGAGGTAGCCCGCAGCGATGATGCTGAACAGCAGGATGGGCTTGAAGATGTCGTCCATGGACCCTTGCCTCGCGCCGGCAGCCGCGTGAGCGCAGTCCGCCCCGCGCGCTCGCCGGTTCGAGGCGCGACGCTACCACAGCTCGCAGACCACCTGAACCGCGGTTCGACGAGCGTGCTCGCCCCGCCCACAACGTGCCGGTCCCCACCGAGCGCCGCGGCCACGTGCTACCACCGGGCCAGCGCATGTTTCACCTCTTCAAGAGCGGCCGCCGCAACGAGATCAAGGAGCGCCCCTTCCCGCCCGAATGGCTGGCGTTCCTCACCGAGGACGTGCCGTATTACGCCCGCCTCTCGGCCGACGATCAGGCCGAGCTGCTGGGTCACATCCAGATCTTCCTCGACGAGAAGGCCTTCGAAGGCTGCGGGGGGCTCACCGTCACCGACGAGATCCGGGTCACCATCGCCGCGCAGGCCTGCGTGCTCCTGCTCCACCGCAACACCGACTACTATCCTGATCTCGAGTCGATCCTGGTCTATCCGAGCACCTATGTCGTCCACCAGATCCGGCGCGCGCCCGGCGGCGTGGAGATCGAGGGCGACGAGGCTCGGCTCGGAGAGTCGTGGGAGCGCGGCGCGGTGGTCCTGGCCTGGGACAGCGTGCTCCGCGGCGCGGCGAACGTGAGCGACGGGCACAACGTGGTGCTGCACGAGTTCGCCCACCAGCTCGATCAGGAGACGGGCGAGTCCAACGGCACTCCCGAGCTCACCGGCAAATCGAGCTACTCTGCGTGGGTGAAGGTGCTTGGCGCCGACTACAACGCGCTCGTGGCCCAGGTGCACGAGCTCCACAAGACCGACATCGATCCTTACGGCACCACCAGCCCGGCCGAGTTCTTCGCCGTGGTGACCGAGGCCTTCTTCGAGAAGCCGAAGCAGCTCCGGCGCCTCCACGCGGCGCTCTACGAGCAGCTCCAGCTCTTCTATCAACAAGACCCGGCGACGCGCTTCGAGGATCACCCCGCGGTCAGGGTCGATTGAGAGCGCCTCACTGCCAGACGATCGGGAAGACCATGCTCTCTCCCTCCCACTGGACCCCTCCCGGAGGCGCCGCCGCGCCGCGCTGCCAGGTGCCCCAGAAGTACTTCTCTCCCGGCTTCACTGCCATCTCGCTGGCCTTCATCGTGGTGAACACTCCATCGAACGGCACGGACGTGGCGGTCCCGTAAGCCGAGCTGAACCACGGATCGCCGATCGATTTGATCACCGCCTGAGCGCTCCCGTACACGCTCGCCCGCGCCTGGGTGTAGCCCGCGATCACGCTGATCTGGAACGTGGTCGGCAGCGTGGCCATGCCCACCGGCAGCGTCTTCGGATAATCGTGATAGGCCACCTCGACCGGGGTGAGCTTGGTGTTCCCGCTGATCTGCACGCTCGACGAGACCACGCGGAGCAGCGCTGCGAGCGCCACCGGATCGCGCTGCGCGTCGTTCTTGCTGAGGTATGTCGGGTGCAGCACCTGGATCCGCACCGAGGCCGCCGCGCTGAGCAGATCGAACGAGCCGTCCGCGGCGGTGACGGTGCGGTTCTCGAAGAAGTGATGGGACATCGGCTCGTCGCGATCGAGCTGGACGAGATACCCGCCGATCCCGGCCCCGTCGGAGGTGACCACGCCCTTGACGTGATGAAGCGCGTCGGGCGGCGCGAGGGGCAGCGTGAGCTGCGAGCAAGGATTGGAGTTGGTCATGCTGTACGTCGGCGATCCGGCCGGGCAAGCGACGAAGGACGAGGCGGCGCCATCCATGGCATAGCGGTTGAACGCCGGATCCCCGTCGGCGATGTCGCCGGTCACCCGGAACAGATAAGGATAGCTGCCGTCCGGCAGGCTCACGGGCGCCGTCCAGGCGCCGTCCGCGCCCTGCGTGAGCGTGGCATAGGGCTGCTTCGGATCCCAGTCGGTGGCCAGGCCAAACCCACCAATCACCGTGACGGCGGTGACCCCGGACCACGCGGGAACATAGCGAAACATCGCCTGATCCGAGCTCCCGCCCGTCCCCGCCGAGCTGCTCGCGCTGCTGACACTGCTGCTCGTGGTGCCATTTCCGCCGGCACCCGCGCCGCCGCTCCCGCCGCTCCCGGTGGTGCTCGCGGACGAGGTGTCACCGCTCGTGGTCCCGGTCGGCGTCGTCTCGGTGGTGCCGCCGCACCCCGCGAGCGCGAGGAACGCCAGAGAGAGTGAGAACGACGAGAGAGCAAGATGGTTGGCCATGATCCGGCTCAAAGCAGGATGCGAGCCAGGCCTGTTTGTTCGGTGTTTCCCGGCAAATCCTGCGAGATCGCCGCCTCCCCTCCCCGCCCCCGTGGCGCCTGCGCATCACCGTTGCGCGGGCGCCACGAGTCCTCGCCGACGCTGTCAGTCGCGCCGGTACATGGTCACGACGCAGGCCCCGCCGAGGCCGAGGTTGTGCTGCAAACCCACCTTCGCCCCCTCGACCTGGCGCTTGTCGGCCGTCCCGCGGAGCTGCCACACCAGCTCCGTGCACTGCGCGAGGCCGGTCGCTCCGAGCGGGTGCCCCTTGGAGAGGAGCCCGCCCGAAGGATTGGTGACGTACTTCCCACCGTAGGTGTTGTCGCCGGCCAGGATGAACTTCTCGGCCTCACCCTCCTTGCAGAGGCCGAGTCCCTCGTAGGTGAGCACCTCGTTGGTGGTGAAGCAGTCGTGGAGCTCGACCACGTCCACGTCCTCCGGGCCCAGACCTGCCTTCTCGTAGACCTGCTTGGCGGCCTGCTTCGTCATGTCGAAGCCGACCATCTTGATCATGCTGTCGTCCTCGAAGCTGGTCTTGTAGTCCGTCGTCATCGACTGCGCGGCGATGTAGACCGGGCGCTCGATCCCGTGCTTCTTCGCGAACTCGTCCGAGCAGAGCACCGCCGCCGCGGCGCCGCAGGTGGGCGGGCAGCACTGGAAGCGCGTCAGCGGATCGAACACCTCGTCCGACGCCAGCACCTCTTCCACGGTGAGCTGCGTGTTGAAGAGCGCATAGGGGTTGTTGGCCGCGTGCTTGCGCGCCTTCGACGCCACCATGGCGAACGTCTCGCGCTTGGTACCGTACTTGAAGCGGTACTCGCGCCCCGCGCCGCCGAACATCTGCGC
>JBDTXR010000328.1:0-10626 GCA_040006075.1 Byssovorax sp. | reverse complement strand
CGGGCTCAGCGGCCTTCTCGGCCTCGGCTGCGGGCGCCGCGTCTCCCTCCGCGGAGGGGGCCTCTGCGGGCGAGCTGGGCGTCTCTGCCGCGGCGACCTCGGCGAAGGCCTCGGCGGCTCCGGCGTCGGTCGACGCTTCGGCGACGATGGCCTCTTCGGGGACCTCGGCCGCGACGGCCTCGGTGCGCGCCGGGAGAGAGGCCGACTCCACCGGAGCGTCTTCGGCGGCGGGCGCGGCCTTTTCGCCTTCGTTCGAGGCGTCCGCGACAACGTCCTTGGGAGGGCTCGTGGGGGATTCGTCCTCGTTCGATTCCGTCATGGAGACGGAGTATCCGAGGCTCCGCGGGCCGTCAATCCGTGACCTCCGGGGCTACGGGCCGCGGTCGGCCGCGAGGCGACGATAGGCCACGCGCCCGATCAGATACCCGATCGTGATCAGGTGGCGCGCGCGGAGCCCGCTCGCTTCACCCCGGTAAACAGGGCGCACCGTCACCTCGCGCACGCGCAGCCGCTCGCGGGCGAGGGCGCCGAGGAGATCGTTGGGATAGCCGTAGCGCGGCCAGATCGCCTCGAGATCGAGCGCGTCGATCGCCGCGGCCGAGATCGCCGTGTAGCCGCACTGGCTGTCGCCGAGCGACGACAGGCCGGCCGCGTGGCGCGTGAGCCAGGCGAGCACCGTGGTGCCGGCGAGGCGCGCGGGCGGCATGGTCCAGAGCACGCCGGGATGAAGCAAGCGATTGCCTTTCACGTAGTCCGCCTCGCCGTCGACGATCGGGCGCACCACGGCCGGGAGATCGAGCGGATCCATCTGCCCGTCACCGGCCATCACCGCGACGACGTCCGCGCCGAGCGCGCGCGCGCGGCGGTAGCCGGTGACGATCGCCGCGCCCACGCCGCGATTCTCCGCGTGGCGGATCACCTCGACGCGCGTGGCCCGCGAGGCGCGCGCCACGGTCGAGGTCGCGTCGCTGCTGGCGTCGTCGACGACGACGACGTGATCGACGAAGCCCGGCACCGTGGCGATGGTCTCGGCGATCCAGCGCTCTTCGTTGAAGGCGGGCACGACGACGGCGATCCGGGCGCTCTCGATCACGCGCATTGGTAGCTTCCGCGCGCGCCGGCTTCAAGCTACGGATCCGCCGCGCATGACTTCCCCCGCCGACGGCGACGAGATCCCTCCGAGCGACCTGCCCGCGTCGCCGCGCTCTTCTCGTCGCGGATGGATCCTCGGCGGCGTGGCCCTGGCCCTCGGGATCGGCGGCTACGCGGGCTGGCATCGGCTCACCCGCTTTCCGCCCGACACCACGCCCGAGGGGTGTTATCTGCGCATCGTCGTGGCCGTCAGCGAAGGGCGGGTGCGCGACGCGTTTCCTTACCTCGACGAGCCCGCGCGTCACGCCGCCTACTCGATCCGCGATTACCGCAAGCGCGCCCGCGAGCTCGTCGCCGCGCAGTACCCCGAGCCCGAGCGAACGCGGCTGCTCGACGCCTACCGGAGCTTCGCCGAGGCCCCTGACGGCGCCGACGTCTGGAACGAGATGGCCCACCAGCGCGGGTGGGTGGCGCGGCTGCGGCGCGATCTCTCGGGCATCGCCAGGACAGAGAGCAGCGGCGAGCGAGTGACGCTCGAGACCGCGCGGGGGACGCGCTACACCTTCCGCCGCCGCGACAACGGCATCTGGGGCCTCTCGCTCTTCACCGCCGATCTCGTGGCCGAATCGGAGCGCGCCGCCCGCGACGCCGAGGTCGTCGATCAGGCGGCCGCGGACTATGCCCGCGGCAAATAGGCCCTGCAGGTCGGTTGGGGCACACACCCTCGACGAGGACGTGCACAGGGCCTGACCGACGCAGATGAGGCAGAAATGCTCTCGGAGCAGCGCTCATCGCAGCTTTTCAGCGCTCGCCGGGAAGTAGAAACTGACGCAATTACGGATGCTTGCAGGGGATCAGGCCACCACGGCCTCCCTGGCGCCGTTCTTGCGAACCTGGCTGCTCACCGAGGTAATGGTCGTCATGAAACAGCACATCAAGTCTCTGTTGTTCGCCGCGGGTGCCGCATTCCTGGCGACAGGCTGCTACGCTTCCGCAGGTACTTCGACGGTGGCCTACGTCGAGACGAGCGAGGCTCCGGTCGAGATCGACGTGGAGACGTATCCTCACACCTACTACGAGGGTCGCACCGTCTACTTCTACCAGGACCGCTGGTATTACCAGGACGCTGGCCGCTGGTCCTATTACCGGGACGAGCCGCCGGTCCTGTACCGCCAGCGCGGGTTCGTGCAACAGGCCCCGCCCGCCGACCACGAGGAGCACGCGCGCCGGGAGCGCGCGGACCAAGACGAGCACGCGCGCCGGGAGCACGAGCAGCAGGAGCGCGGCCAGCGCGAGCAGCAGGAGCGCGGCCAGCGCGATCAGCAAGAGCGCGCGCAGCACGACCAGCAGGAGCGCGCGCAGCACGACCAGCAGGAGCGCGCGCAGCACGAGCAGCAGGAGCGGGGGCAGCGCGAGGAGCAAGAGCGCCGCGATCACGCGCGGCCCGCGCCGCCCCACCAGCAGGCGCCGGCGGTGCAGCTCAGGCGCGGTCCCGGTCCCCGTCGCGTGAAGGGGCGTTGATTCGCGCCCGAGCGCCGGAGCTCGGTGCTCGGCAACGACGCAGGCGGCTGCACAGTCGCAGAGGCGATGTGCAGCGCGCCACGCTCAGCTCGTCGACTCGGGCTTCACGATCTCGGCGCGCAGCGCGTCTTTGCCGGTGCGCGTGAGATCCTCGAGGATGGCGAAGATCTGCGTCCCGACGTTGGCCCAGGCGGTGTCTTTCCCCTGATAGGTCACGTTGTTGACGAAGTCCCACTTCTTGTGAAGCGCGACCACCTTCCAGGAATCGTCGAAGACGGGTGAGCCCGACGAGCCGGCCATGGTGTCGGTGAAATACCAGAGGTCCACGCCCTCGGCCCGAAATATGGTGTTGTTGCGACAGGCCACCTCTTTGGGGCGGCCCTCGGGGTGCTGGATGATGTTCACCGAGGGATACACCGTCGCGTCCGCGGCGAGGATCATCGCCGTAGTAGCGATGGTGAGCGGGGTCCGCGCGACCGGGCTCGCCAGCCGCAAGATCGCGTAGTCGAGCGGCCCCGACGCGGGCGAGAACGCCTCCAGGGCCTTGATCTTCACCGAGGTGATCGCGGCCTCGGGCGCGTCGAAATCGAAGCCGACGTCGATGCCCAGCGCCTGCGCCGTCAAGTCGGGGAGCGACGCGTCGGGCTCTCCGGTGCTCCGCGCGTTGACGACGTGGTGGTTGGTGATCAGGAGATCGCGAGTCAGGAGCCAGCCTGTGCCGATGGACCGCCGGGGGCGACCGTCGCCCGGGCGACCGTCGCCGCCGTCGAAGCGAGTCACGGTGACCCGCGCCACCGAGGCGCCCTTCTCTGCGCCCCTTTGCAGGAAACGGAACGGCAAGAGATCGTTCTGGAGGACGATCCGCTCGCTCTTCTGCGGGAGCTTGGCCTTGATCTCGGGGCCAGACGCGGTGCCGGACGCCAGAGCGCTCACCCGCGCGACGGCCTGATTGAGGATGTTCTGCGGCTCGCGCTGGCCGAGGGCCCGCGCGGACGCGTTCTTGAGCCAAGTGACCAAGGGCACGGCTCCGTCGGCGAGCTGGCCTGTGGTGTCGAGGCGATCCAGGGTCATCAGGACGCGATCGATGGGCCGCCCGCTGTCGGGGAGCGACGTCGCATAATGCACGTCAATGCCGGCGAGGAGCGTGTCGAGCGTGCTGTTGTTGACCATCCCGGCGTCGGTCATGGCGCCGAGGATCTCGAAGATTGTCTCTTGACTCAGGTAGCGAATAGGCATGGCTCGACGTCGTCCTTTTCAGTTGCGAGAGGTCAGGTGGGCTCGAAGCGCTTGAGCGCGAGGGTGAAGACCGTCGCGCTGCTGTCGCAGAAAGCCGCGTTCTTGAGCCAGATGCGGAGTGGATGCGGCGTCTCCGCCCACGGCCAGCGGTTGAGCCGGTCGAGATCGTCGAGGATCTGGTCCCGCTCGGTGTCCTTCTTGCTGAAGGAGGCGATCACCGCGTCGGGCATCATCACGATGAGGGAGTCCCGGGTGAGCCGGGCGTGGAACACCGCCGTGCAGATCGGTTGAAGCTCGTCCTGCGAGAAGATCGGATGAGAGGAGTCCGACACCGCGTCGCTGTTCGGGGCGATGATCCCGAGGAACGTCGGCGCGTCCGGGCAGCTCTCGTCGAGCACGCTCGCGAGGGCGGTGATCAGGGCTTGCAGCTCGGGGTTGTCCGTGGAGGGGATCGACGCGAGGTGCTCGCATGCCTGGCTCAATTGCGGTTCGGTGGCGAGCAGCGGGAGCTGCGGGAGCGGCGGGCGGAAGAACACCTGATAAAGCACCCTCGCCAGGGCGTACACGTCGAGCCACTTGCCGGAGGCGTGGCTCTTGGGGCGCGCGATCCTGGTGCCCGGCGGGTGCGCCGGCTGCGCGTTCGAGGCCACGACGCCGCTCTCCTGATAGGCCATGTCGAAGTCGGCGAGCTCGAAATGCAGCGCGCCTCGCTCGCGGTACACCAGCAGGTTCGACGCCTTGATGTCGCCGTGCTTGATCCCCCGGCGGTGGGCCGCGGCGAGGCCGGCGCCGAGGTCCGCGGCGGCCTGCACGGCGTGGAGATACCGCTGCTCCACGGGCGAATTCTGGTTATTCTCGGCGTAGCGCTCGAGGTTGTAGTCGCGGAGAGGCATGATGTAGCAGGGGTGTGGCTTCTCGACCACCTGGAGGATTGGCACCACACCCCTGATCCCGTTCGCGCCGCGCAGATCGAGGTTCCGCCTGGCACCGGCGAGGAACTGCTCGCTCTTCTTGCCCTCGGGATCGTGGACATGCCGGAAGACCTTGGCCGCAGCGAACCGCGTGGAGGTCTGGCCGGGATCGGCGACGTAGACTCGTCCATAGCCGCCTTCGCCCAGGCACACACCCAGCGAGTACGCCTCCAGGCGCGCTCCTTCGCCAGGCACCTTGCCGCCGTAAAAGGTCTGCCAGTGCGCGAGGATCTCGCAGGCGATCGCCCGCACCGGCTGGAGCAGCCCGGCGTACTCCGGGCCGTCGATCGCGCTGCGCAGCGCGAACATGGCGTCGGTCTTCGCGTTGTCGCCTGCCATGGCCGGCGCGCAGGGGGATTGAAACTTCCGGCCCAGAGACGCGAGCGCTGTACAGACCTTCTCGGCCAGGCCGAGGGGGCTTTGTGCGCACCCGTTGGTGGGGGGCTGGCTCGCCCCGGTCTCGGGAGCGTGCGAGATCTCGAAGCTGACGTCCGGGGGTAGCCCGCCGAGCCTCTCCGCCTGCTCGATCTCCCAGAAGGTCGCCAGCGTGTCGTACACCTTGAAGAGCCGCTCGGCGATCAGCTCCTCGGTCGCGAGGCCCTGGGTCGACAGCGCCTCTCCGCGGATCGGCGAGCTCGCCCTCTCCCCCTTGAACCATTGCTCCAGGGTGCTCTTCTTGTAGTCGTTGAGGAACTTCTTTCGCGCGGCGTTCTCGCGCAGACACGGCACCACGTAGAGCTTGGTGATCAGCGCTCGGATCTGCGCGCCGACCTTGCCAGGGAGCCTCGCGGCGATGGCCTCGAGCGCGACGATCGGCACGCCGCGGCGGGTGATCAGGTCGCAGAGGAGCAGCGTGCTCTCGGGGAAGAGCACGAAGATCGGCACGATGGCCGAGAGGTAGTACCCGCCGACAGCCTGGGTCGAGCCGGGAGCGAAGTCGGTGTAGCGCCCGAGGTTCTCGGTCAACAGGCTCACCAGCCAGAGGATCTCGCCCACGTCGCTCCGGAAGAGGTGCTCCATGAAGCGCGCTCCCGCCGCCGGGGAGAGCTGCTTGCGGAGCACACCGAGGTTGCGGAGGGTGATCCCGATCGCGCGGAGAGCCTCGACCCGCACCAGGCGATCGTCGTCGCGGAGACAGCTCTGGATCGCGGTGACGAGCGCGCTCCGGATCGGCCGCTGCTCGCCCTTCTCCAGCGCGAGGTGGCCGAAGATCTGCGCGCGGAACAGCTCTTTGAAGGCGGTGCTGCGGACCTTGCCGGCGGCGCTGGTGGGGTTTCGCCGGCCCTCGGAGACCTGGCTCGCGAGGGCCTGGGCCGCCGCGCTCGCCGCCGCGTAGGAGGGCTCGAGCGCGGTGGCGAGCGCCCGCGCCGAGGTCGCGCTCTCGGCCTCGGCGACGAGGGTCTCCAGGCGTCGATCGAGGAACGCTCTCCCGAGCGACTTGAGGACGATCTTGATCTGCTGGCGATCTTCGCGGCTCTCCGGCTGCAAGCCCTGGAGCCTCTCCGCGAGCTTTTCGCCAATCTCCTTCGCGTCGCGGCCCCAGAGGCTCCTCGCCGTCTCCTTGGAGCGCTCCTCGTCGGGGCCACGCGGCGCGTTCCCGATCAGCTGTCGGCGGAGGAGATAGCGGCGGAGAGAGCCATTCTCGAGGCGAACGAGCCCGAGGATCGCGCGCTCCCGCGGGGGTGGTGCAGCGCTGTCGGTGCGCTCCTGGTTCCTGGGAAAAAAGAAGCGATCGTAGCGGATCATCGGCTGCCAGATCTGCTCGAAGGCTTCCCACATGTTGACGGGAAAGCCCTCGGACGACCCGGTGGCCACCCGATCATGCGAGTCGCGCGTGCAGCAGAAGCTGCCTTTGAAGATCTTCCCGCCCGGCCCGGCGGCGACGAAATCGGTGGTGCCCTCGATCACCGTGAAATACGTGAGGACCGACGGGAGGGTGACCTGATCGAGGCGGAGGCCGCGAAACGAGTAGTTGTTGAGCTCGGAGATCTCCGGCGCGCCTCCCGAGGCCTGGCGGGGCTCGTGGAAGCACACCCGCCCTCGCTCGGTGGCCGTGACCAGGATTTGCCGTGCGCCCTGGCGATCTTCGTAGAGCGGCGTGCGCCAGAGGCGGACGGCCACCACCGGGCTATCGTGGGTCTCGCGCCAGACCGGCAAGACCGCGCCCGGCGCCGCGAGGATCGATCCCGCAAACGTCTCTCCGGTGGTGGTCCCGATGAAGCAGTCGCGCGCGCTCCCGCCCGGCTTCGGGGGGCCGAGCTCCCCGGAGAGCTCGATCGCGCTGACCGGACACCGGAACGCCACCGTCTCGGCGCGAGAGACCTCGAGGCCGAGATTGAACCACACCAGCGAGACAGTGCCTCCGTCGGAGCCAATCGCTGCCAGGTACCGCAGTCCTTGCTCGTCGAGGCTGGTGGCGGCGATCGCCCGCGAAGGGACCTTGCCCGAGGCGAGCGCGGACGACTCCGCCGGCTCGATCTTCGGCGCGTCGGCGCGCTCCACCAGGATCAGCGACCAGGTCGCGCCGATCCGCTTGACGACGCCGAAGTAACACCCCACGTCGTCGTGCCCGGCGAGGAGCAGATCCCCCGCGACCGGCACGGCGCAGAGGCTGTGGACCGTCACCGGCGGGCGGTCGCGAGCCGCCGAGTCGAGCCTCACCGCGCTCCTTCGAACCACCACGTGCTCGCGAGTCGACGATCCCGCGTCGGGCACGAGCTGGATATCGAAGACGCACAGCGTCGGATCGAGCGGGAGATCCGCGGAGACCGAGGACCAGCTCACGACGAGGTGGGTGGAGTCGCCGCTGTCCGAGACGGCGCACGCGAGCAGGTGTCCGCAGTCGGCACTGACGCTGATCGACCGGGACTCGACTCCATTCGAGACGACGTCGAGCCGCCGGCCGCTCGCGGAGAAGAACCAGAGCGCCCCCGCGCGCGTCGCGGCGATCACCAGCGATCGGGTGGGATGGAGGCTGTGGATGTCGCCCTCGACCTCCACGCTCCACTCGAGATCATGGCGGCGCTGAAAGAGCAGCGCCTGGTAGATCAGCGCGTCGAGGTAGTTCTGGGTCCGGTAGTTCATCCGGATCAAGGAGTGGAGGCCGAGCTTCTTCTCCGAGAAGCCATCGGCGAGGATCACGTATTTTCGAACGAAGCGCGTCCAGGCGGTGAGCCGGGCGCCGTCCTCGCGCGGGAGCGCGCTGGCCGCATCGTTGATGACCTTCAAGTGCTGCTCGGCGATCCGGCGCCACTCGGCGTGCCGCGTCGGCAGCACCTGGAGCAGAGCGAGGCTGATCTCGAGGAGGGCGTCGGCGTCGCCGCCGGCGAGCTTCGCGAGATCGAGCGCGACGAGGCGGAGGAGAGCGGGAGACCCGTCCTTCAGGAACGTGGGGATCTGACCGAGGAGCCAGTCCCGATAGCCGGCGGCCTGCGCCTCGGGCGAGCGATGAATGGATTGCACCAGGAAATAGCGGATCGCCTCGCGGTCCGCGGGTGTCGTCGCCGACGACAGCAGCTCTTCAGCGATCCGGCGCTCGCCTTCGCAGCCGAGCTTCTGGCCCAGCGCCGCCCAGTGCTTCTCGATCAAGGCCCGGGTGCTCTCGACGCTGTCGACGTGGAAGAGCCGGAGCGAGTGGTCTTGAAGCGCGGCGAGGATATAGCAGCGAGAGAGATCGTCGCCCCTGGGCTTGAGCACCTCGACGGCGAGGACCGGCGAGCCCAGATCGAGCGAGCGACCGCGCGCGTTCGGCGCGGCGGGCCGGCGATCGGCGAGGTCGCGGATCAGCTCGCCGTGCACGACGCGGATCCGGCCGCTGGCGAGGCCCAGGATCAAGTACTCACGCTCGACCCGGACCCCGAGCCGATCTTCACCCTGGATCGTCAGGCGATCGAGGCAGAGCGCGGGAGATCGGTTGATCGGCAACGAGACGATGTGGTGCGGCCCAGCCCCGCCGCGCGCGCCGTCTTGCTCTTGCTCGCTCCAGTACACCAGCCCCTCGCTGGTGCCGAGCAAGAAGCCATCGAGGAACGGAGCCGCGGCGGTGGGCAAGAGGGGCAGCTTCTCGGTCTCGATACCCTGCGTCGGGTCGGCCGTGGAGATCCGGACCAGCTCGCCTCCGCGGGTGATGCACGCGACGCGGTCCGTGCCCGGGAGCGCGATGATCCACTGGACCCAGCCAGACAGGGTGTGGAGCCACCGAAGGCGGAGGCGCGCCGGCTCGGACGCGGTGGAGGGCTCCGCTTCGAGGAGAAAGATCGCCCCGCGCTGGGTGGTGATCACGATCGGAGACGCGCCGCTCTCGTTCTTGCGGAGGCGGGCCATCGCGGTGATTCCCACGGTGAAGCAATTGTCGTCGGCGCGGCCGACCGACTCGGTGGCTCCGATGAGCCGGGCGGAGTCTCCCGGCGCGGCCTCCTTCCTCGAGCTTCCTTCACGCCCGCCTTGCCACCACGACTCCAGATGCAAAGCAGTCTCGGCCTCGACCAGATGACCTCCGACCTCGTGGACGCGGCGGAGAAAGCCGTCGTCGGTGCCGACGAGGAGGCTGTGGTCGGGCCCGAAGGCGTTGGGCCCGTGGAGGTGCAGCAGCGTGCGGACCCCGCGGTCGAGGACGAGCTCCAGGACCCGCGGGGCGTCGTTCCCGAGATCGATGCACACGACCTCACCGGCCTTGGTACCGATCCAGATCGCCCCGCAGAGCTCGCACGACTCGCTCCAGCGGGCCTCGTAGAGGGTGCTGCCGATGCCGAGCTCGTCGACGGGCACGGGATCGAAGGCATCTTCGTGGGCGAGGTGGGCGATCGCGGTGAGGGCCTTGACCGGATCACCGGCGTTGTCGGTGAAGAGCGCCTGGTATTTTCCACGGATCGGCACAGATTCCCCTTTTGTAAGGGGATTCATGAACCATGGAGGGCTTTGACGTCAAGCGACCCACCGACGCAGCGCGCGCCGCAGCACGCGCCCTCGCGCGCGATCCAGCTTGATTTGCAGGGGTTCCGACGGATCGCCGCCGGGTATTTCAATTGATTTCATCGGCGCGGCGGGATCGGCCGCGCCGGGGGCTCAGCCCTTCTTCTGCTTCAGCTCCCCATACGAGCCGCCGGCCGTCACCGTCTCCACCGGCAGGCCCGCCGGAGCCCACCCCTTCTCGGTGAGGGTGCCAAACGCATCGCGCGGCCCGTCGAAGCCGGCGCGCTGATCGATGATGTGAGTGTACCCGGCCCCGGTCATCATCTCGGCGGCCTTGATCGAGCGACCCCCCGCCTTGCAGCCCACCACGAGCCGGGTCTCCTTCGGATAGACGGCCTGGACCACCGCGAGGAAGTCGGCGTTCGGGGTCATCCCGCCGGGGCCGGCGTGCATCAGAGGCACGTTCTGCGCGCCGACGGGGTGACCGGCCTCGTACTCGTGCTCGCTCCGGACATCGAGGTACATGTACCCCTCGTCGTCGACGAGCTTCTTCGCGTCAGCCGGGGAAACACGCTGGATGGTCGCCATGAAAAACGCCTCTTTCAGAGAATCAGAACGTGTGAACGAAGAGCCCGCTCCGCAGCTTGGGCTCGAACCAGGTGCTCTTCGGCGGCATGAGCAGGCCCGCGTCGCTCACGGCGAAGAGCTCTTCGATCTGCGTCGGGTAGAGGTGCAGCGCCACCGTGAAATCGCCCGAATCGACGCGCTTTTCCAGCTCGGGGATCCCGCGGATGCCCCCGACGAAGTCCACGTGCTTGTCGCGCCGCGGATCCTGCACGCCGAAGATCGGGCCGAGGATCTGGTCCTGGCAGATCGAGCAGTCGAGCGAGGCGAC
>JBDTXR010000327.1:0-10642 GCA_040006075.1 Byssovorax sp. | reverse complement strand
TCGATCGCAAGGGCGGCCTGCGCCAGGCGATCCGCCAGGCCGGCGAGGTGATCGAGCAGGGCAAGACGGTGCTGATCTTCCCCGAAGGAACGCGATCCACCACCGGCGCGATCCAGGAGTTCAAGGCGGTGATTGGCCACCTCGCGCTCGCCCACGACGTCGACATTCTCCCTGTTTACCTGGGCGGAACGCGCGCCGCGCTCCCCAAGGGCAAGAGCTTCCCGGTGCGTCGCGACATCGTCGCGCGGATCGGACCGCCGCTCGAGATCAGCGAGCTGCGCCGGCTCACCGCGGGGATGAAGTCGGCCCAGGCCTCGCGCAAGATCGCCGAGCTCACCCAGCTCGCCGTGACCATGCTCCGCGACGGCGGCGCGCTCGATCTCCGGCGGATCAAGAGCCTCGACGCGCCTCCCACGCCCGCGAAGGAGCACCCGCTGGTCACGCTCTTCCGCGACCTCGAGGCCCGCTTCGTCGCCGGCAGCGCCCCCAAGCCGATCACGTTTTACTTCACGCTCGGCGCCGAGACCGAGGCCAAGTGGACGCTGAAGATCGGCCCTGACGGCGCGGCCGCGCGCATCGGCAAGCCCGAGGGATCGCAGGCCGACTGCGTGCTGAAGACGTCGCCGGAGATCTTCACCAAGATCGTGCGCGAGGCCTACACGCCGAGCCCGATGGAGTTCATGACCGGCGCGATCAAGTCCAACGACATCTCGCTCCTGCAAACCTTTCAGAAGGCATTCGACCTCGCATGAGCCGCACGCTCGTCACCGGCGCCACTGGCTTCCTCGGCCGTCACCTGGTCGCTCAGCTCCGCGAGAGCGGAGTTGATGTCACCGCCCTCTGCCGCGGAAACGACGCGGCCCTCACCGCGCTCGGCGTCACCGTCGTGCGCGGCGACGTGCTCGACGCCGCCTCGGTGCGCGCCGCCGCCGACGGCTGCGAGACGCTCTACCACTGCGCCGGCCTGGTCTCGCGGCTCCCCGAAGACGCGGAGAGGCTCTACCGCGTCCACGTCGACGGGACGAAGATCACGCTCGACGCCGCGCGCACCGCCGGCATCCAGCGCGTCGTGATCGCCAGCACCAGCGGCGTCGTCGCCGTCACCAAGGACCCCGACGAGATCCGCGACGAGAAGGCCGAAGCGCCGATGAATCTCCTCGCGTCGTGGCCGTACTACCGATCGAAGCTCTTCGCCGAGAAGGCCGGCCTCGATCGGAGTGGCCCGGGCTTCGAGGTCGTCTCGGTGAACCCGACGCTGCTCCTGGGGCCGGGAGATGAGCGCGGATCGTCGACCGGCGACGTGGTGAAGTTCCTCGAGAAGAAGATGCCGTTCATCCCCGCGGGCGGCCTCTCGTTCGTCGATGCGCGCGACGCGGCTGCGGCGATGATCCTGGCGATGGAGCGCGGCCGGGCCGGCGAGCGGTACCTCGTGTCGGCTGTGAATTTGACGATTGAAGCCTTCTTTGCGCGGCTCGTGCGGATCTCGGGTGTCGCTGCGCCGCGCGTGAAGGTGCCTCGGAGCATGACACTCGCGCGGATTGGCGCCGGGCTGATGGAGCGTGTTTCAAAGCATATCCCGCAGCTCGAGGGCATCGATCGGATCAGCGCGGAGATGGCGAATTGCTTCTGGTACGTGAATGCCGATAAGGCGCGGAGTGAGCTGGGGTGGACGGCGCGGGATCCGGGCGATACGCTCGCGGACACCGTGCGTGATCTCGAGATGCGCGGCGTGGTCTGGCCGCGCTGACCAGAGCGGCCCGAAAGACTCGTACGCAGGCGCGCTCGCCGCCCTCGGGGTCTATGCGTTCGTCACCCAGGTCCCTGCGCTCCACGCGCGCTTCGAGCAGCAGCACAGCATCGGTGAGTTTGACCTCGCCAGCGTCGAAGGCCTCAAGGCCGCTGCGTTCCTCGTCTTCTTCGCTCACGCGCAGGCCGAGGCCGAAGGCGCGTTTGCGACCGACGCCAAGGTCCCTGTCGAGCTGATCCAGGAAGGCATGGAAGTCGAAGCGCGGATCCAGGAGCTGTGCGAGTACAAGTTCAAGCGCGATCCGAAGATTGCCCTGCTCCTCGCCCTCCTCCGGCCGGGCACGAGCCACCGTGATCTCGCCGGCGATCTGCTCGGGTATGCCGACATCTGCGAGAAGAACCACGCCGCGGTCGCCACCGACACGACCAATTACCGGGAGACCGATGTCGCCGATGCGCGCCGGATCGCCGGCGACATCCTGGCGCACCTCGCAGCGGCGATGACGCCGAAGGGCCGGGAAGCCTACGAGTTGATGCAGCGCGCCTGGACGCTGCTCATCCAGACGTACTTCGAGGTCCAGGAGGTCGGAATGTGCCTGATGCGCCGCGATCCGAAGCGCGACGAGTGGTTCCCGTCGCTCTATGCCGCCGGCCGGTCGGGGCGCCCGCGGAAGAAGAAGGACGCGGCTGCCGGCGCGACGCCGAGCACGGGCGCGCCGCAGACGCCGCCCGCCGGCTGACGTCGGAGCTTGCACGGAGGCTGCCGCAGGGCGTGCGGGCAGCTTTCTTTCTTGCGCGGAGGCGGGTGGGAGCCTCCGCGCGAGAAAAATTCTTCGGTGGAGGGGGCGGCGGAGCTGGATCCCGACTTTTTTCTTCCCGGGAGGCTGCTGGAGAGCCGGGGCGGGACTTTTTTTCTTCCGGCGAGGCTGTCGACAGCCTCCCCGAGACTTTTTTTCTTCGTCGGAGGCTGTCGAGACGACGACAGCGATCAACTGGTGGAGGATCTGGTGCGGAGCCGCAAGCCGGGCGTGGCGGGAAGGGGGCGGCGGCGGGTGGGTCTGCGGCGGGCGGGGGATAGGGAGCCTGGGGCTCGACGGCGCCATGGCGGACCTCGGGTGCCGCCGTGGCGCGGGGCCCGCTTGCGGGCGCGATGGGCCTGGAGATCGCCGTGGCACGTGGCTCGCTGAGGCCGAGCCCATGAACGGCGATCCTCTCGATCCGAAGCCGCAGCGGCTCCTCGACCGCGTCCGCGAGACGATGCGTGTTCGCCACCTGAGCCCGCGCACCGAGGAGGCCTATCTCGGCTGGATCCGGCGCTTCATTCGCCATCATGGTCTCCGCCACCCGAGGGACCTCGGCCCCGACGCGATCGTGCGGTTCCTCGGGCACCTCGCGACCGAGCAGCACGTCGCGGCGTCGACGCAGAACCAGGCTTTGGCAGCGATCTTGTTTCTGTATGTGCGCGTGCTCGGTATCCCCGTCGAGGCGTTGGGCGACTTTGCCCGCGCGAAGCGACCCGAACGGCTACCCGCGGTGCTCACCCACCGAGAGGTCGCGGCGGTGCTCGATTGCATGGCCGGCGCGCCGCTCCTCATGGCATCGCTTCTCTATGGAGCCGGCCTCCGGCTCCTGGAATGTGCGCGACTTCGGGTGAAGGATCTCGATTTCGATCGGCAAGAGATCCTGGTGCGCGAGGGCAAGGGCGACAAGGATCGGATGACGACGCGGGCTGGGTCGAGCTTCCGCACGCGCTGGAGAGGAAGCTGCCGAGTGCTGGCCGTGAGTGGGCGTGGCAGTGGGTGTTTCCGGCGACTCGAACGTACAGGCATCCGGAGAGCGGGGAGGTGCGGCGGCACCATTTGCACGAGAGCGTGCTTCAGCGCGCGGTCCACGAGGCCGGCGTGAAGGCGGGAATCAGCCGGAGGGTGGGGTGTCATGTGCTGCGCCATTCGTTCGCGACAGCGTTGCTCGAAGGAGGATATGACATCCGGACGATCCAGGAGTTGCTGGGGCATCGTGATGTGAGCACGACGATGATTTATACCCATGTGCTCAATCGCGGTGGGTGCGGCGTGCGGAGTCCGCTCGATGGAGGGCTGCCGCGGCGGCGGCGGTGAGCGGCGGCGGGGGGCGCAGCGGGTGGGCGGAGGTATGGAGGCGTCGGCGCCGGGCTTTCGGCCGGCCAGGAATAGACGCTGGATTTCGGGCGGCGCGGTTGGATTCGGCCGGAGAAAAATGGCGAGCTCTGGCCGCTACATCGGTCAGCCTGATCGGGGAGCGCGGGCCCCGCCCGGCGGCAGGAGAGCGCGGCCAACCATGGCGCAAGCGCCGCGATTTCCGCGTGAATTCGGTAGACGAGCGCGGCGGACCGCTGGTAGCGTCGTGGGCCGTGAGCGGCGCTAGATTGACCGGTAGAAGCGGTTTCGGGGTGACCGGCCGAATCCACTTCCAGGAGATCGGTCCGAAGGTCTTATTCCGGACCGATGGACTACTCGTTCGGCGCAGGAAGACCTGCCAATCGATGCGCAATGGCGTTGACAGCCTCCCCGCCCCCGAATAGCATCTGCGCGCCGTTCGTCTCCCCGTCGCGCGGGAGGCGACTCTCTGCGCGGGCCGGAACCACCGGAACCCGCCACCCGAGGGATGGACCATGCTCCGCGCCGCCCGCCGAATCGCCCCACTGCTCAGCTCGCTCATCCTCGGCTGCGCTACCGCCACGGGCGTCGTCGTGATGGCTGGCACCGTTGCCGGTTGCGCCGACGAGAACGAACCGTCGACGCATGTCAAGTGCCTCGGCGACCCGTCCACGCGCGTTCCCGCGGTGCTGCGGCTCATCCAGTTCTTCGAGGACAGGATGAAGCGCGACAAGCAGGACCGGACCCGCACAGCGTGCAGCCTAACGGGTTTCATCTAGCCTTGATGGTGCGCTCGAACCCTATGATGTTCGTCCCGATCAGCGCGATCACAGCAATCTCGGATAGGAGAACACACCATGGCAAGACCGCAGGGGCCTCTAACAGTCTGTGTCATCAACATGAAGGGTGGCGTAGGCAAGTCGACGATCTCAGCCCTGCTGGCCCGTAACGCCCTTTCGAGGAGAGGCCTCGACACGCTCGCGATCGACCTGGACCCACAGGCCAATCTCAGCCAGGCATTGATGGGAGCCAACTACAACGCATTCCTGTCCGAACGTCGCCCTTCGATCGTCGAGATTTTCAATGGCTACCTCCCTGCTACGCCGGGCGGTGCAGCCTCGCCACTGGCGCCAAACACCGGCGTCGAGCTGATCTCACGCAAAATGGCGACGACAAGCTCCCTGCAGCTCATTCCGGCGCGCTTCGATTTCTCCGACAACCTCACCAATTCCCTGCGGCCTGATCCGAAGGTGCTGGCGCGCTTCCTGGCTGGCAACTTCCCGCAGAAGGACCTCATCATCATCGACTGCGCGCCCACGGAGTCGATCCTGACCCAGGCCGCCTACCACGCGAGCGGCTTGGTCCTCGTGCCCGTGAAACCGGAGTTCTTCGCGACGATCGGCTTTCCGCTGCTGGCCCAGTCACTAGCAGACTTCAAGCGGAACAATCGCGGCAGTTCCATCAGCGTGTCGGGCGTCGTGATCAACAACGCCTTCTACGACGGCGGGAACGACGGCGGCCCGGAGAAGCTGCGGGCGATCGATGAGATTCAAACGGCCGCTACCCGCAACCGGTGGCCCATCTTCAACACTCAGATTCCATTCTCGAGAGGCTTTCCAAAGATCATGCGCGGGGACAATACGTACTCCGGCAACGCCGCCATGTTCCCGGTGTTCGCCGACGAGTTTTTTAACGCAGTTGGCCTATAGGATGCGGCCATGACTGAGAAAAGAGGGAAGCACCAACTCCTGAAGTCGCTCTTGGTCCCGCTGCTGCGTGAGTGGGGCTACGATCTGGTCCGCCAGTGCCTCGTCGAGGTCCACGTTGAGCACACCGAGCAGTCGACGCCAACGAACGACCGCCCGACAGGGAAAGAGCACCGTCGACTGAGCGCGTCGGAAATCGTCGAACGGACCGAAGTGGACGTCGCGCGGAAGAAGGTTCTTTCCCTGTTCGCGACCAGGTTCGATGCCAAAACGTTTCTTCCATCGGCTGCAGATGTGCGTCATTTTCTCGACATGCGAGGTCAAGACCCCGGAGTCGTGAAGCACCGACAAGACGCCTTCAGGAAGGTTCTTGACGTTCTGCTGAGCATGCCCGACGACGAACTGGAGCACTTGCAGGCATCCAACGCTCATTCGGGTCCGACCCAACTGGGGCCGCTCGCCGACGCAATCATGGAAACGAGCACCGTGATCCGCACCGGCCAGCCGACGGCGGATCCTCAAGAGCCTCACGAATCGACCAAACGAGCCAAGGATGCACCTAAGCCGCACTAAGAACCGTAGAGGATTTAGGGGATTATCTTCTGCTGATTGTGAAGGAAATAAGGCCTCATGGGCAGATGAATAGTTCAGCGTCATGCCGATAAGGGATCCTCGCAAGGGTTCTTCCGGGAACACGCAATGCGGGGGGGGTCATGCTGAGAACGAACCATTCAGACCTTCGTCGCCGAACAAGCCATGAAGCTGGCCGGCTTCGCCGGCAGCTTATCGTCGGATGTTCGGCAGAGATGAGCGCGACAGCGGTGAGCGCACGACGGGGTGGTTGAGACCACGTCGTCGAAGCGGAGCCGACGGACGGGACCGGCCGGACTCGGCCACGTCGCTGAGAGATTTCTCCGCTTCGAACCTCTTGCTCCCATGCTGGGAGCGTGATAAGTTGCTCGCGCGATGAGGATCTTCAGCCGTGGCACCCTCGTAGACTTCTGGCGAAAGCACCCGGACGCGGAAGGCGCGCTTCGGCTTTGGTTCTCAATCGTCCAGCATGCGTCCTGGGCGGGGCCTGCTGATGTAAAGGCAGGGTTCGGGAGCGCAGACTTCCTGCAAGACAACCGAGTCATATTTGACATTCGTGGCAATACATATCGCCTGATTGCGAAGATCAAGTATGGCCCCCTGTTTCTGGTCTACATCCTGTTCGTCGGCACGCATGCCGAGTATGACCGAATCGACGCGGCCACGATATGAGGAGCACCACCATGATCGAACCTGTTGCGGATCAAGCAAGTCATCTCCGCGCGCTCCATCGGATCGATGCGCTCTGGAATGCGGAGTCAGGATCGCCCGAAGAGCGAGAGCTCGATGCGCTGGCCACGCTCGTTGACGCATATGAGCGCAAGTGCTTTCCAATTCTACCGCTCGATCCTGTTCAAGCCATCAAGGTTCGCTGCGAGCAACTCGGATGGTCGCGTAAAGACCTGGAGCCTATTCTGGGTTCCCGCGCTCGCGTCTCCGAGGTCCTGGGTGGCAAACGCGCACTTACTTTGCCGATGATTCGCAAGGTTCAGGCGTCGATGCAGATCCCCGCGGAGGTTCTGATTGCAGCGCCCGATGGGCGTCGGAAGAGCACCAAGCGCGCCGCCTGATGGCGATGCTATGAATGGCCCTGCCGACAAGCCAGTGCTGCCGACAGCGCTTCGCGCGGCGGCAGACTGGCGAGGCGTTCGGCGGGCGGGCGGGCGCTGTGCGAGCTGACCACGACGGGGCCGAGCAGCGCCTCCCCGGGCTCGCTCCCCAGCAGCGCCTCGTGGAGCTGACCGAGGCGCAGGCGGTGCTCGCCCTGCCGGACGCGGTGCTCCGGCCCTATGCGCCGAGCAGCTCCTTGCTCGCGAGCGCGTGGAGTGTCGTCAGCGTCGCGAGCATCTCTCGCAACTCCTCCACCTTCGGCTCCGGCGCGAGGCTGTAGCGAAACGCCGTGGCGTACACTGACAGCGACTCGAGCGGGCGGAAGCGGTCACGCCACGGGTCACCATCGGGGAGAGGACGTGGCTCTCCTCCCGGACGGCCGTCGACGAGGATGACCAGGTCGTGATCCTTCGTGTTCAAGAGACCACGGTGGAGGCGGACAGCGCCGAGGATCTTCTCAGCCGCTTTGCTGGAGATGGGTTGCGGCGAGGATGTTCGGCGGATCGACGAGGCATCGCTTCGCGACATCGAGGCTCGCCGCTCTGAGAAGCCTCTCGATTGGTCGGGTCTTGTGCTTCCCGTCAGCGGCCATAGACGATACGCCCTTCCCGTGCGACCGCTTCGGCGAGCTCGCCGACGGTGCGCCGCCCCTCGTCGAACTCGCTTCGCCGGATCGGAAACACCTCGACGCGCATGCGGCGCAGCTCGCGGAACTGGCGCCACACGTTCACGAGGTCGAGCTTGTCCTCGCTTGCCGAATCCGGGAGGATCGCCATCATGTCCCAGTCGCTGTCGGAGCCATGGGTCTGCCGAGCACGGCTCCCGAACAGCCAGACCTCGTCGGGCTTGAGCACCTCGACGATGCGCTCGATGACTCCGGGCGGAAGCGAGGCGTCGACCATCGACGAGATCTTAGCGAGGTCGCGTCGTCTGGACAACAGCCAGCGCAGACGGTGAGCCAAGGGACCTGTGCCGGGCAACCCCACGGGCTGGCGCCGCAGCCGAGCTCGGCGCCGTGGAGGCGGGCCGCCGAGGACGAGTCGACCTGGGCGGCTTGGGGAACACAGGCGAAGCCGCGCGGTTGCGCCCTCGACGCCGAGGCGGAGGGGCGCGCCAGGGCTGACCTCCACGGCGAACGCCCCGTCAAGGGTAGCCCGTTCCGCTGGGCGGCGTTCGGGTAGGCCGTACGTTCCTCGCGAGGCTGCACCTCATCGGTCCCGCGGGTGCGCGCCAGCCCGGCCTCCCGGGGCGCCCCCCTGCACGCGCGCGCTGCCGGAAGCTGGACGACGCGCACCGGATCCTGCTCTCGTCGATCAGCTCGAGCGACCCGGCGCCGCCCAACGAATAGCGTTTTTGCGGCGACGGCGTGACGCTCGCGAAGCGAGCGGCGCGACGGCCGGCGTCAAAACGCTGGTTGAACGAACCCGCCCAGGTAGCATGGGCAGGTGATTGGGGATTTCAACCCAACGGGGGTGCCGCGACAGAGCAGCGATGGCGGGGCGAACGGGTGGGACCGGAGAATTTCATGGGATCGAGGGGCACACACTGGCGGGCTACCTGGGACCAAGTGACCGCGGCCGTGGTGCTTTTGAAGCCCTGCATGGATGTGTCCCTGGAGACGCGTCGGGCGTCCGAGTGGTGGGGTGTTCGCAGCGAGATCATGATGCCACCGCGGCTGTCGTCCGCGCGGCGCTCACGGTGGAGCGCGCGCGGGGGGATGCCCCCCGGGCTCGGCGGCGTGCGCATTCGCCCACGCGAGGCAGTCCTGCGGCGACAACCGACGCACGAGGAGCAGAGACGCCTGCCGGCACTGCGGACAGGGCAGGCGCAGTCGAGTCGACCGCGCGGGAGCGGGCGAATCGAGAGGTTGCCGCGGCGCCAGCACAATCTGGAGTTGTCGAAGCGTGGTGCGGTGCGCCGGATGGAGCAGGCCAAAGGCGCGGACGCGGTGAAGTCCCTTGCGAGGGACGTGCTGGAGGAAGCGGCGCAAGAGCTCATGAGCCGGAAGAGTCATGGTCTTGCGCTGGTGATCGCGGCTGTCCCGGTAGCGGAAGGACACCGTGCGATCGTCGACGGCGGCGATGGCGCTGTCGGCGATCGCCGTCTTGTGCACGTAGCGGCCGACATACTCGAGGACCTTCTCCGCACCCTGGACAACAGGCTTCGCGAAGACGATCCAGGGCTTGTCCCACGGGATGTGGGGAAAGGCAACGCCGGGCAAGGCGCGGCGCGCGAGGTGGAGAAAGCGCCCTCGAAAGCGCTTGGCGAGCGCCTTGACGGGGACGAGGTAACGAGTGCGTCGGCGGGGCGCCGGGATCCAGGTGCGACCATCGGGCGCGAGAGCGCCGCCCGGCACGAGCAGATGGACGTGAGGATGCCACTCGAGGGTACGCGTCCAGGTGTGCAGTACGGCGAGTGCGCCAATCCGACCACCGAGGTAGTGCGGATCGGCGCACAGGCGCGCAAGCGACTCGAATGCAGCCTGGAAGAGCACCGGCAAGAGCGCCTTCTGGTGCGAGCGCACGAGTCGCCGCAGCTCCGAGGGGAGCGTGAAGACGACGTGAAAGTAGGGCACCGGCAACAGCAGCTCGTGCTGTCGGGCCAGCCAGCGCGTCGTCGCGTCGTGCCCGCACCGAGGACAGGCGCGGTGCCGGCACGAGTGGTAGAGCAGGTGCTCGGAGCCGCAGCCCGGGCACGCCGCGACGTGGCCGCCGAGGTCCGGCGTGCGGCATTGAAGAATTGCCTTTACGGCGCTCCGATGACTCGGCATCATGGTCGCGCCATGACGATCCATGTACGCCGGCCCGTGCCGCCGCACGACGTCGACGAGCCTGAGCATCGCTCGGGACTCGGGCTACAGATCCACCATCATGCGATCGAGCGTCTCCTGGAGGCGCTCGGTCCCGGGCTGTGTGACGTGCATGTAGAGCTCGGTGGTGCGAAGCGACTTGTGGCCGAGGACCTGCTGGATGGTGCGCAGCGAAATGCCCGCTTCGAGCAGGTGGGTCGCATAGCTGTGGCGCAACGTGTGAATCGTGGCCTCCTTCGTCAGGCGGGCGTCGTGCGCTATCGATGTGGCCCGTTTCGAGCGAGAGTCCCTCGTTGAGCCGCAAGCCCAGGGCGTAGATCGTGGCGAGGGCCATGCGCCGAACGGGGTGACGCACACCGCTGAGGACCAACCGCACCTCGCCCGGACTCAAGACGACCGGGAGCATGCGGGGCTTGTGCACGCGCAAGACGTCGAAGACCTGAAAGGCGCGCTGCATGGTGTGGATGAAGAAGAACCGCAGGGCATGCAACGCGACATTGATCGTCGACGGGGCGAGCTGCTTCTCTTCCCGCAGGTAAAGGAAG